>DATGJX010000117.1:0-20642 GCA_035294905.1 Vulcanimicrobiaceae bacterium | reverse complement strand
AGCCCGTCGCTTCCGAATATTCTGCCTATAGCGCTTTCCAATCCTCAAACCCTAATCGTTGCGACCGCGACGGCTGCGAGCACACAGCGTCCTAATGCGCTTCGCTTCGACGTAAACATCGCACCAACCGCAATAAATAGCGCCGTTTCCAGCAATTGGCCGGACGCCGCGAAGCTCGCCTCGCAGCTTCGGCACGTTCCACATGTCGTGGATCTCGCGTGGAATTTTATCCCAGCAGCCGGCTATCCGCATGCGTCGTTTCAAGCAATCATTGAGCCGGTGGATCCTGCTACGATAACGCTCGTTGCAAGAACGCTGGAGCGCGCGTATGCAAACTCCGGCGGCGTGCTGCATTATCGGACGACGGCGGTCGCGACGGATTGTGACGCCATCGCCTTAGAGCTCGCGTCGGAAGCGCTACACGCCGATGCCGACTACGCTCTGAAAGAAAGTGCCAGGAGCCGGCGCCCGCTGCACGCGTTGCTCCTCGCAGCGAGCTCTCCGCTGTACATGAACAGCGACTACGATGACTGCATTTCGCGCGGGACCGTTCCATGGCCGGAGTCACCAAATCACGACGATCTTGCGATTCCTCCTATTCCGCGCACCGTCTCGATCACCGAAACGGCAACGCTCGCGTTTCGAACCACCCAACTGCCTCCGTAGTGGAAATGCGTGACGCCGATCGATTGCGAAGGCTCGCCACCCGAGCCGTTGACCACCGATTTTGCCGCGCAACATCCCGACGATGACTATCCACCTGCCTGGACCTATGGGCCATGGTGGGCCGACTGCGCGGCGTGCGAATATATTTTGGTCCGTACCGTTCAGGTTTTTGCGAACTACAACGACGACATTATAAACGGAACTGTAGCTCGCGCGCTTTGTACGCTGTTCTTGGTTGTGGCCATCGTGGCGTCGATCTTACGTTTTCGAGAAAGACGCCGCTGGCGGCTTCCGAAGGATATGCGTTCGTAGCAGCTCTTGCCCTTGAACTTGTAGCACGCCCGACGCTAGAAAACATCGCGCGAACTTTCTTCCAGGCACACCCTCGGTGGTGAACGAATTGCTCCATATGCTAGGAGCGGCCGTCCTTGCAGCTCTTTTGCCGGCGGCTTCAACCCCCGCACCTGCGTGTTTTCGTGACGCGTCGATGGCTCATGCCGTTTCGGAGTATATGGCAGCGGGCGACCCGGAGTTGGGCAGAGGACGAGTAACAATCGTTCAAGTGACAGTTGGACCGAATGGCAAAGCGACTAACGCAAACGTCTATAACGGCAGTGGATCCCCAAAGGCGGACGCGGCCGCTATTGCCGCCGCAATGGCGTCAACGTATGCGCCGGCCATGAACGCGTGTCATCCCGTGGTGGAGTCCGTCATCGTTGCCGAAGTGGTTCGGCCGGATTACACAAAGTTCGCTGGACCGAAGTGCACCGTCCATCACATGGATGCGATTGTGCTCAAACAGATGCCGCTGCGATGGCCGCAGGACGACACTGGCCTTCCTGGCTATGGAGTCGTGAGCATTCAGGTAACAATCGGTCCCGATGGTGAGGTTGCGCAGGCGCGCGTAGCGATGTCGTCGGGTTATCAGCGACTCGATGACCAGGCGCTTTACGCGGCTGAGAATTCTATTTACGCTCCGAAGGTCGTCAATTGCGTTCCCGTGAGCGGGACGTACGCGTTTAACGTCACATTCCAACGCTAGGTTCTACAGCACTTTGGGCTGCTGTTCTCAGTGGAAGTGCGTGATGCGGTGACATGAGTCGACCGCCTTGTCGGGGACCATCATGCCGCCCGGGCCCGGTTTGAAACTGATGATTTGCAGCGGCGGCGCGTTCACCGCTTCAGGTCCGTACTGCGCTTCGGCAGCTTTGAACGCGTCGTGATCTTTTTCCGTGTTGCCCGAGCTCTTCGCGAGCAAGTACTGCTGAACGGCGCCGTTCTTGGCAAACAGCACGCGATAGACGACGCCGTTGCTGGAAAACGTGGATATTCCGCAGGAATCGGGCTGCGCGGCAAAGCCGCGATCGTGCGTGAGCGTGAAAAAGACGGCGCCGGCCAGGAGCGCACACGCGCACGCGGCGATGACACGAAGTCGATGCATCTCGCTACTTACTATCGGCCGGCGGATGGGCGATCTTCAGGCCAACGTCGCGGACGAGGCGCTCCGGGACAGGTGAGGGCGCGTCCATCATCACGTCGCGGGCCAGCTGATTTTTGGGGAACGCGATGACGTCGCGGATGTTCGTCTCGCCGACGGCCAGCATCACGATACGGTCGATACCCAGCGCCATACCGCCGTGCGGCGGCGCTCCATAATCCAGCGAGCGGATGAAAAAGCCGAAGCGGTCTTCGATCTGCTCGGCGGTCATACCCAGCATTGTAAAGATACGGCGTTGAAACTCCGGCTTGTGGATGCGAATCGATCCGCTCCCCAGCTCGTAGCCGTTGAGCACCATGTCATAATGCTGCGCGCGCATCTTGAGCGGTTCCGTATCGATGAGCTCCCATTGATCCGGACCAGGCGCGGTAAATGGGTGGTGTGCCGGCGCCGGTGCGCCGGTCTCTTCGTCGATTTCGAAGAGCGGAAAGTCGGTGACCCACGCAAACGCAAACGCGGCCGGATCGCGCAAACCGCAGCGTTCGCCGACCTCTAGGCGCATCTTTCCCGCAACCGCAAGCGCGGCGTCGCGCGCGTCGGCGAAGAGCAGAATCGCATCCCCGGTTTGCGCTTGCGTACGTTCGCACAGTTTCGCGATCGCACTATCGCCGATGAACTTTGCTGCCGAGCTCTTCACGCCTTCGGCACTAAGCGCAATCCACACCATGCCTTTGGCGCCTTGCTGCTTGGCAAGTTCCGTTAGCGCATCGAAATCCCGGCGCGACAACGACGCGCCGCCGGGATAGCGCAGTGCAACGATCGCGCCTTGCGTGTCGATGACCGACTTGAACACGACGAACTCCGTACCGGCAAAGACGTCGTTGCCGTGCTGCAGCTCGAGTCCGAAGCGCAGATCGGGTTTGTCGCTGCCATAGCGCTCCATCACGTCGGCATGCGAGAAGCGTGGAAACGCGGGCAAATCAACGTCCAGCACGCGCTTCCACACAAAACGCATGCACGACTCCATCAGTTCGAGCACCTCGTCTTGCGTCGCGAACGACATCTCGACGTCGATCTGCGTGAACTCCGGCTGGCGATCAGCGCGCAAATCCTCGTCGCGCATGCAGCGAGCGATCTGCATGTAGCGGCCGAAGCCCGAGATCATCAGAATCTGTTTGAGCAGCTGCGGCGACTGCGGCAACGCGTAAAACGACCCGTGCTGCAGGCGGCTGGGCACGAGATAATCGCGCGCGCCTTCCGGCGTCGACTTGATGAGCATCGGCGTTTCAATCTCGAGAAAACCCCGATCGTCGAAGTAATCGCGCATCGCTTTGACGATTTTGTGACGCACCGCGATGTTGCGCTGCAGTCGCGGACGCCGCAAATCCAGATAGCGATATTCGAGCCGAAGGTTCTCGTCGACGTCTTCGTCGCTGTTGACGGGGAACGGCGGCACGAGCGAACGGTTGAGCACTTCGAGCACGTCTACGCCGACTTCGACCTCGCCGGTAGGAAGCTTCGGGTTTTCCGTCCCCGCGGGGCGCTTACGCACGGCACCGCGCACGCGAATGACGTCTTCATGGCGAAGGTGCTCGGCATCTTTGAACGACGCATCACCGGGATCGAACACGACCTGCGTGATACCGTCGCGATCGCGCATATCGACGAAGATGAGGCCGCCGTGATCGCGGCGGCGATTCACCCAACCGTTCAGTTCGACGGTCGTGCCGACGTCGTCGGCGCGCAGCGCGCCGCAGGATCGCTTGAGTACCAGGCTCGTCGTCATTGCTCTTTCTCTGCCAGTGCGTTCTTGACGCCGGAGACGTAATAATACTGTTGGATGAGGTCGCGCGCAAACTTCGAGCAGTCCGTGCGGCGGTCGAAGTAGCCCAGCACCCACGGCAGCTTGCTGAGCGCGGAATGCAGACCCAGCGAAACGGGCGTCATGCCGAGGTTGGCCATTACGGCAAAATCCGGATGTTTGCGGTAAAAGCGGACGGTCGAACGTCCGGCGAGCTTCATCTTCTCGACTTGATTCTCGTGCGGCACGTCTTGGCAATGATAGTTCACTGCGCGCGGCTCGTACAGAATGCGCAGTCCGGCCTTTTGCAAGCGATACCCGAGTTCCAAATCCTCGTGGCCGTAACCCGTGAAATTCTCGTCGAAGGAACCGACTCGAAGCAAATCCTCACGCCGCACCGATGCGTTGCCGGTGAGAAAATACAGCCAGCTCAGCCGCTTGCGCGTCGCCGGGTGCAGCGACCCGCGCTCGTCGGGGCGCTCGCGCTTGTACTCGTAGTCGGCGATGGAATTGACTTGCACTTCCCAACCGACGACGGCAATCTGTTGCTCGGCGCGATGATGCGCGAGATGCGCTTCGAGCAAGCCCGGATCCGCGATGATGTCGGAGTCGTTGAACAGCACGACCTCGCCTTGCGCGTGCGCGATACCGGCGTTGCGCGCCATCGCGCGCCCGGTGTACGCGCCCGGCAAGTGCCGCACGTTCGGATGCTCCGCGCTCACCTGCGCCAGATACTCTGCCGTTCCGTCATTCGAATTCGAATCACAAATCAACAGCTCGTACGCATCGCGAGGCGTGCTTTGTTCGAGCAGCGACGGAATTACGTGCTGCAGCGTGTCAAGCCGGTTGTAGGTCGGAATGACGACGGAAAGTTCAAGCATGATCCATTAATTGGGCTACTGCGTCGAGGATCTCGCCGCGAAACCGCGCAAGCGATTCCGGCGATTCGTCGCCCGGCTTGCGAACCAGCACCTGCGGCACGCCGTAGGGCGACCACTCCTGCGAGTTCAGCCGGAAGTAGCGATGTTCGAAAGCCACGACGGTTGGCCTGCGCACGGCGCTTGCGACATGCGTCGCACCCGTGTCGACCGTGATGATGACCCTCGCCCGCTCGAATACGGCGGCCCAGCGGAAAAACGCCAGGCCGCCTAGCAGGACGTCCGCCTGGCGCGACTCGGCAATTGCCTTGACGAATTGCTCGCATTCGGGCGCGTACGTCACCACCAGCGGCACGCCGAAGTGCCGAAGCTCCTTCATCAGCAAGAGCGTCGACTGCAGCGTGCTTCCGTCGCGAAACCAGCGCATGCCCAGATGAAGCACGAGCGGCGCTTGCGGCAGATAGGCGATGGCTGCGCGATCCTCGTCGGCTATCTCCAGCCGTAACTGATTGACGCGCTTATCCGCGCCGGCGAGTTCGACCAGGTCGAGCAGTTGATTCACTTCGTGGCGCACGTGCCGGTGCGGATCGCGATCGGAAAGGTCGGGGTCGGCTTCGGAGATCATCAAGCGATTGACGTAAAGGCGTGCGGTAAGTCGCGCAACGTAACGCCGTACGTACGTATAGCCGACGCGCAGCGGCGCGCGCGTGGCGCCTACGACCTGCAAATCCGGCTTGCGCGGCGCGAGTGCGATGGCAATGTCGGTCTGTCCGCGAAAGCGCGCGCCGAACTCGCCCGGCTTGGCGTCGCGCCGTAACTCCACGAGGTCGTCTACGTCGGTATTGCGATCCATCACGATGCGATTGTACGGACTGCAGACCATCGTGATGCGCGCATCGGGAAACGACGCGCGCACCGTTGCAATCGCGGGAGTAGAGAGGATGAGGTCGCCGATGCGATCCGTGCGAACCAGGACGATCCGCATCAACGAGCGCTCGTTCGGGCGCGTTCCAATTCTTCGAAGTACGCTTCGTTTGCGAGTAAACGCGCAGCACGCGCTTCGCGCGCGCTCAGCGGCCGATCGCCGTTCAGTTCACCGAGCATCGAGCGGTAACGTCGCGCCATGTCGACGCCGCGCATCCACTTGTGCAGCAGGCGCTGCACCGCGGTATCGCCGGTTGCAAGCGTCGTGCGCCAGTGCGGGTGCAGCTTCTCCAATTGCACGGCCGTGCGCGCTTGCGCCCGCGCTTGACGGATCATCTTTTCAACGTTCCCAGTGCGCGGCCGCGGTTTGTAGTGATACACGAGCGCGCGCTTGTTGAATACGGCCTTCACGCCGGCAAAACGCAACCGCAAGCCTACATCGATGTCTTCCCAGCCGTACTCTGCGAATGTTTCGTTAAATCCGCCAATCGCGCGAATCGTCTTGAGCGGCACCGAGACGTTGGTCGTCCAGAAATAGTTGCCGCTGTAGTTGCCGATGCTCCACACCGGCGGCGGTAAATCGTCGAAGTTCTCCACGTTGATGGCGCCGCCGCGGACGATGGCGAGCGGATGCTCGTCGTGCGATCGCAGATGCTCTTGTACGAAATTCGGAAGCGGCAGCACGTCGTCGTCGACAAAGATGATGCGCTCTCCCGACGCGCGCGCGATGCCCGCATTGCGCCCCTTCGCAAGTCCGGAGTTCGGTTGGTCGACGACGATGAACGGACAGGTCGCGCGCGTCTGCGCGCGTGCAATCACGGCCGGCGTATCATCGGTCGAACCGTCATTGACGAGGACGATTTCGTACTCGTCCGCGAGCTGCTCGAAACAGGCGTCAAGCACGCGCTCCAGCAGCGCGGCCCGGTTGTAGGTGCAGAGTTGGATCGTGGCCCTCACGGGCGCCGGGTTCGACCAGGGTGTCTGAGGCGCCTCGGACGGAATGTCGTCGAAGATCACCGTAAGGTGCGTCACACATATCGAGAGAAAATGCTGCTTGCCGATGAGCGCTCTTTTGACGCTCGTTTTGGCGCTGGGCGGCGCCGAGCCGGCCGGCGGTGTTGTCGATGGCGGGGATGCGTTGTACGGCGCGGCTCTGGTGGGCGGCCCGCACTGCCTGTCGCCCTCGCTAACGGATCTGCGCAATATCGGCTGCGGCGTCATCTACCGGATAAAGTACGACGGCTCGGGATATGCGGTTATTCACGCATTCGACGGCAGCGACGGGAAGCGCCCATACGGACCGCTGCAACTTGGGCCGGATGGAGGGCTCTATGGTCGCGCACAAATTGGCGACTACCCTCACTCGGCCACCGAACTGTATTCGCTGAATCGCAACGGCTCGAACTTCCGCGTGCTCTACAGCGCGCGAGATCTCATTTCCGACACGCCGTTTACGATAACGCCATCTCTCGATGTCTACGCGACGGCCAGGCAAGACGATGGGTCGGTGGCAATCGTGCGGATCGGCAGCGGCCGAGCGCAAGTCATTTCGACGTACCCGAGTGATGCCGTCGTCACAGATCTGCGTTCGGAAGGCGGAACGGTCTACGCGCTTCTCATCAACCGGCGCAAATGCGGTTCGGAGATTCATCGCATCGACGATATACGTGACACTGTTGTGCTCACTAGCCTGGCAGATCCAAACACGCCCGCCTGTGACCGCACCCAAAGTTTGATTCAGATTCTACCGCTGCCGAACGGCGACGTTCTTGCAATTTCGAATCGTGGGCTCGTGAGAATTCATGCAGGCAGTGTCGTGCCCGTGTACGTTCTATCGAGCACGTGGAAGAATCGTTTTGGCGATGCCGATGAGGAGCAACCGCGCACGCTGTCGAGAAGTCGGGACGGACGCATCAGTATGGCGCTTTCCCGAGTATTGGGAACGAACTGCGGCACAATCCTTTCATTCGACGAAACCGGCGCGTTCCGCAGCGAATCGATCTTGCCCGGAGATCGGCAATCCGCCGACATCATGGGCTGCGTGTTCTCGGTCGCGCCTTCAACGGTGGATGCGCGCGGCAACGTCTACGGTATTACGGACGGCACGGGATGCGAAGCGGGACGCGGCGGTTTGGCTGCATCACCGCTGCGCTGCGGCTCGGTTTTTGCGGTTGCGGCGGGAATCCCAAGGACGATTCACGCGTTTGGAGCAGCCATCCGCTACGACACCGCCGCAACGCCGCCGCCGCGATATGTCACCGACGCGTTGCTGACCACTGCCGATCCGCTCGGCTTTGCCCTCACGCGGACCGCCTCATCCGACGCGCTGCCGTTCGCAGCCGTAACGCCGTCGCCGATGCCGCTCGCGTTCAAGTCCGATGCGACGGCTGCTTCAGTGCCGCTGACCTTCGAAGGTCGGGTTAGCGCGCCATGGATCTATCCGCCGTTTACGCTCCTGCCGGCGCTGATCTACCGTGCGCCGCCGATCGCTGCCGGAATGTACGAAAGCCCGTTTTTAATAAATGCATCCACGCAGCGCATGTACTTTCCGCACAAGCTCCATTCACCGGGCCGTCTGCACGATGGTGAGCGGTTTCTCGCGCTTGCAGGACTGAACGACGTGCACGAGGCGATGACGGACGCTTCCGGCAAAACGCTTGGAACATCCACACTCACGTTGCTCGCCCATCGAAACGGTGTCGTGCGCTTCCGCGTGAACGACACGCAAAAGACGCTGCAATTCCCCGGGGCGTATGCCATGAACGACGGCATCCCCGGATTGACGCCGACGGCGGACGACGACGTAACCGATTTCGTACGCACGACGTACGCGCATAAACTGGCGTACGTTCGCCGTCTTGCCGCAGTTTGCGTTCAACTCTACGGCGACGCTACGTCGATGACGTTTTACAGCGGAGAGTTGCGTGTTCGGGCAGTGTACCGCATTGTTGCGACAGCCCCGCTATCGATGGACGCTTCGGGCAGCGACGCTGCGGCATTCACCGCAGTAGATCCGCTCGTGATCGTCTTCGACACGCCGGTCGACGCGAATCCGACGTTTTCATCGGGAAACGGTGCCACGATGACCTCCTTCTCCAGCAGCTGCACCGCGATGTACGCGCTAGCCGCTGATCCGTGGCAGCTTGAGCGCATGTTTTCATTGCATCCGCCGATTGACCCGCTGTGGCCGCCCGCGTATCGAAAAGCGGTTCAGCAACATACGGTGATACCCGGGATGACCCACGAAATGGTCGCGGCCGCAATCGGATATCCCCCTGTGTACGGGACGCCCGAGGAGTTCGACAAACTCGACGATTGGAAGTACGTCGGACCGGCACCCGACGGCCAAGAGGTCGTCTTCAAGAACGGCCGGGTCGTGAGGTACGATCCTCCCGAAATGCTGCCGTAATGGGCTATTCCGGCAGCAGCGAACGCGCGGCGGTGACGATGCGCGGAACGTCCAGATTCGCGATGCAGGCGTAGTCGGGACACGTCTCTTTTCGCTCGCCCGGGCGGCATGGATAGCTGGCCCGAACGATCGCCGTGTGCGCACCGATCGGCGCCCACCGTTCCGGCGTGTCGGTCTGAAACGGAAAAATGCCGAGCGTCGGGGCACCGACCGCGGCGGCGACGTGCATCGATCCGGTCGTGATACCGGCGAAGAGCCGCGCGCGCTGCGCGAGCGCACCGAATGCGCCGATGCCGATCTTTCCGGCGATGTCGATGACCTGCTCGTCTTGCGCGTCCCGAAGAATGTTCGCATTGATCGCAATGTCGTCGTGCGATCCCGTCAGCAGAACGTGCGCGTCGAATTCTTCGCGAAACGCGCGAGCGAGACGGGCCCACCCTTGCGCCGGCCAGATCCCGCGCTGCGAGGCGATGGCGTTGGTCGGATGGAGAATGACGAACTCGCCGTTCATCAGGCTCAACGACGCGAGCAGCTGGTCGGCCTTTGCGCGATCGTCGTTGGCCGGAATGAAGCGCGGCGCCGCGTCGGCCGTATCGCAACCCAACGCTCGCGCGTAGTCGAGCACGATTTGCGACCAATGCGACGTGACGTCGCCGAGTTCGCTGCGAACGGGAACGCGCTTGGTGAACCGCCACGAATAGAGCCGCCGCGCTTGACCCACGCGAACCGGTATGCCCGCGCGCTGTGCAACGCGCGCGGTCCGTGACGTCGCCCACGTTACGATGCAAGCGTCATACTTGCGAGTGCGCAGCGATCGAACCAGCGCATCTTCATCGCCGTCGTCGACCAGTACCCCATCCAGGTCCGGAACGCGTTCGAGGGTTTCGCGATGTGCGGGAAGCGTTAGCGCGTCGACGTGAGAAAATCGCGAGCGCAGCGCGCGCGCGACAAGGGATGCAATCAGCGAGTCGCCGATGCCGCCGCCGGCGCAGTAGACTAGCGCGTTTGCGCTCTGGTTCACGCGTGGTTATCGCCGAGTGCGCGTGCGAGTTCGACTGTGTAGATGGCATCGAGCAGCTGTACGCGGGCGAAGCCCCGCACCGGCGCCGGCAGGTCCTCATCGATTGCCGCGCCCGCAAACCACGGCAAAAGCGGTTCGAGGGCTTTGGCACGCAGCAAATTCATCCGGTGGGCGCCCGTCGCCGACTTCACGCGCGGACTGTCGTTTTTGTGTAGGAAACGCACAGCCATGCGCGCTTTTTCGACGGCTTTGCGCAGCTCGGATTCAAGCGTCACGTCGTGCGGCGGCTTGACGTGCCAAATGTACGCGTCCCAAGCAAACTTCGCGCGCATGCCGTGCTCGCGCAGGCGCACGCCGAGTTCGGTATCTTCCCAGCCATACATGTGAAACTGCTCGTCGAAACCGCCGACTGCATCCACGGCGACCTTCGGCACGGAAACGTTGCACGTGCAAAAGAACGCGCGCGAGAAGTTCGCGATCGTCGGCTTCGGACGCATCGCGTAGCCCGGAACGTTGATGATTGGACCGCTGACCACGAAGTTGCTGAGCGTATGCGCCGAATCATGCGCAGCCAAAAAGCCCGGCGGCGCATATACGTCGTCATCGCAGAACAGCACGAGATGCCCCTGTGCCGCGGCGATGCCGCGATTGCGCGCCGCACCGCGATTGGGCTGCGCTTCAAAGACGTACGTCACCGGATACCCGTGCTGCGCGCTTTCGGCGACAAGCCGCGTGTCGTCGGACGATCCGTTATCGACGACGATCACCTCGAACGACGGCGCGCCGATTTGCTTGCCGAACGACTCGAGGGCGCGTTCCAGGTAGCGGGCGCGATCTTTCGTGGCGATGACGACGGATAAACGCATGTTCTTCTTATCCTCGATCCAGCGCGAGCAGTGCCGATGCCGTGCGGGATGCGGCGCCGACGTGTTCGCGATAGAGCCCGCCGAGCGCCTGCGCCGTCTGCTCGAGCCACACCCGATCGGCAAAGCGCTGCAGTGCGACGCGCGCGACGCGCCCGGGTGTAAGCGTTCCGTGCAGTTCGTCGATCAGCATCGCGTTTGCGTCGATGTTTGGCTGCGTATGGAAGCGGAAGCGCCGCGCGTACGCCACCACGATGGCGCGCTTTGCCGGCACGCCGATGAGCGGAATGCGGTCGAGATAGGTCAGCGGCCCGTTGATCGTGACGCCTTCGGGCTTGTTGGCGGGACTGCACGAGATTGCCGGTTTGCCGATCGCCGCAAGTTCGATCGCTTTGGTTCCCGGAATCGTCACGACCAATCTTGCGGCATCCGCAGCGGCAAGCGCGCGGCGCACGATGGGAAATCGAACGGCACCATCGTCGAAAGCGAGGAACGCACCGTGCGAATTCTCGATAACGGAGCCGCGCCGCGCGAACACCATCGGGTCTCCACCTGCCTCGACGGCGGCTCGCACAGCTGACAATTCCGTAAACGGCGAAATGCCGAACGCCATCGGAAGCGACGGCTGCTCTTCACGCATGCGCAGCGCCGTTGTAAAGAAGAACGGAATCATCTGCTCGACCTCGAAGCGCCGCGAGCCCGGCATGAACAGGACGCCGTCGTCGGGCGCGCCTTCTTCGGGCTGCGCCCGCGCCTCCATGAGCGCACCGTCTATGGCCAGGTTTCCCGTTTGCTCGATGCGATCGCGTGCAACGCCCCAGGCCGCCAGCTGCTCGACGTTCGCGCTGTCGACTGCGAACGCGCGCGCCGTTTCCTTTGCATATCGTTCGCGCGAAAATTTGTAGGTCAAGAGCGCGCCGCCGAAGCGTTTGTGCAGGCGCGCGGCGTGCATGAGATCGCCGCCCAAATACAGCACGGCGTCCGCGCCTTCCGGCACGCCGTCTATGCGCGCGCCGAACGCAACCTTCAGATACGTTTTCGGATCGTACGCGTGCGCGGCGGGAAACCATTCGCGCACAGTCTGCGCTTCGCGTCCCGTCGCGTAATCGTCCGGCACGTAAAAGACGTGGACGTCGCTCTCCGGTGCTTGCCGATACAGCTCGTGCAGCAGCGGCCGCAGCCAGCCGGCGCTCTCGCCCGGGCCGTTGCACGTTATTACGATTCGCATCAGCGGTACCGTTGCAAAATTCGCGCGATGGTATCAGTCGTGCTCGTGCCGGCAACGTGCGGCGCCAGGCGAATCTCGCCCCCATGCTGCAGCACGACGTCGCGTTCGGGCAACTCGTCTTCACGGTACTGCGCACTCTTCACGTGCACGTCGGGGCGCAAGCGGTCGAGGATCACTTCCGGTGTGCGTTCTGCAAAACCCACGACGGCGTCGACGCTTCGGAGAGCGCACAGCACGCGGGCACGTTCCTCGAACGGCACGATAGGACGATTTTCGCCCTTGATACGCCGCACCGAATCGTCGCTGTTCAGGCCCACGATCAGCGCGTCACCCTGCTCGCGCGCCCACGCGAGATACGTCACATGACCGGCGTGCAGCACGTCGAAGACACCGTTGGTGAAGACGACGCGCTGCTTTTGCGCGCGCTGCGCTTCGCGCCATGCGACCGCATCGTCGAGCGCGAGCAGGTCGCCGAAGAGCGTTTCAGCGCGCCGCATGCTCCACCAGCGCGAGAATCTCGTCGGCCGACGCCGTCGCAGTACCGAGTTTCTCCACCACGGCGCCCGCTGCGTAGTTGGCAAGCTGCATCGCAAGTTCGATCGGCGCGCCGGCCGCCAGTGCGAGCGAGAGTACCGCGATCACCGTGTCGCCCGCGCCGCTGACGTCGAACACCGTGCGTGCAACGGACGGAATGTGCAAACGTTCGCCGTCACGCCCGAAGAGCGACATACCGTGTTCGCCGCGCGTGATGACGACGTAGCGGCATTGCAGATTTTCGAGCAGTGCGGATCCCGCACGCTCCAGCGAAGCGTCGTCGGTTATCGCGATACCGGTGGCATGCGCGGCTTCTTGCGCGTTCGGTGCAACGCAGGTGACGCCGCGAAAGAGCTGCAGATTCTGCGGTTTCGGATCGGCGAGCACGATCGGGCACGCAAGCGCCGCTTCGACGATGTCGGACGAGAACAGCCCTTTTGCGTAATCGCTGAGCACCACCGCATCGGCTCGTGCGGCATACATACGCACCGCCTCTGCCAGCTTTGCCCGGTCGCTCTGCGAAAGCGTTGCCGTCGATTCCCAATCCGCACGCACGACTTGCTGATTATGCGCGACCACGCGCGTCTTGCGCGTCGTCGGCCGATCTTCGACGCGAATAAGACCGTCTGCAGATATTCCCTCGCTCGCCAGAATATCCGAAACGTAGTGCGCGAACCCGTCGGTTCCGATGGCCGCGACGAACGTCACGTGCGCATTCAACGCATGCAGATTATTCGCTACGTTTCCCGCACCGCCGAGCGTAAACGAATGGTCCGTTACTTGAACGACCGGAACCGGCGCTTCCGGCGAAATGCGCGTCACCGTTCCCCAGATCCATTCGTCGACCATGACGTCGCCGACGACGAGCAAGCGGCGTTCGCGCATGCGCTCGAAGAGTTGGCGGGCATCGGGTATTGCAAGCATTTGCATGGCGGCGTTACTGCTCGAAGATGATACGCTGCTCGACCAGATCGCAGACGATGTGCGCCATCGTTTGATGCACCTCTTGAACGATCGCCGAATACCCGTCGGGCCCGAGCAATACGAGGTCGGCGATTCGCGCGACGGTTCCGCCGCCGTTTCCGGTGAACGCCACGGTCACCGCGTCGCGGCGCTTGGCTTCCTCGAGCGCAAGCACGATGTTCTTCGACGTGCCGCTGGTGGTAAGGCCGACGACGACGTCGCCTGGCTGCACGAACGCTTCGATCTGCCGTTCGAACACGCGATCGTAGCCGTAGTCGTTGCCGATTGCGGTGATCGCCGACGAATTGACCGAAAGCGCTTCGCTGTACAAACCGGGACGCTCGCGCAAGAATCGCCCGCTCAATTCCGCGGCCATGTGCTGCGCCTCGGCGGCGCTGCCGCCGTTGCCCATCCACAGAATCTTGTTGCCGCGACGCAACGCCTTGACCATTGCGTCCGCGATCGCTTCACATTGCCCGCGATAATGCGGCGCGTCGTAGATGCCGCGGCGGTCGGCAAGCAGGTCGTCAAAACCGCGCTTGCCTTTGACGTCTACGGTTCGATCCAAAACAGCTCCTGACCCAGGGAAACCAGCTCGCCGTTTTCCGGAATGATCCGCGTCACCACGCCCGTGTGGTCGCTGGTAATTTCGTTGAACAGCTTCATCGCTTCGAGAATACACAGTACTTGACCGGCCTCGACGCGGTCGCCGACTTTCACGTACGCCTCGGAGTCCGGCGAGGGCGAACGGTAGAAAACGCCGACCAGCGGAGCTGTGACCTTTTTCACGTTGGCCGAGGCCGCCGCTGCAGCGGGAGGCGCCGCGGCGGTTCCCGTCTCGACTGCGGGCGCGGGTGCACCGCCGCCGGCGGTAGGCAGCACCGTGATGCCCGCCTCGCGGCGGACCAGCTCGAACACCTTGTCGCCGACCTTCACTTTGAGGGCGTCCAAGTCGTGCTCGTACATAATCTCCAGGAGGTCTTTGAGGGTCTCCGTTTCGTCCATTCTAAAGGCGCTCCGCCCTAGGCGCAGCCTGTCCTGAGCAACCTCGAAGGGCGCCCCCCATCGCTTCATGGCGCCTCAAGATGCTGCCAGCGTACGTCCTCCCCGAGGGCGCCGTCATGATCAGATACATTTCATCCCACCATTTCCACAAGCTGCGGTACCAGGTCTTTTCCGAGCGTGAGCCGGGTGTCGGTGCGTTCCGCGAGATCGCGCAGCACCGCCTCGCCCGCCTGCAGTTCATCCGTTCCCACAATGAGCGCATACCGCGCGTTGTTGCGGTCGGCGGTTTTCAATTGCGCGAGCAGTTTGCGATCGTCGAAATCCATGAAGATCGGGATGCTGAGCGCGTAGCGCAGCAGCGCGGAAAGAATCACCAGCACCCCGCGTGCTTGCGCGCCGAGCGCGATCACTTGAATGCCGCTGCGCTCCATTTCGGGGGACGCGCCGGCGGCGGCGATCGTCGTCAGCAACCGCTCGAGTCCGAGCGCGAACCCGACGGCCGGCACGTCCGGACCGCCGAGCGACTTGATGAGATCGTCGTAACGGCCGCCCGCACACACTGTGCTTTGCGCACCCAGCGCTCCGGAAACGAACTCGAACACCGTGCGCGTGTAGTAGTCGAGCCCGCGAACGATGCGCGGATTGACGCTAAACGGAATGCCGAGCTGCGTGAGATACTGTTTTACGCTTTCGAAGTGCTCGCGGCACGCATCGCACAGGCGGTCCTCGAATTTCGGCGCGCTGTCCAAAAACGGCTGATCTTGCGGTGCTTTGCTGTCGAGCAAGCGCAGCGGATTGCGCTCGAGACGGCGTTGCGAATCTTCGCTGAGCGATGTTACGTGCGGACGGAAATGCGCGAGCAGCGCTTCACGGTAGCGCGGACGGCATTCGTCGTCGCCGATGGAATTGATGTTGAGTTCCGTCGTAAGACCGTAAGAACGAAAAAGATGAACGGCAAGCGCAATCACTTCGACGTCCGCTTCGGGACCCGCAAACCCGGTGCACTCGATGCCGAACTGGTGCGATTGGCGATAGCGGCCCGCTTGCGGACGCTCGTAGCGAAAGATCGGTCCGATGTAGTACAAGCGCTGCGGCCCTTGCGCGAAGAGGTTGCTCTGCAGCGCTGCGCGCATGACCGGCGCCGTAAACTCCGGGCGCAGCGTCATCGAACGGTCGCCTTTGTCGACGAACGTGTACATCTCTTTCTCGACGATGTCGGTCGTCTCGCCGACGCCGCGCACGAACAGTTCCGTTGCTTCGAACATCGGCGTGCGGATCTCGCCGTAGCCGTAGCGGTGCGCCAGCACGTGAATGCGCGATTCGAGTTCCTGCCAGCGGCCGGTCTCGGGCGGTAGGAAGTCTTGGGTGCCGCGCGGCGCGACGATCTTCGAGGACATGGCGCAGGTCATTAGCCGGTGGGACGGTATGCTACTGCATGAAGCTACGCGTTTTGCTCGCGGCCGCCTCATTGGCAGCCGTGGCCGCTGCACCGCTCTTCAGCGCCGCAGTCTCGCCCGCACAGCCGACGCCCATGCAAATCGACCGGCTGCTCGCACAGCACATCAAACACATCTTCGTCATCTATCAGGAGAATCGGTCCTTCGATGCGGAGTTCGGAACGTTTCCAGGTGCGAACGGCATTTGGTCCGCGCAAGCACGGGCGCACGGGTTTGCGCAAATCGATCCGATCACGCATCGCAGCGTCACGCCGTTCCGACTGACCGATCCGGACGTTTATTACGAGAGCAACGCCCGCGACGTGCAGTTGCAAGCGTTCGACGGCGGCAAGATGGACCGGTTCGTTGCAGCGCAAGGCAGCGCAGTGATGCAGGAAGAGAAGAGCGCGACGCCCGCACAGCGCTTCTCCGTCGGAGCCGAGTCGATGTACCACATCGATTGCGCCGCGATTCCGTACTTGTGGGCGTACGCGAAACGCTTCACGTTGTTCGACAATTTCTATCAAGCGCTGCGCGGGCCGTCGACGCCGAGTAACGTCGAGATCATAGCGGCGCAAAACGGCTTGACCGAGTACGCGCGCAACCCGAAGACGCGCGCGCCAAATGCAAGCGATCCCGGCGATCCGATCTTCGTCGATCTCGACCCCGCATTTGGGCCGTACAATCCCGCGCAACCACCGAAGAAGACGCAACTCAACCAACGATACGCGAACGTGCTGCTGACGATGCAGCGCAAGGACGTCGGCGCGGTTACGCAAGACACCGGCGAAGTACGTGAAGATAAAGCCGTCATAGCGAAATTGAACGGCGCGGCGATTCCCTGGCGCTGGTACGAGGAAGGCTACGCGACACCGCGGCACATCGGCCTCATCGCGCACCATCTCGCGCCGCAATACTTTGGATACGTGGTGAAAAACCGATCGATGGTTTCGAACATGCGCGACGTGACGGCGTTCTACGATGATCTCGCGCTCGGCCGTCTGCCCGATCGCGGTGTCTTTTACGTGAAGGGCGGATCGCACAACACGCTCGGGCTGCGGCCGGCCAATCACGATCCGTACGTGCAGAAGCATTTTCTCGGCGACGACGATCACCCCGGCTACACCGATTCGCAGATATCCGAAGCGTTCGTTGCGTCAACCGTTTCGGCGATTGCGCGCAGCAAGTATTGGAAGGACAGCGCCATCGTCATCACATGGGACGATTTGGGCGGCTTTTGGGACCACGTGACGCCGCACAACTTCGAAACCTGTCCCGACGGACATCCGTGCGGCGACGGCGCACGCGTCCCCGCGATTGTCATCTCGCCGTACGGCAAAACCGGCGTCATCGTGCACGATTTGAACGATCAAGATTCGGTGATCAAGTTCGTCGAGACGGTGTTCCATCTGCCGACGTTTGCTTCGCTGCCCGACGAAAAGCGGTACTTACCGCTCGGGCCACGCGACGGCAACACGTTGCTTTCAAATCTGCGCGGCGCGTTTGACTACGGGCGGCTCGCCGGGACGAAGCCGCCACTTTCGCGCGACGGCGCGATCTTTGCAGATCGCACCATTCACACGATTCCGGCACCGGTGGGTTGCCGCAGCATCGGCGTGCAGCCGGCTCCGCCCCCGCCGGGTACGAGTGACGCACCGCCGCCGGGCTTCAATCCGCGCCCGTTCGAGCCTACACCAGCGCCGCAGTAGCACGACGCGGAGTTGCGGCCGCCGCTGTCCAATTGCATCCACGTGTGGGCACTTGCCTCATGGAGGAGGAAGCGGTGAAGCGGTACGTTCCAGTGGTTTTTGCAGCCGGTGCTTTGCTATTGGCCGCATGCGGCGGTGGCGGAGGCGGCGGCATTACGCCGCCCAGCGGCGGCGGCGGTTCGACGCCGAGTCCTGCACCGACGCAGACTCCGTCAACAACCAACGCTTCGGGCATCGTCGTTGACGACAAGACCGGCTCGCCGCTTTCGGGCGTCAAAGTCGTGCTGATGCCGTGGGCACCGTGCGGCGCAACGCCGTCTCCCGTGACGTCCATCACGCCAGGCAACGACGGTTGTCCGACACCGCTCCCATCGCCGCAAGCGACGACGAATTCCAACGGCGCCTTCACACTGAACGGCGCGGCGAACGGGCACTATCTGCTCGTGATCGGCAACGATGTTACGTACACGCCGCCGCCGGGATATGCACCGCCGAGCTGCACGAACAATTGCGGCACGCCGACCCCAGCGCCGTTCACGGTGCAGGCCGTCGTGCATGACAACGTCACGCTAACCGGCGGCAATCAAACGCTGAAAGCGCCGACGCTCCCGAGTAACGCGTACTATGCGCCTCCAGCATGGGAGACCAACGGCGACTATCGCCTCGCAACGCTCGATGCAAGCACCGAAATGCCTTGCTACATCGCGTGGGAATACGAACGCGCACAAAACAGCCTACCGGGTTCGAGCGTCGACGAGTGGCTGACGGAAAACATACGTTCAGTCAATTTCGCATCGCAGCAAAGGAGCGGAGCGTATTCGGTCCTCTCCGTTAACGGAACGGACGTTTCGGGCGGCACGTCCTGCAACCAAAACCTCGTTGATTCTGGGATGTTTGCAGTTAACACATATGCTACCGATCCTAGAACAATCTGGTTTGGAGGCCAATACCTTCCCTACAACCCGAACGTGTCAGCCAGTGCTGTCGGCGCGGCAGAGTTTCCAATCGACCCTCGCGCGAATAAGGACCCGAATCAGCTGAGCTGGCCATAGGTGCCGAGGCTCGGCAGCAACGATGATCAGCGCTGATTCGTTTACGTTTAGAGTGGGCAGCCGGCCACGATGGTTGATCTGTTCCCAACGACACCGCCACCGCTACGTAATACGTCAGTTACGCCGTTATTCAGCAACGTTGCCCACCCGCTCGTGGTGGTCGGTAATGAGGAAAGCATCACGGCTTGATTCATGGCCCACACTTGCCCCGAACCGCTCCCGTTTCCGGAAGTTATGCTCTCGCGCTCGACACCAGTCGCCGCGCAATTGGGGCCATACGTCGCACTTCCCCTACCACTACAATTCATTTTGACTATGCCATTCCCGTTCGAAATAACCTCACAAGAATCTCCGCTGCCGACCTCGACGAGGCTCATCGACCACACTTTCACGCCAATGCTGCCGTTGTCGGCTGTCGGTGTCTGCGTCGAAACGCCGTCGCTCAACGTGACGGTACATGAGGCCGCCGCTTTACCGGCCGCGTCTAGTTCGAGGTTTACACCCGTCCCGCTATATGGCTTCCAGGGGCCGACTTGTGCGTTGGCACATGTATTGCTCTGGACCGCAAACGTTTCGCTTGTGCCGCTCGGCTCCCACGCTACAACGACTGGTGTCGTGAGCGGCGCGTCGCTCGAATCGACTTCACATCCGTTTGAGTCGACGTGAACGCCGAGTGCGGTCTGCGCGGGCGTTCCGTCAATCGAGGCATCGGGTGCAGTGCCGGATGTATCCATCGCCATTGCGTAGCACGGTGACGCTGCAAGGGCGGTTCCGCCGCCGAACAGCGCATTGATTTCGCGCGCGACCCACATCTTCGGCGAAGCATCCGCGAGCGCACCGCTCGTGAGGTTGACCGGGGCGCCCGACGCGCCAAGCACCAGATCCGCAGGCCAGGTCTTGAATGCCGGGAGCGCGGTGGCTGATGGTTTCGGCGAAGGCGTGTACCACAAAACGACGGTGAAGCCGCTCGGGGCGGTTTGCGTCACCAGTTGCAAGTCTTGCTTCACGATCGGCGTTTCGATGTGCACGTAGGTGACGTTGTTGCCGCCTTGAATCCACGGCATCGTCGATGCGTAGAAGCGAACGATGCCGCTCTGCAGATGCGCACCGCTGTACAGCGACGAGTATACCGGCGTACTCGGATCCTGCATCGCCGTGATTGGATACGTGTGTGAAGAGAAGTCGGTGATGCCGGTGTAGACGACGTCCCGTTGCGGTACCGCGCCGGGAAAACTGAAACGATAACGCGTCAGCGTACGCGTCATTGCATTATAATTGTAACACCAAAAATACGTGCGCTGCTTGCCGTCACGCTCGAAGAAGTCGACCTCGTGACCATCGGCGTTTGACTGTCCGAGCACGTCGGTGGGCGCATTGTAAATAGCCCACGCGTCGTCTTCTTCTTCGGTGAGATCGTCGACGAGCGAACCGATGGTGCTTTGCTCGACGTCACGCTCCGACTGCAGCCGCGCCGCTGCGAGGCCGCCGCCCAAAACGTGCAGCAGCAAATACGCAAGCAGTGCAACGAGCGCCAGGGATATCACGACTTCGAGCAGCGTGAAACCACGCGCACGTGAAGGCTCCATATTGTCCGTAGTGCCCGCCTCGATGCGCTGCGGGACATCCCCTTGACGACGGCGCCGCCGCGCGTGATAAAGCAGTGTGGTCAGCGCGCTGCTCGTTACGTCGGCCGCGACGTTGTTCGAAAGCGCGCC
>DATGJX010000116.1:0-50517 GCA_035294905.1 Vulcanimicrobiaceae bacterium | reverse complement strand
CGCAGTTGTATTGCGCGCTGCCGTTCCCGCCCCATGACGACGGATCGATGCCGGAAAAAGCGGTCAGCGAGTACTGCGAGGGCGCCGACAGGTACACCGTCGCGCGGCTCATTGCATCGTCCACGTCGAATTGCACGCCGTGTGCGCCGTACATGCGCTGCACCGCGAGATCTTGCGCCAGCATCGAGAGGCCCTCATTGATGTACGTCTCCTCGTACCCGTTGAAGGACGAGGACGAGGCTCCCGGTGCGAGGATGGAATGATTGACGAAGTTGATGAGATGCTGAAATTCATGGGCCGTGCTGCGCACCAAGTCTTCCTGCAAAACATAATTCGTGCCGCTGTCGGCGAACCAGCCGACGAAGATGAACGGCGCCTCATTCGACTCGTACGTCGTGTTCGAACCGTTCAGACAATTCAGCGTCGATTGCGTCATGAGGTTCGCACCCGAGAAATATCCGCCCAAACCGCCCAGATTGGAAGAATTCACGATCATCACGTCGATGCGATGATCGGCGGGCTCCTGAATGTATGCAGCGCCGGTGCCCTGTTTGGCGCCGCCTTGCGCGCAGGTGGTGTACTGCGGCTGCATTCCCGGCGCGTTCGATCCGTAATCCGGTGACGCGAAGTGCGCCGTGTCGGATGCGTAGGCGTTCTCGAAATCCGCTTGCACCTGCGCGAGTTCGCTTTGCGAAAGCGAGAGCGAGGAATCGACCCAAATGTTCGCGTGCTGCGACTGTGCGAGAAGCGTCGCGGGAACTTGCGCGTTGACGCGCGATCCGCTTAGCGAACCCTTCTGCACCCAAAGGTCCGCCGTACTGCCGATGCTCATCGAATGCAGCGCGTTCCGGGTGCGAACGAGCGAACGCGTCCGCGCAAGCGGAGTCTGCAGCATTTGCAATTTGCGCAGCAACGCACTGTCGTCTGCCGGAAACGCCTCAACGGGATCGACCCGCGGCGCCTGCACGGAGCGCGCTATCGCGGCGGTGCGCACGGCGCCTTGCGCGCCCGTAGACGTGCTCACCGTGAGCATGTCCGTGTTGAACGATTGCGGCGCGGGAACACCTGAGACGATTGCGAGAAGCGCTTGCTGCGAGCCGGCTGAAATATTGCCGCTCACCGTTGAACCGGATGCCTGCAAATAGCCGACGGGACCGACGGAACCGGACGGCTGCGGCGTCGCCGTAATCGGCGGAACGACTTGCGCGGCTGACGGAGTTGCGCCCCCTGCGCCACCGCCTCCGCAAGCAGCGAGCAGCAATCCGATCGCGATAGACAGTATGCAAGCGTAGGTACGTCGTCCCATACCCCGTGTATCGGAACGCCTTAATTCTACAGCACTTGCTTTTACGAAAAGTTAACGGCACGCCTATGGCGTGCCGTTGTGATTTCCCCCCGGTGAGGTCGAGAGTTACGCGGTCAGCGCGCGATCTTCGGCTTCGGTGGCCGTCACGATGTGAGTGAACGTGCCGTTCTTCGATTCGATTCCGCGTTTGAATTCCGTGGTCAACATTCGTTTTGCAGAAAGGATTTTCGCCGCGTGTTCGCAGGCGAGCCATGGGTTCGTGTGATCACCGCACGTATAAAAGTCCATCGCCGCATAGCCTTTTTCAGGCCAAGTATGGATGGACAGATGCGACTCCGCCAAAATGACGGTACCGGATACACCCTGCGGTTCAAACCGGTGGAAGGCGCTCTCCATGATCGTCGCTTTCGCCGCTTTGGCGGCCGCGATCATCATGGCATGGACGGCATCGACGTCCGTGAGGGCCTCCGGGTCACACCCCGACAGTTCACACACAATGTGCGTACCGAGTGCCTTCAATTTCTGTCTTCTCTCCTCGACCTTGGGGGAAATCCCACCTCCGGACTCGTCGGCTGGCGCCTGCGGTGCAGTCACGTCCCCGACCTATCGACGAGCTCTTGCCGGCGCTTTGCGGTGCACGGGCGACTCGTCGCGATGGCGCGTAAGGGCGCGCCTCCCATAACCGTGGCCCCGTACAAGCAAGCTGTGAAAATAGGACCGGGGACCATGATAGCCCCTCCACACCCCCCTGTAAAGAACTTGGGGATAAAAAGTCCCGAAGCCGCTTGCGCGCCCAGCCACCTAGCACAGCCCGCCGGATTCAGATAATGAAGATACGGCTTAACTATCTTGACTATTGCCCCCTACCGGGGTAGCCTTGAAAGAGCAATGGCAACGCAATTCAAAACCGTCGGCGGGGAGTACGAGCACGGGTTTCACGACCCCGAGAACTATATCTTCAAGTCCGGCAAGGGCCTGACTCGGGAGATCGTTGCCAATATCAGCGAGTTGAAGAACGAACCCGGCTGGATGCGCGAGTTCCGGCTCAAGGCTCTGGATATCTTCCTTAGTAAGCCGATGCCGTGGTGGGGCGATACGGAGCGCCTGGCCGAGATCGACTTCGACAATATCCAATACTTCGTTCGCGCGAGCGACCGCGTCGGCAAGACGTGGGACGAAGTGCCTGAGGACATCAAGCGCACGTTCGACAAACTCGGCATCCCCGAAGCTGAGCGCAAGTTCCTCTCCGGCGTTTCGGCGCAGTATGAATCCGAGGTCGTGTATCACTCGATCCGCAAGGATCTCGAGGAACTCGGCGTCATCTTCTGCGACATGGATACCGCCGTTCGTGAGTATCCGGAGATCGTCAAGAAGTATTTTTCGACGGTCATTCCGCCTGCCGACAACAAGTTTGCGGCGCTGAATTCGGCGGTGTGGTCGGGTGGTTCGTTCGCTTACGTTCCTGCAGGCGTCGAAGTGAAGACGCCGCTGCAGGCCTACTTCCGCATCAACAGCGAGAACATGGGCCAGTTCGAGCGCACGCTGCTCATCGCGGAGCCCGGCGCGAAGTTTCATTACACGGAGGGCTGCACCGCGCCGAAGTTCTCTTCGAGTTCGCTGCACAGCGCCGTCGTGGAACTGGTTGCGCTGGAAGGCTCGACGATCCGCTACACGACGATTCAGAACTGGTACAAGAACATTTTCAACCTCGTCACCAAGCGCGCAGTCGCATATAAGAACGCGACGGTCGAATGGGTGGACGGGAACCTCGGCTCGCGCCTGACCATGAAGTATCCGTCAATTTATTTGATGGGTGAGGGCGCGCGCGGTACCGTTCTCTCGATGGCGGTCGGCGGCGAGGGCCAGCATCAGGACGCCGGTGCGAAAGTGATTCACGCGGCTCCGAACACGACCTCCGTCATCACGAACAAATCGCTCTCCGCTCACGGCGGAAAAACAACGTACCGCGGGTTGGTCGAAATCATGCCAGGCGCGCTGAACGCGCGAACGCACGTGAAGTGCGATGCGATCATCATGGACGAGGAATCGTCGAGCGACACGAAGCCGACGATGAAAGTGCACGAGCAGCGCTCGACCGTCGAACATGAGGCCAGCGTCAGCAAGATCAGCGAAGAGCAACTCTTCTATGCGATGAGCCGCGGGCTGAGCGAAGCCGATGCGCGTTCGCTCATCGTCAACGGATTTTTCGACTTCTTCGTCAAGGAATTGCCGATGGAGTACGCGATTGAACTCAACCGCCTCATCAAGATGGAAATGGAAGGCTCCGTCGGCTAAGCCTTTAAGCAACGGTCAATATCTTGCTGAGGCGCGGTCGAGTTCGATTTTAGATTAGCGGAGCGTTAAGTGTCACCCTGAGGTATCGAAGGGCTGGGGAGCTCGTCGAAGCCGCGTCACCTTCGTGCATGCTGCTGAATCAAAAACGCGATGACGGCGTAGACACCGATTGAAGTCCAAAGTATGAGCAACAGCCCGAGGGCGCGGTGTCGCAATTGCCACTAGCGATCCTCGGTGTCCGGCCACGGCCATGAAAACGTCCATGTGGCGTTCCTTCGCCGCGGTTCATAGGCACGCGCAGGCGAAACCATCCACTGGTCCGTGCGTTTTGCACACCAGCAGCGAAAATTCAGCACGCGGAATCTGTGACCTTCGCGATCGCCTCAAGATTAGTGCAGGCAGAGGCGTGAGCTAATTGCGGATTTCACACAAATGCGTGAAGGGAACTTCGGTGGGGCGTTTCGATGGCGTCGACGCGAGGTCTGATACCTCTGCGCGCAGCCGGTTCGATTCCGGCACGCTCCACCCGCCGATGTTGATACGTTGGTGCAAGTGTGATACGTTGGGGTAGGGTATCAGACCACGTGTCACTCGGGGCCGCCAAAATTGGTGGCCCCGAATCATTTTGCGTCAGGCGGTTTCTTCGTCGATGCAGATCTCGCCGTCGTGGGCGCGTGCGACTTCGTCGATCTTTGCGCGCGTCAGCCAATCGACGTGATCGATGATCAGCGACGCGCCGTGAGAATTTTTGGACGTCACGTCCGCGCGGAAACGTTTGAGTCCCTCGCGAATGCCGCCGCCGTTTTCGTGAATGCGCAGCGCGACCTCACGCTCCGGGATGCCGTAAGAGACGAGTGCCGCGCGCGCTTGCGTCGCGTTCTCCGGGTACTCAAAATAGATCCGCATCGTAGCGCCTCCCGATCTTATGTTTACCCCGCGCGGCGACCGAACGCAACTCCCTCCGGCAGCCTAAAGGGTGCGTTCGGCGCATTTTCGAACGCGGCGCCCTATGGCCGACTACCCTGTTGCGAAGACGACCGATATCGAGCCGGGCCGCACGCTGCGCGTCGTCGTGCACGGCGTCGAGGTGCTCCTGTGCAACGTCGACGGCACGATCTACGCGATCGAAGACGTTTGCACGCACGACGGCTCGCCGCTGGATCAAGGCCAGCTGGAAGAATGCCGCATCGTCTGTCCGCGCCACGGCGCGGAATTCGACGTTCGTACCGGCAACGTGCTAAAGCTGCCGGCAGTCATGCCGCTGCCGACTTACACCGTTCGAATCGAGGGTGATGACGTCTACGTCGACCTCTAGGCGTCGACGTTTTCCGGGGCCGGTGACATACGCGCTGGCCATCGTTTTGCTGCTCGTCGTGCTCGTGATGTCGGCGTGGATCGTCTGGGTCGCCGCCGGTCTGCGGGCGGCTTCACAAATATCCGGTACCGTGCGCGTTCGAGATCTCCGGCATGACGTGCGCGTCGCGCGGGACGATCGCGACATCCCGCACATTTATGCGGCCTCGTGGCACGACTTGATGTTTGCGCAGGGGTACGCAGAAGCATCGGATCGACTGTTCCAAATGGATCTCGTTCGGCGATACGTCTATGGCAATCTCTCCGAAGTCCTCGGCCCGGGAGCGCTGAGCGCGGACGAAAAGGCGCGCATCCCGGATATACGCCGAATCGTTGCGCGGCAATGGGCGCACATGAATGGACACGAGCGCGACACGCTCATCGCATTCAGCCAAGGCGTCAACGCGGCAATGCGCCGCGAACCGCTGCCCGTGGAATTTCACATGCTGTTGTACCGGCCAAGTCCGTGGAAGCCGCAAGATTCACTTGCCGCGGGGATGGCGATTGCGCTTGACTTGATCGATCCGTGGGACGACGTGATTCATCGCAATCAGGTTGCGCACGATCGGCACGCAGCGCCGCTGCTCGATCTCTACTCGATTACCGATCCGGCATATGATGCGCCCATCGCCGGACGCACCAAACCGGTGCCGCCGCTCCCATCCCTCGACCGGCTCAGGACGACAAGAGGTTCAATGCACGCGTCTGGTGCGATTTCCGTTCAATTCGATGAACGCGGTCCTGTGGGCAGCAACGAATGGGCGGTGGGCGCCGCGCACTCCGTAACCGGAAGAGCGCTGCTCGCCAACGATCCGCACTTGCGTTTGCAGATACCCGACATCTGGTATTTGGTCGACTTGCATCAAGGCGACTTTCACGCAGCGGGGGTCGCACTTCCCGGCGTTCCCGGCGTGATTCTCGGACACAATCAGTGGATTGCGTGGGGCGCGACCAACGGAACCGTCGCGACGGAAAGCCTCTATCGTGATTCGATTCGCGGTGCAAAAGTGCGGAAAGAGATTTTTCACGTGCGCTTCGTGGGCGAGCGGACGTTCACGTATTACGACACGCGCCACGGGTTTGTCGCGGAGACGAATGGACGCACGGCGATTTCCGTCTATTGGCACGGCACGCGCGCGCCGATGTCTCCACTTGCAACGTTCGAAGGACTAAACCGGGCACAGTCGATTGCGCAGGCGATGCAGGCGCTGCGCCGTTATCCGGGGCCGCCGCAGAATTTCGTCATTGCGGATCGCAGCGGCAAAGTCGCCTACCAACTGGCCGGCCTCATTCCTGACGATCCGCTTTGGGGCTTGCGCGTTCACACCGCCCGCGATCCGATTTACCGCCCGATTCCATTCGATGCGCTGCCGCACGTCGCGCCGTCGCGCGATGCAATCGTCTTTACCGCGAACAACCGCACGTACGGCGACGACTATCCGTACCGGCTCAGCCCCAATTTTGCTCCGCCGTACCGCGCGCGTCGTATCGACGGCCTGCTGCACGGCAAGCGGAAATTTTCCGTCGCGGATTTTGCGCGGTTCCAGACCGATACACTCTCGCTCCCGGAACGCGACATCGCGCGCGCGACCCTCAAGGCGATACGATGCAAGCATCTCGAGAACGATTCCGCACTGCGCCCGTACGTGCGGGTGCTCGCGCAATGGAACGGGCGGTTCGATCCGGACTCGCGCGGCGCCTCCGTTGCATGGGAATTGCGGCAAACCGCGGTAAACCGGCTCTCGCGCTACGCCGCCGGCCGAAGCGCGCAAGCCTACCTTTCCAGTGCTGAAGGCGGCAACCTCGTGCTGCTCATGCGCGTTCTGCGCGAACGCCCGCGCGGCTGGTGGCCGCACAGCGATTATGACGGCTTGCTCGTAGCTTCGCTCCGTGAGGTGATTCGCAAACACGGCGCGCGCATGCTCGAGAGTTGGGGCGACTACGCGCGCGTCACAATCCCGCACCCGCTCTCGCACATGGGCATATCTTTCCTGGACGGCTACAGTTTGCCCGGTGACGGCGACAGCTTCGGATTGCACGTACAGACGTCGACGCACGCGCAGAGTTTTCGCGCCGTATGGGATGTCGGAAATTGGGACGCCGGCGGCATCGTGATTCGCAGCGGAGAATCGGGCCAGCCGGCATCCGGGCACTACACGGATTTCAGCGAGACGTGGCGCGACGAGAAGCTCGTGCCGCTCCCGTTCAGCGATGCGGCGATTCGCGCGAGCACTCGCAAGACGCTACTCCTGCTTCCCTAGCGCGCTTTGCAAGAACGCGCCGATCTTCGGCCACGCTTTGCTGCGCGCGGCCAAGTTGCTCGCAGACGTTCCGCCGAGCATCAAGGTCAATTGCCCCATCGGTGCTTGCGTCAGCGGCCGCTGCGCCGACGAGAACAGAAACAGATGGCCGGCACCGGCATAGTGCAGGTATTGGTCCGCATACGCATGGTGATGCACGCGCAGATATTGCATCGCGAGTTGACATTGGGCGTCGGAGTTCCAGATTTGATCGTCGTCGGCTCCAAAGCACAGGACGGGTCCACGGATGTTTTCGAGATGAAACATCGCCGCGGGAATCTCCGCTTTGTTCTGCGTCATGGAAGGATCGTAGCCTTTGCGCAAGTCGAGCGGGCTTCCGGTCATATACGCTTGCGCAAACTGTTGTCCCATAGCGTCGCCGTAAAGAACATATGGAACCGGCTTGCCGCCTTGCGTCCACGACGACGTAGCGGGACCCGGGCCTTGCGCGATTCCTTGCCACGCAAACGGACTCGGAACGTCGGCAATCACGGCGCGTATTTGCGGATACGTCGACGCCGCAAGCAGTGCAAACTCTCCGCCTTTGGAAACGCCCATGATCGCGATGCGATTCGGATCGACGTCCGGGCGTTTCGCAATGTCGGCCAGCGCTTTGCCGACCGTTTCGACCGGAATGTTTTCGAGCGTTTGCGGAAGCCCCGGCGCATTGAAATACGCGACGGATGCAGCCACATAGCCGTAACGCGTGAACTGCGGCGCGGTATATTTCATCATGTCGCCGCCTTCGGATCCGCCGAGCAGCAGAATCGCGGGATGTCTGCCGTCTGTTTGCGGTACGCAGATCGTTCCGACGAACGCCTTTGCGGGGGTGCACGAACCGTTCGGGGGCGCAGGCGCGGCCGCGGCCGCGAGTGCAAGCGCGAGTATCGAGAGCATTATCGGTCCTTTCGGTTAAGCAAAGCGCGTTGCGCGGTCGCGACGATATCCCGCGGCGGCAATCGCTGCAAAGAGCAGCGCGAAGCCCGCGAGCGCCGCAAGCGGCGCCGGCGAGAAGCCGTGCGGAGCGTTCCAGAGCAAGTCCGCGAATTGACGCGTCGGCGTATACGGCGAAATTGCTTTGGCAAAATCGGGCAGCATCGACGGCGGCAGCCACAAACCGCCGGCAAACGAGAGCAGCAGGTAAAAGATGTTTGCGATCGGCACCGCAGCTTTCGGCGAGGTCCAGTAGCCGATTGCAAGACCGAACAGCACGAAGGGAATCGCGCCCAGCAGCGCGCAGGCCGCGATGAACAGCCACTCGCCGGGCGTAAATCGCACCGACGTCGCAGCCGTCGCAACGATGACGACGAAAGCCGCGGAGCAAAGCGCAAAGAGTGCGGCAACGACGATGCGGCTCGCAAACCGCAGCCATATGGGCGCGGGAAGCGTGCGCAGATACCGCTCCCACGGCAACGTCCGGTCGACGGCTACGCCGATGCCGAATTGAAAAAGCGTGACGCCGATTATTGCAAAAGCAATGTAGGACAGCAGCATGCCTCCCGCAACGTGCGGGTATGCTCGCGCGTACTGCAGATCGAACAGCGTAAAAAACAGTGCCGGAAATCCCATCGTTGGAACGACGAACGAAGGCCTGCGCGCGAGTTCCAAGAGCTGAAGACGAATAGACGAGCCGGCAACGCGGAGCGTACTCATACTGCCTCCTCGAACAGTGAAAGAATGGCGTCTTCGAGTGATTGCCCGGTGACGCAAAGGTCGCTGAACGCGACGTCGCTGCGGACGAGTTCGCGCACGACCGTGTCGCTGTCGTCCGTTGAAAGCACGATTTTGGAGCCGGAAGAGTCAACGTACGAGACGCGCCGCGTGCCGCTGCGTCGAATCTCTTGCGCGCTGCCGTCGCGTACGATGCGCCCGTTGTTCAGCACGACGATCCGCGAGGCGAGCGCTTCCGCTTCTTCCATGTGGTGCGTCGTCAAAAGTACCGTGCCGCCTCCGGCCGCATACGCGCGTATGTAATCCCATACGCCGCGGCGCGCTTCGAGGTCGAGTCCGTTCGTGGGTTCGTCCAACATCACCAGATCGGGCATTCCGATGAACGCGAGCGCGAGCGTGAGGCGCCGCAACTCGCCGCCGGAGAGTACGCCGGCTTGCCGTCTTGCGTATTGCGTCAGCCCGAAATCCGAGAGCGTTTGCGAAACGTCGAATGCGCGCGGATATTGCTGGGCGACGAACTCGAGAATCTCACGCACGCGAAGCGACTCCGGAACGCCGCTTTGCTGCGGTGCGCATCCGATGCGCTCGCGAACGCGTGCAACGGACGGATCGATGCCGAAAATCCGAACGCTTCCGCTCGTCGGACGGCGCAAGCCCAGCAGCATGTCGATGGTCGTCGTCTTGCCCGCACCGTTAGGGCCAAGCATTGCCACGACACCCGGCTCATCGATGATGAGCGAAACGCGGTCCACCGCCGTCATCGCGCCAAACCGTTTGGTCACGTCGCACAACTCGATACTATTCACGAGACTTCTCCTTGCTCCAGTAAACTTTGCATCTCGCGTACGTGCTGGACGAAGGCATTGCGTCCAAGCGGCGTGAGGCGATAGCGCGTCAGGGGACGTCGATTGACGAAGCTCTTTTCTTCCGCCACGTAACCGGCGTCGACCAGTTTCGAAAGATGCGCGCCGAGATTGCCGTTCGTGGTTTGCGTGGCCCGCTGCAGTTCGCTGAATGCGATCCACTCAGCGGTGAGCAGCTCCGCTATCACGCCGAGGCGAATCTTGGAAAGCAGCAGCTCATCCACGAACTTCTTGCTCGTCCTTGTCGAGCGCCATGAGAATGCCGGGGACGACGTATCCGAGGATAAATCCGCCGGCAAGCACGTAGCCCGGCTGCGGCGAGTAGTTTGCCGCCGGAATCGAAAGCGCGATCAAAAGGCCCGCAATGAGGGCGCGGCGGTCTCCGAAGTAACCGAACATCAGCATCTGTATCGCGCCGCCGACATTCCAGATCGCACCGAGCGCCCAGTCCGAAAAAACGTGCGGCTGAGCCCAAAATGCGATGAAGATTGCGGTCCACACCGCCGAAGACGCTTTGCCTATGCGTGCCTCGCCCGCGGGTAAACGCCCGGCGCTTCGCTTGGAGATCGCAGCAACCCAAATCATGTAGACGTAGGCTGCAGCCATCAGCCCCGCGCCTGCCACGATCACGACGTTACCGTGGCCGTCTCTGCTGAACTGGCTACCGGCCTCCAGAAGTGCGGCGGCCAGCCCGATGACGATGAGCGCCCACGTCCACGGCCGGTAGCTCTTCGGCGGCTCGGCCCGGGAGAGGATGCGGTCCACCATCTCCAATTGCTCTCGGGCTTCCCGTGCGTCCATGTAGGTTCTCCGTTCTAGACTAGTCTATAATGCAGACTTCTCTACGGAGTATAGCGTTCTGTCGCGAAGCCGTCAAGCTGCCCCGCGTCCATGTGCCGTCGTCGTTGACAGCGCGCTTGGCGGTCTGATAATCTTCCAAGGTTATGTACGCGATTATCGAGACGGGCGGGAAGCAGTTAAAAGTCTCGGAGGGTGACGTCATTAAGACGGACCTCCTGGAGAGCGAAGTCGGAAAGGACGTGACGTTCGATCGCGTCGTGCTTGCCAGCAAAGGCGGCGACTCCGTAACCGTCGGTTCGCCCCTCGTAAGCGGTGCTTCCGTCACGGGTACCGTCCTGCGCCACGATAGAGAAAAGAAGATTCTGGTCTTCAAATACAAGCCGAAGAAGCGCGTGCGCAAACTCACGGGCCATCGTCAGCCGTTCGCGGAAGTGAAGATCACGAAGATCTCGCTCCCCTAGAACGCATGATCGAGGTTATCTTTCGCAGGGACAGCCGCATGCGGCTGTCCTCTGTGTTTGCATCGGGGCACGCGGAAATTCCCGAGACGAGTTCGGACGAATTCTCACTGGTGTGTGCCGCCGTGTCCGCTATACTCCAGGCCGCGCGGCTCGGTCTGGAGGCTCACGTCAAATTGCCTCTCGATGCAGCGCAGCAAAAGGGCGATCTCTCCATGCGATGGCCCGCGCGTGCGCGTGAGGACGAACGCGTGCTGGCCATCGTCGATACCGCGCGCCTCGCCGTCGAGCGGATTGCCGCGCAGTACCCGCAGCACGTCCGCGTGACCGAGGAAACCGAACCGTAACCAGGTCCCGGCAAACCGGGTATGATAACTTGTCCACGTCGCTTTTTTGGAGGCACTATGTCTGAGACGTTCCGGTCGACGCCGCCCGAGCAGCAATGGTCCGGCAGCAACGGCTACAAAGGCACGTATGCGGAGAATGCCAGCGTGAATTACGAAGATACCGAAAACACCGGCAGCAACGAAGTCGGCAAGGCCCTCCTGGTCGGCGTGCTCGGCGGTTTGTTATCGGCTGCGGGCTATCTGGTGTACCAGCGTCTGCCCGAGGATCAAAAAGAACGCCTGCAAAGCCAGGCCAAGACGTTGCTCCAGCAGCGCATCAGCGAAATCCGCCAAAACTTCAATATCTAGCAAACGACTCGATGAACGAGGGAAACCCCTTGCCCTGTGCGAGGGGTTTCCGATAACGTATCGCTTTCGTCAGCGAGGCGAACCCGCAATGCGCTTCTCGATCATCCTTCGCGCAGCCGAGAAGATTCGGAAGGCCGCCTCACGCCGGTAATGCGTTTGAGGAGATTCGGGAGGAACGAACACCGTCATCGCGGCGTTTGCCTCAAAGACGACTACTTCACCGCGATCGTTCAGCCCGAAGTCGATTCCGGCATAGTCAAGGCCCAAACGCGATGCAATGACGCGGAGCGCGTTCATCGCAGGCGCCCCAAGAGCTGCACCCATGTCCTCCAAGAATAGCGCTTCCTGTGCGCGTTCATTTTCATTCATTTGTGCGCTGAAGTAGTGCACGTTCCACGCGTTCGAGATCGCGAGATGGGCGGGAAAAACGTCTCCGTCGACAATCATCGCGCGGTACTTCCAAAAACGCCCGTCGCGACGCGTGTCGACGAACTCCAACGCAAATACATCCTCGCCCGCAAGCGCATTCGCGGCCTCTGCGGCGGCATCGGGCGATTCGACTCGTCGAAAGTTTCGACCATTGTGATCGCCGGGCTGCCGGAGCAGCAGCGGAAACGTGAAACCTTCCTTTGCGAAGTCCACCTGACCCGCGATGACCGCCCGGCGGCGAAAACGCCGAATGCGCGGCACGATAACGTTCGGAATGCCCGCCAAACGCTGCGCCGCGGAGACGCGGCCCGTGCCCCGAATCGCCTGCGGCGAATTGAGAATCGGCGCGGACGTTTGGCTTAGAACCCACTCTGCAACATCGAGGGCTGCCCCGCACCGATCCGGATCGGCCACTGAGTTGAACACGATGTCGTGAGGCGGAAAGCCGCGTCCGCGTTGCCAGTATTGCACGACGATCGTCGTCGTTTGGAACCATCCCTGTCCCAAAATGTATTCCGTTTCGGTAAGGCCGTCCGCAACGGCGGAACCAATCTGCAGCACGCGCAGAGGATCTGCGCTGCCGCTATAGTGCGATTCCCACGTGTGCACTCGCTTGTATCCCGCCTCGACGTGCTGCAACGCTTGCTGTACGTCGCCGCGGCGGGCGAGCAGTTCCGCATAGTGCAGATGCGCACCGATGAGATTCGGCTCTAGCATGAGAGCACGCTGAAAATGGATCGCGGCGCTATGCGCATCGCCCAGGCCGGCGCTCGTGCGCGCAAAAAGCAGATGAACGATTGGGTTCTCCGGATAGGCCGAGAGCAGCGGCCGCAGCACGGCGCACGCATCCTCCGTTCTACCGGCTGAGAGCAGATCGTCGGCTTTGGCGCAGGCGCCTACTGCGTTCTCGGAGCACTCCACGCGCTCAGCCTAGACGCCGCGGCTGAGAGATTTCTGGAAAAGCCGCGACCGCTGAAGGCGCGTCGGACTCGGATGTGGGCACTACCCGGCTCGTGCGGCGCGTGATGGCAGTGGTGCTTCTCCTCTTCCCGGTGTTTGTATCACCGGTTGCCGTGCGCGCTCAGGGAGATCCGGTTCCAGCCTATGCGCGTGCGCTTCGCATGTTCAATCCGCAACTGGATATGCAGCAATCCATGCGCCTGGCGCAATGCGTCCTGAGCGAAGCGGATGCGCAAGGGCTGGATGCGCGGCTCCTGGTCGCGCTCATCGCCATCGAGTCGAGTTGGCATCCCGAAGCCGTTTCCAGTGCAGGCGCGAACGGTTTAGGGCAACTCATGCCCGCAACGGCAAGCGAACTGGGCGTCGATGCCGCGGACCCGCGAGCAAACATTCACGGCGCGGCACTGTATCTTCGTGCGCTTTTGAATCGGTACGCGCGTTACGAACCGCCCCAGCGCTATACGTTGGCGCTGGCCGCGTACAACGCCGGCGCCGGCGCCGTGGCGCGTTACGGGGGCGTCCCGCCGTTTCCCGAAACGCAGCGCTACGTTATTGCGGTCCTTCGTCTATGGCGACGTCTGGCTGGGCAGGAGTAGCAGGCGGCGGCTTCGGCGGTTCGTTCACGTCCGCGGCGCGCTCCATCTCGCGAACGAACGATTGCGAGGTGTTCTGCACTTCGCGCATGATCCGCCCGGCATGACGCATGATTCCCGGCAATTTCTGCTCGCCGAAGACGAGCAGCGCAAGGATTCCGAGGATAGCCATGTCGGGAACGGAGAGCACGCCGTCACTTTTTCCCCACTCGGCGCTCTGGCCTCTTAAGGGTCGGCAGGGCCCTCCTGCGCCCCCGTGCAAGGATGGGCGGCTCGTGAAGATTATCTACACGCGAGGCAACCGCACCGAAACGCTCGCCAGCCTCGCAACCCTGCGCAAGATTCTCAATCGCTTTGTGGCCCACCGGGTCTTCTACGAAGTATCCAGCCGCAACAAGCGCGGGCACGAGTTTTTCTCGGCCAAGAACGTGTTCATCGTCGGAACCATCGAGATCGTCAATCGCGACTATTTGACGATCACCATTTTTGATGCCAATAACCAAAGCCATTCGATCGAAATTCTGAATCCGACGACGATGCGCATCTACGACGAAATGCCGGGCAAGGGCTTCGCCGTGTCGTTCATCAGCGACACGGAAGCGGGCGTCGAGTCGCGCTGCTATCTGCGCGACGAAGGTGAAGACGGAGAAGGCATCAAGCAGCAAACCGCGCTCGAAAAAATTACGCTGCCGCAACTTTTCGAATATCTCGAAGAGATTACGTCCGCCGATTTGGTCAAGTAGTTACAACTTGTAAATCGCGTCGGCTAAGACTCCGGGTTCTACGCGAATAGCTGCGAGAACGCCGGGGGCGTGAATTGCTTCCGACGCAATTCCGAGCGCCAACTGCTTGGGATAGTAGCGTTCGTCCACGCGGCGCGCGCCCTCGATGAACATGTTGTACGCGTCCTTGTTGAGCCAGACGCTCGTGCGGCCGTCCGGCGTTTTGAACGCGAGCGTGTCGTAGCGCGCCATTGCGGGCTGTTCGCCTTCGGGCATCGGATCTTCGAGCAGACGCGTGCGGCCATCGTTCTCGCCAACCTGCACGGCGAGAACTTTGTCGCGATTGACGACGCCCGCGAGGGCGGGGCCGATGCCCGGATCCTCGAGCAGCGAGAGCAGAATGGCTCGCGGCGTGATGAATTGCTCTTTCAAATCGAGCGCGTTACGCGCGGCGCGACGCATGACGCCGAGCAACTCCGGCGTCAAAGGCACCTGCTCCAGTTCGGCCATGACTACTTCCTTTGCTTCCGCGCGATGCGCCCCTCTAACCGATGCGCGCGGCGCAGCTCGCGCACGGAGTCGTCCGTGCGTCCCAGCCGCTTATACGCGACGCCCAAGTTGTGATGCGCGAGCGCATATTCGTCATCGCTGCGTATCGCCGACTCGTAATAGCGAATCGCCTCATCCATCTCGCCCGCTTCCAAATGAAGATTTCCGATGTTGACGAGCGCGGGCGCGAAGTGCGGCGCGATCTCGAGTGCCTGTTCGAACGCCGCGCGAGCTTCGTCGACGCGCTGCAGTTCGCGAAGCGCAACGCCGCGCTTGTTTGCCGCCGCGACGCGCTCTGCCGGCGGCACGTTCTCGTCAGCCAGCATTGCGTCCAGCCGCGTAACGGCCTGCTCGTACCGGTGGTGCGCGACGTCGCGAAGCGCCAGATCGAACGGCGTATGGAGATCGGGACGAAAAAGAGCGAGGAACTTGCGGAGGTTGAACACTGGCGCCTATGTTCACGATCGACGTGCTCACGCTTTTTCCCGAGGTTTTCGCGCCGTTCGTCGGGCTGTCGATTGTCGGCCGCGCGGTGGAAGCGGGCATCGTCGACGTTCGCTATCACCACGTGCTCGACGCCTTACAAGGAAACGAACGAGCCGACGACGTGCCGTTCGGCGGCGGCCCGGGGATGGTCATGCGCATCGAACCGCTGGCACGGATTTTGGACGTCATCATCACTGCGGCGCCCCCTGAAGAACGACGGCTCATCGCCGTCCCGACGCCTGCCGGCGAGCCGTTCACGCAAGCGCATGCCCGGCGGTTCGCAGGGACGGTGGACCGGCTGATCTTCATCTGCGGTCACTATGAGGGCATCGACGACCGCCTCGGTGCGCTCTATCCGATCGAAGAATTTTCGCTTGGCGATTTCGTCCTCACGGGCGGCGAACTGCCCGCGCTTGCCATGATGGACGCGACGGTGCGCTTGCTCGAAGGCGCCGTGCGACCGGAATCGCTGGTCGACGAATCCTTCAGCGCCGACGCTCTGGACTACCCGAGTTTCACTCGGCCCGCCGACTTCCGCGGCGTGAAGGTTCCGGACGTGCTCCTCTCCGGGAATCACGCGGCCATCGCCGCCTGGCGGCGCGAGCAGTCGCGCGCCCGGACGCGCGCCCGCCGGCCGGACTTGGGCCGCTCCTAACCCCATTGCGCCTGGGGGTCACCCAATGCTAGAATCCGAAGGTTGCCGTGGGGCCACCCCCAAGGCCTTTTTAGATTCACGTCCGAGCCAAAAGAGCTGAAAATGAACGTCATCGATGTCCTAAATCAAGAGCAGCGCAAGGAGAACGTCCCGGATTTTCGTCCGGGCGACACGGTCAAGGTGTATTCCAAAGTCGTCGAAGGCGGCAAGGAACGCGTGCAGATGTTCGAGGGCGTCGTGACGGTTCGCAAGGGCGGCGGCGCGCAGGAGTCGGTCACGGTTCGTCGCGTTGCGCACGGCGTCGGCGTCGAGAAGACGTTCCTCGTGCACAGCCCGCGCGTCGATCGCATCGAGGTCAGCAAACGCGGCATCGTGCGGCGCAGCCGTCTGTACTACCTGTCCGAGAAGATCGGTAAGGCGGCGCGAATCAAAGAGAAGAAAGCCGGCCGATAAACTCCGCTGTCGCCGCTACAATTGCTCGGGCTGATCGGTGTTTTCGCCGTCGCCCGAATCACCCTGAGTCTGAAACCTGTGGCTGCCGGCCACTCCGGCCACTCGACGGCGGCCGTTTGCGAATACCTGGATGCGCTCATCGTCGCGGGTTTGCTCGCGCTCTTCCTGATCACGTTCGTTCTGCGCACGTTCTACATTCCGTCGGGCTCGATGGTTCCGACGCTGCAGCAGCGCGACGTGCTCCTCGTCAACGAGTTCGCGTACCGCTTCGGCAAGCCGCATCGCGGCGACATCGTCGTCTTTCGGCCGCCCATCGCATCGAGCGACAACTTCATCAAGCGCGTGATCGCCGTGCCTGGTGACACACTTCGCATCTCCGGCGGTACGGTCTACGTGAACGGCAAGGCGGTCAGCGAACCATATATCGCCCAACAGCCGCAGTACGACTTGGTGATCAAGAACTACGACATCTACGTGGACGACGGTGACGGCTACGAGCCGCTAAGCTGCACGAGCGCAAATATTCCGCCGCGATCTCTCTGGCAAGCGCCGGATCGCGTGCCGAACGGGTTTTATTTCGTAATGGGCGACAATCGTAATGATTCCGACGACTCGCACATCTGGGGATTCGCGCAAATGCACGGACGCTTCGCCGCGGGTCCGCTTGCCAAAACTGCCACGACGGCGCAATTCACCGGCCGTGCATTCTTGCTGCTCTGGCCGTTTAACCGCTTAAGGATTTTGGACTAGTGGGGGCGTTTGCATTGACTCCGGGCATGCTGCTTGGTCTCGTAGGGGTCTTCATCGTCGCCCGGGTTTTCCTCACGGTGCGCGCGGTGCGCACCAACGTGCAAGGGAAAGCGACCAGCTTTGCACGCGAGTATCTGGATCCGTTCATCTACGCGGGCATCGCGGCGTTTTTACTGATCACGTTCGTCGCGCGCACGTACTACATTCCCTCCGGATCGATGATTCCTACGCTGCAAGTCGGCGATGTGCTGCTGGTCAACAAGTTTGAATACCGTTTTCACGCGCCCAATGAAGGTGACGTCGTCGTCTTTCCGCCGCCCCTTCCGAGCCCCGACGATTTCATCAAACGGGTGATCGGGCGCCCGGGCGACACGCTGGAGATCAAGAACGGCGTGGTAATTCTCAACGGAAAACCGCTGACGGAACCGTACATCGCGCAGCCGCCCGACTACAACTTGGTCGTTAAGAACTACGGCATTTACGTTCAGGATCCGGGCGGCACGTATCAGGCGCTCGACCCATCGCAGGCGAACATTCCGCCGCGCAAAGACTGGAGCGCGCCCAATCGGATTCCGGCAAACTGCTACTTCATGATGGGCGACAACCGCAACGATTCCGAAGATTCGCACATCTGGGGTTTCGCGCAGGTGCGCGGCACGTTCGAAAGCGGACCGCGTGAAGGTCAGCAGGCGCACTTCACCGGACACGCATTCTTGATTTTCTGGCCGCTGAACCGCGCGCGGATTTTGTGGCGCTAGCCTAGAAAAAGAGCGCGTGCTCCGGCAGTTGCAATGGCGTTCCGTCGCAAGCGCTAGCGCGCAGCTCACCCTTCTGGCCATACTTGCGCTGGCTTTTTTCATGCGCACGCCGCAAGTGTCGGGGCTTTCGATGGCGCCGCACATCGCTTCCGGCGAAGTCGTGCTCATCAACACCATCATCTATCACCTGCATCCGCCCGCGCGCGGCGATATCATCGCGTTCCACCATGACGGGGCGACGCCGGAAACGTACATCAAACGCGTCATCGGTTTGCCCGGCGATCGCATTCGCATCGACCACGGTACGGTCTACGTCAACGGTTCCGCGCTGACCGAACCGTACGTGCGTTATCCCGATGGCCGCAGCTTTCCGGAAGTCACGGTACCGCCGCGTTCGCTGTACGTACTGGGCGACAACCGCGCCGACAGCGACGATTCGCGATTCTGGGGCTTTGTGCGCGAACATGACGTGCTGGGCAGAGCGATAGCGGGAATTTGGCCGCTCGGCCATGCAGGTGCGCTATGACCGCGAACGCCGGCGCGGAGTTCGAGCAGGTCGTCCAGTGGTACCCCGGCCACATGGCCGCGGCCATGCGGCGTATCGACGACTACATGAAGTTGATCGACATCGTCGTCGAAGTCGTCGACGCTCGCGTGCCGCAAAGCGGCGCCAATCCACATCTGGCAGCGCTGGCCGGCAAGCGCCCGCGTTTACTGCTGCTCAATCGTGAAGACCTTGCCGAGCCTGCGCAAACCGCGCGCTGGGTCAGTTATTTCGAGAAAAACCGCCGCAAGGTCGTTGCAGTGAACGGCCGGGAGCAGTCGAGCGTCGCAAAGGCCAATTATTTCTTGGGGCAATTCGCCACCGGTACGCGCCGCACGCAGCGAATCATGGTCGTGGGTCTACCCAATTCGGGGAAGTCTTCGGTCATCAACGGTCTGCTGCGTCGCGCGGCGGCACGGACCGAGGACCGCGCCGGCGTCACGCGTCAGCTGCAGTGGTTTCGCGTCGGACCGAATCTCGAACTGATGGACACGCCGGGCATCCTGGTGCCGAAGATCGCTACCCCCGAAGCGCAATGGAAGCTGGCTCTCGTCGGCGCGGTTCCTCGCGAGCGCTACGATCCCGAAGACATCTCGATTCGCTTTCACCGCTGGCTCGCCGAGGCGACGAAGGGGCGAACGAAGGTTCCCGACCTGGAGGCGTTTGCCCGCACGCGCGGCTTCATGCGCAAAGGCGGCGAGGTGGATTACCACAACGCGGCGCAGTCGTACATCAAAGATTTCAACGACGGGAAATTCGGTCGCATCAGTCTGGAGCACGCACCGCACGATGACGCCCAAACAACGTAAAGCGAAGACCACGTACGAACGGGAGCGACGCCGCCTGCATCGCATTCACGCGTTCGAAAACGCCGCGCGCGAAAAAGGCTTCATCTACATCGGCGGCGTCGACGAAGTCGGACGCGGGCCGCTCGCAGGGCCTGTCGTCGCAGCCTGCGTGGTGGCGGCAGAGCCGCTGATGATTCGCGGCTTGAACGATTCCAAGCAAGTGCTGCCGCACCATCGCTTCGAGATTGCGGAAAAAATCAGAAGCGCGTGCACGGCGTGGGGCATCGGCGTGTGCAGCGTCGAGGAAATCGACAAGCTCAACATCTATTGGGCGAGCGTGCTTGCGATGGAGCGCGCCATCAGCACGCTGAGCACCGCCCCGCAGTACCTGATTACGGACGCCGTGCGCATCAAGTCATTTGCCGGTCCGCAAGAGCCGCTCATCAAAGGCGATGCCCGCAGCGCGACCGTCGCCGCGGCGTCGATCCTCGCGAAGGTGTACCGCGACACGCTGCTCGTCGAACTGCACGAACTGGACCCGCGATACGGATTTGCCGATCACAAGGGCTACGCAACGCCCGAGCATCTGCGGGCACTCAAGGAGTTCGGTCCATCCCCGCATCATCGCTCCGGATGGTGGCGCGTGCGCGAGGCGCAACTGCAGTTCGGATCCGATGTCGCGGACTAACGGACGAAAAGGCCGCGCGGGCGAGGACCGCGCCGCGGCGTTTCTGGAAGCGTCGGGCTACCGCATCGTCCGGCGGAACGTGCGGCTGCCGGGCGGCGAAATCGACCTGGTTTGCCGAGATCGCGAGACGATCGTCTTCGTCGAGGTCAAATTGCGCACCGGCAGCCGTTTCGGTAGCGCGCTTTCGGCCGTCGATGCCGCAAAACGGCAGACGCTTCGCAGGCTCGCGGAGGATTTCGTGCAAATCGTCGCTCCAAACGCCCATTTTCGCTTCGACGTGGTGGCCGTAGACGGAGAGCGCATGACGCTGCATAGGAACGCCTTTTAGGATGAAGACTTGGTTACGCGCGCCCTCGGGGAGAGCTGACGCGAGCAGAATGTGTATGCGCGCGATGACTTGGGGGACCCAACGCAGTTGGGGGGCGCCCTTCGACGTTGCTCAGGACAGGCTCCGCCTGAGCGTGAGTGCCTTTTAAAATGGACACCTTCATCGGCCGCACGCTGAGCGGGCGTTACGAAGTGCTGGAACTCATCGGGCGGGGCGGCACCGCAGACACCTATCGAGCCTTCGACAAAGTGCTCGAGCGCGAGGTGGCGATCAAGGTGCTCATCGATCGCTCCGACGACGTCAACAAGCGTTTTCTCCGCGAAGCGCAGGCCATGGCCAAGCTGAACCATCCGTGCATCGTCTCGGTGTTCGACGTCGGCGAGGAATCCGGCATCTCGTACATCGTGATGGAACTGGTGCGCGGCAAGACGCTGCGCGATTTGGAAGGGGGGTCGATTTCGTACCGCCAGGCGCTCACGTACCTCATCGACATTCTGGAAGCGCTCGATTACGCGCACACGCAGGGGACGATTCACCGCGACATCAAGCCATCGAACATCATGACCGTCGAAGACGGGAAGCACGTCAAGGTCATGGACTTCGGTTTGGCGCGGCGCACGAGCGATATGACGCAGACTACGCGCACCGGACAAATCGTCGGCACGATCGGGTATCTTGCGCCGGAACGTTTCTTGAGCAAACCTGCCGACGTGCGCAGCGATCTCTATTCCGTCGGCATCGTGATGTACGAAATTTTCACCGGCACAGTGCCGTTCCGCAACGACAAGGACGACCTTGTGGCGACGATATTCTCACACGTGCACGATGCGCCGACGCCGCCGCACGAAATCAACCGCAATATTCCCGAGCCGCTCGAACGCGTCATCATGCGAGCCATCGACAAAGATCCCGGCAAGCGTTACCAGAGCGCGCACGATTTCATCGCCGATCTGCACACGCTGCTCTCGCCGACGCCCGCGAAAAAATCCGCGCCGGCGGATAGGCGGCCGAGTTCGCGCACCGACATAACGGATCCCGGACTGCGCCAGCAGCTGGATCGCGCGCTCGCGCCATCGCGCAACCGCAACGACGCGTACGAAGCGGTGCTCAAAGGCATGCTCGCAACGCGCCGCCGCCGCTACGACGAGGCGAAGAACAACTTTCTCGCCGCGCTGCACGAGTTGGCGGCAATCGACAATCGGCTCGAATACGCAAAGACCGCGCTCAAATACGGTACGATGATTTTGCAAAAAGCGTCGGACGGCTTGCGGGAGCGCGAAGAACTGCGCGACGGCGTCAACAAGCTGAACGAAGCGCTGGAAGTTTTTCGCGATTACGACCTCGCCGAGCAGATGAGCGAGACGGAATATCTCATCAACGCGTTGGAGCGCACCGCCATCGGCTACTAGCACGATGCAGATGCAGAAAAAAGAACCGCAGCTGCGTCGCGCGGTTAGACCCTGGGGCTCATTCGCCTGGGGCTACTCCGACGTCGGCGCCGACATCTTCGTCGGCCTGGGATTGGTGCTCGCGTACGCGGCAGGCGCCTCGAACGTGGCATTCCTGTTTGCCGGCGCCGTTTACGTGTGCATCGGCCTGGCCTATACGGAACTTGCCGCCGCATACCCGGTGGCGGGCGGCGGACAGTACTTCGTCATGCGCGGCCTCGGTGACGTGTTCGGTTTCATCGCCGGCTGGGCGGTGCTGCTGGATTTCACGATAGACGTGACACTCTTCGCGTGGTCGTGCGTCGACTATCTCTCGCAGCTCCTTCCCGTGCTTGTCCCGTCAATGCATCCATGGGTGCATTTTGCCGTGGTGCTCGGGCTCATCGGCGCGCTTTGCCTGCTCAACGTCGTCGGGGTGCGCGAGAGCACGGCGTTTCAAGGTTCGGTCAGCGCCATCGACGTGCTGAGCGAAACGCTGATTCTGTGCTTCGGATTTCTGTTCGCCTTCGATCCGCAGCTGCTCGTGCACACGATGACGACTGCTTGGCCGTCGACATTCGCGCTCATGCAGGGCGTATCGCTCGCGATCATTTCTTTCGTCGGCCTCGAGTCGATTTCGCAGGCGGCTCAAGAGACACAGCGGCCGGCATCGGTCATCCCGCGAACCTCGATTGCCCTCATCTTGACGATTCTGATCTTCGCGCTGGGTTATTCGAACCTCGCGCTGGGCATGCATCCGTGGCATCCTATCACCGATGCTCACGGACACGCGTTGGCGTTTTGGCAGATCTTCCCGAACAACGGCGACAACCAGGGCAAGGGCGTAGCACTTCTTTCGGCGCAGGTGCCGTATTGGGGGCTGCTCGCGCAGTATTACGTTCCGCTCCTCGGCGCAATTCTGCTGCTGATTTCGAGCAACTCCGGCGTCTTCGGCAGCTCGCGAATCGCGTATGCCATGAGCAGAGCGCGTTTGCTGCCCTCGATCTTTCAGCACGTGCACCGCCGATTCCGCACGCCGGTCATCTCAATCGTCACGTTTTGCGCGCTCGCCGCGGTCGAGCTGGTATTTGCAGCGCTTCCGGGATTGGATCCGTCGGCGCGCGCGGTGTACGCACGGCTGTTTCACGGCGAAGACGGCATCACGTTCCTTGGCGATCTCTACGCGTTCGGCGCTGCGACGAGCTATTCGTTAGTCTTTGTCGCGCTCATTGCGCTGCGCTTCACGGATCCGCTCAGCCCGCGCAAGTTCAAGATGCCGGTTAATATCCCGCTGCGCTTCCAAGGCCGGCGCGTCGAATTTCCGGTCATCGGACTCTTAGGTTTTATCGGCATCACGGCGATTCTCGCTTTCACGATCATCACGCACGATATCGGGCGCATAGCGGGACCGCTGTGGCTCGTGTCGGGTTTTGTGCTGTATCTGCTGTACCGGGCACGCAAGCGGCTGCCGGTATTCCGGTCCGAGGATCACGATTTCCGGAACGGGCAGATCGACATTCTGCGCAACGCCGGTGAGCTCGAACTGATGGACGAATACATCGAGAACCTACGCTCGAGTCCAGCAATGCGTGAAGAGGCAGGTTCATGACGCGTTTGCGCCTGCTCTTCTACGTGCTGTACGTCGTTCTGGGCATCATGCTGCTCGTGCGTCTGCTCGCGCTGGGTTTCCATTGGCAAATCTTCACCGGTGTGGTGCTGGCGCTCGCGCTTATCGTTTTAGGCGTGTACCGGTTGATGCTCTACGCGCGCATGCGCGGAGCACCGCGGCGGTGAACGCTGTTGCGGTCTCGACCGCCGGCGCAATCATCGCCTTCTTGCTCGCCGCATCGGTCGGCGCAACGCTCTGGTGGATGCTGCATCCGCCGGCCTCTTTCGTGCAGAAACTTGCAAAACGCGCCGAGACCGAATTGGTGCGGCTTGTCGGGAGCATCGTCATCGTGTTCTCGGCCGAGATCGAATCCGGGCACATGATGGCGCTGGTAACCAAATTGAGCCGCGGCCAGAAATCCGATGTGCTGGCTATTTACGTTATCGAGGTACCGTTCACACTGCCGCCCGATGCCTCGATGCCTACGGAAGAACGCGCGGCGCTCGATGCGCTGGGTGCGGCTGAAGCGCTCGCGATGCAGCACGGCATGAGCATTCGAACGGAAACGGTGAAAGCGCGCGAAACTGCGCAAGCGGTACTTGCGATAGGAAAACGCGAGCGCGCCAATCTCATCGTCTTGGGCTCGTACCGCGAAGGCAAGTACACCGGCGCGCCGCTGGGACGTGACATCGAGCGCATTGCCGCCGAGGCCAAGTGCGACGTGCTCATCGGTGTCGAAGGCAAGCACGGGACGCTCTTGGTCGACGCGACGGCTCAGGCGAGCGGAACCGGCGGGGCTGAAGAGAACAATTGGCCTTGACCTACGGCATCACGGAGGCATAATGGACGCTCGTAGATTGCTTTTCAGCATTCCCATATTGGCATTGACGCTCTTTCCACTTTCCGCGCCTGCCGCAACGACGCCGGCAATTACCGCGTTCGACGAAGCGTTTGCGAAAGTCAACGACTACACGGTTACGGTGACCGCGCACGAGGTCGACGGCGATCGCGTCCAAGACCGCACGTACCATTATTGGTTCAAACGGCCGAGCCTCGCCAAGACCCTGATCGTTTCGGGCGACGGGAGCGGCAGCGGCGGCGTCTGGAACGGCGGCGACCAAGTCTCCGGGCATCAAGGCGGCATCCTGGCGTTCATTCATCTCAAAGTCGGGCTGCACGATTCGCGCGCGACGTCGCTTCGCGGATACACGATTCCGCAGGGACTGCTGCAAAACGAAGTCGACAAATATAAGGACACGAAGGGCGATCTTTCGCAGCGTCCAGGCCCTGAAATCAATGGCGTCGCTACCGACGAAATCGATTTGAAAGTCGCCGATCCGTCAGCCGGCGACGGAGTGACGAGCGCGAAGCTGTTCCTCGAGAAGCAGACCCACTGGCCCGTTCGACAGGTGCGCTATATCGGTGAGAAGATCGTCGCGGATGAGTCATTCAGCGATCTGAAAACGAACGTCGGTCTGTCCGACAGCGACTTTCCGTTCTAAATGCTCGGCGCGCTTGCAGCGATAGTGCTGCCCTTGGCCGGCGCGACGCAGATCACCATGCAAATCGAAAGCGGCGGCGTTCACTTGATCGCCGCCGCCGGCATTCACACCGTAACGATTCGAACGACGGCACAGAACGCGCCGGCACCGCGCATCGAAATTTCACGCAGCGGCAAGGCGATGGCCATAACGATCACGGGCCACGCCGCGTTGACCATTCCGTTCGCTCAAGCCCCGAACGCTCCGCTCGGTTACGAAATCGTATACCCGGCGAACGCGCGCATCGAAGCAACGGAACTCTCCGGCAACATCACGCTGGACGGCGAACGCGCACGCGCCGCAATCGAAACGAATTCCGGCTCGATCGCCGTCAACGACGCGCACGGCGAACTCGATCTCGCCGCCGACGACGGCGACGTCACAGTCACCCTTGCGCGCGACTGGACTGCGCCGTCCCTGCGCATGCAAAGCGCGAACGGTACGCTCCGTTTAACCGTTCCATCGACCTTCCACGCAAACATCGACGCCGAAACCGACTCAGGCACCGTACACAATACTTTGTCACGCAGCAACGCACGGCGCCCCTTCGTCTGGCTCTACACCGAGCGCGGCGACATCTTCATTCAAAAGATTTAGCCTTCCCGTTGGGCTCGGTGTGTGGGACATGTTGGCCGGCAATCTCTGACTTTTTTGCGCAAAACAGGATGTTTTCTTCAAAACTTCGTTTTCGCAAAAAAGCAGAGAAGCAGAAAAATCGCCTGGATGGCGATTTTTCTAGCGGTTGCCGGACGACATGTCCCACACACCGAGCCCAACGGAAGGCTAAATCTTTACCTCCACCCCAAATTCAATCACATTGTTCGGCGGCAACCCAAGCGAATCGGTAAGCGGACGCGCGTTACGGGTCATCCACTGAAAGAGATTGCGCTGCCAGCTCGGCAGCGCGCCGTGGTCCGACGCCTCGCGAATCTTCGGGCTCGCAAGATAGTACGTGGGATGGCTGAAGTCGGTACCGGGACGTGCCTTTCGCAAGTGATGCAGGATGTCGTGAATTCGCGCTTCCTGCATGAAGCCGTACCACGCTTTGACGCGCAGCAAGCGCGGCGTTATCTCTTCAATTTCGAGGCGCTTTTCCGGGTGCACGAACGGTTGTGACGCGTGCATGACCGTGAGCAAGATGATCGTATCGAAAATGATGTGGCTGCGCATCCATTGGTGATGGAGCACGAATGGAATACCGTGCGGATCCGGACTCAGGAAGAATGCTGTTCCGCTGACCACGGTCGGCGCTTTGACTTCGCGCAGGAATTGATCCACGGGCATCGCGTGCTTGGTGAGCGCGGTCATCATGCGCCGGCGCCCGCGATTCCACGTCGTAAAAAGCGTAAAAAGGGCAAGCGCCATAGCAAACGGGACCCATCCGCCCGATATGAACTTGGACGCGTTTCCGATGAGGAACGAAATTTCCCACGCCAGGAAAAGCGCAATGAGCGGTACCCATTGCCACGCCGGCCACTTCCAGCGCTTGCGCAGCAGCTGTGAAAATGCAATGGTGGTCGTAAGCATCGTGATGGTAACGGCGAGCCCGTAAGCGCCGCCCAGGCGCTCCGACGACCGGAACGTTACGATCAAGATGATGCACACCACGCCCAACATCGCGTTGATCGTCGGCATGTAAATCTGTCCGGCGAAATGGCGCGACGTATGAATGATTGGAAAGCGCGGCGTATAGCCCAGCTGCATCGCCTGCTGGGTGAGGGAGAAAACGCCGGAGATGAGCGCCTGTGATGCGATTACGGTCGCCACCGTTGCGAGGAACACCATCGGAATGAGTCCCCATCGCGGAACGAGCGTGAAGAATGGCGAGGCCGCAATAACGTGGGGATTCGCCAGCGTGAGCGCACCTTGTCCAAAGTAGTTCAGCAGCAATGCGGGGAACACGGCGGCGAACCATGCGAGCGTAATGGGCTTTCGGCCAAAGTGCGCGAGGTCGGCGTACAACGCCTCCGCTCCCGTCAAACAAAGGACGACCGCGCCGAAGATGAGCAGGCTGAGCAGTCCGTTGCGAATGATGAACTCGACGGCGTAGAGCGGATTGAGCGCAGCGAGCACCTGCGGATGTCTCGCAATGCTAAAACCGCCCAGGACGCCGATAGCGCTAAACCAGAGCAGCATAATCGGGCCGAAGAGATTGCCGATGCGCCCCGTACCGCGCTTCTGCATTGCAAAAAGCCCAGCCAGGACGATGACGGAAAGCGGCACGATGAACGGACGCGCCGCTTTCGTCCACACGTCCAAACCTTCAATCGCCGAGATGACGGAGATCGCCGGCGTGATCGCGCCGTCACCGTAGAGCATCGACGAACCAAAGAGCACGAGCAGCGCGAGCGCTCCTAGTCCCATCGGCATCGCTGCGCGCTTCGGCGGAATGAGCTGCGCGAGCAGCGCAAGTGTGCCGCCTTGGCCGTCGTAATCGGCGCGCAGCAAAAAGCCGACGTACTTGACGCACACGATGACGACCAGCGCCCAAAAGATCAGCGAAAGAATGCCCAGCACGTTTTGCGGCGTAACGGCGGCAGGGAAATCACCGGTGAAGCATTGCTGAAACGCGTACAGCGGGCTCGTGCCGATGTCGCCGAAGACCACGCCGAGCGCGGCGAGGGAGAGCGCGCTCAGCGGCTCCGTGCGATGACGTCGGGCGCGAACCTGTTCGTGCGCCGGTGCGTCGCCGACCTGTATCGCCATCAGCGCTTATGCCTTGCGCAGATACCGTTTACGCAGCTCGTCGACTACGACGGCGAGCAAGATCACGGCGCCGAGCACGATCTTCTGCGTATACGACTCGATGCCGATGAGATTCATCACGTTGTAGAGCATGCCGATGAGCAGTGCTCCGAAGAATGTACCCACGATCGTTCCGCGGCCGCCCATCAGGCTGGTGCCGCCCACGACGACGGCTGCGATGGCCTCGAGCATCTCGTCGCCCGTTCCCGTCTGCGGCGAGCCGGACGAAAACAGCGCCATCAGCAAGAAACCGGCTACCGCCGCGCACATACCGCTGATCACGTACACCATGGTCTTTACGCGTCCGACGTTGACGCCGGCAAGGCGCGCCGCCTCTTCGTTGCCGCCCAGTGCGAAGACGTAGCGTCCGAATTTCGTGCGCATCAGCAGAATCGAGCAACCGACGACGATGACGAGCATCCAAATAACCGGATTGGGAATGCCGGGCAGATGCAGACTCGAAAACAAGGGCCCCAGGAAAAAACCGATCCCGGTGCTCTGAAAATCCGGACTGTTCAGCGGTATCGGACTTCCGTGCGAGAGCTTGAATGAAAGGCCCTCTGCGATGAGCATCATGGCGAGCGTCGTGATGAACGGCGGCAGGTTCAGTTTGACGACCGGAACCGCGTTCACGAACCCCGCTGCCGCGCCTAATGCAAGTCCGACGCACAACGTCGCAATGATGAGTGGTACGCCGCCGAAGCCCATGGCATTTGCAAACGTCGCCATGACGACGCCGCTGAGCGACACGAGTGAGCCGATTGAAAGATCGATGCCTGCCGTAATGATGACGAATGTTTGGCCGACGGCGAGAATGCAGCCGTACGTTATCTGCCGCAGAACGTTGATGATGTTGCGCGCCTCGAGGAACGACCCTTTCGAGGCGACGTTGATGAGCACCGCGATAATCACGAGCAGCGCGATGGCGCCGGCCACGCGGATCCAATACGCTCGCGTCTGCTTCGCTTTGTCTTCCTTGAGGTTTTGCGTTAATTCCGCTTGAACGTGCGCTTCTTGCATGTACTCCGTTCCTAAGCCGCCGCTCCGGCCGCTGCCGCAATCACGGCATCGGGCGTCGCCTCCGAGCGCGAGAATTCGCGCACGATGCGTCCGCCGCGAATCACCAAGATGCGATGCGACATTCCGAGCACTTCCGGCAATTCGCTGCTCACCATGACGATTGCGGCGCCGCCGCGCGCCAAGTTGACCATGAGATTGTAAATTTCGGCCTTCGCGCCGACGTCGATTCCGCGCGTCGGCTCATCGAAAAGAAAGACTTTCGCCTTGCCGAGCAGCCACTTCGCGAGCACGACCTTCTGTTGGTTGCCGCCCGACAGATTGTTCACGATTTGCTCGGGGCTCGGCGTACGGATGCGCAGCTCCTCGATGTATTTCTCGGTTACGTCTTCTTCTTTCGCGCGATTGATGAGCAGATCGCGGTCGACGAACTGCCCCAGATGCGCGAGCGTGACGTTCTCGCGTACGCTCATCCCGAGAACCAAGCCTTGCGCTTTCCGGTCCTCGGTGATGAATGCGATGCCGGCGGAAATGCCGTCCCGCGGGTTGCGCGCGTGCAAGATCGTTCCTTCGATATCCACCTCGCCCGAGTTCGGCACATCCGCGCCGGCGATTGCGCGGACGATTTCGGTGCGTCCGGCACCGATGAGACCCGCAAGACCGACGATCTCCCCTCGGCGCACCTGAAAAGACACGCCGTCGACCATCGGCGGTCGCGCGAGATCGCGAATCGCGAGCATGACAGGAGCGTCTGCTGCGACGTCCGGCAGATCCGGGAAGTGCGAATCCAGCCGCCGTCCGACCATCGCCCGGACGATCTCGTCCGGCGGAAACTGCGACATCGGCCGCGTCTCGATGACGCGTCCGTCGCGCATCACGGTGATGCGGTCGGCGATGCGCGGCAGCTCTTCCAAGCGATGCGAAATGTAGATGATGCCGGTGCCTTTGGCTTTGAGCGTCTTGATGATTTCGAAAAGCCTGTCAATCTCGCGATCGGTGAGCGCGGCGCTGGGCTCGTCCATCACGACGATGCGCGCGTGGCGCGAGAGCACTTTGGCGATCTCGACCATCTGCTGCTGCGCGACCGAAAGGCGCGAGGCCTCGACGTTGAGCGGAAGCGTAATGCCCAGTTCCGCAAAAACGCTCGTTGCGCGTTCGCGAGCGGCGCGCTCGTCGATGAAGATCCCGCGTTCCGGCTCGTAACCGAGCACGATGTTGTCGATCGCGTTCAGCGAGCGCACCAGATTGAATTCTTGATAAATCATGCCCACGCCGGCTTGCTCGGCGGTGCGCGGCGAGGTAATCCCAGCCGGCTTGCCATCGATGAGAATATCGCCGCTGTCCGCAGGCTGCGCACCCGCGAGGATCTTCATCAGCGTCGATTTGCCCGCGCCGTTCTCACCGACGAGCGCGAGCACTTCACCCGAGTAAAGGTCGAGTGTCACGCCGTCAAGCGCGCGAACACCGGGAAACGATTTCCCGATGCCGCGCATCTCGAGCAGTGGCGTGCGAGGAGCGTCCAATTACTTCGTTGCGTTTGCTTTGGTGTAGGTGCCGACCGGGACCTGAACGCGTGCGGGCACCTTCTTGCCGTTGAAATAGTTATGGATCGCGTCGATCGTCAGCGCACCGATCTTATCCGGATACTGAATGGCGTCGCCGTACATTTGTCCGTTGGCGATTGCCGTGCGTGCTTCGGGCGTCGCGTCGTAGCCGACCACCGCGACATTCGATGCTCCGGCTGCCCGGATTGCCGTCACCGCGCCCAGCGCCGAGTCGTCGTTGACGCCGAAGACGCCTTTCAAATCGTTATGCGCTTGAAGAATATCGCTCATGTCTGAATTTGCTTTATCTCGCGTGCCGCCGGAGTCGACGTCCGCGACGACCTTCACCTTCGGGCAATTCTGAGCGATACCCATTTTGAAGCCTTTGACGCGTTCCTGAACGCTCGTCACTTCGGGCTCGTCGAGGATCGCGATGCTTCCGGAGCTGCCGACCGCTTTGCACATCAAACTTGCCGCCGTCTCGCCGCCCTGCACGTTGTTCGAAGCTATGTGCGCGATGACTTTTCCACGATTGCTCGCGTTGGCAATGTCGGCGGTGAAGACGGGAATGTTCGCATTGTTCGCCTCGACGATCGCGCTGCCGATTGCCTGCGAATCGTACGGCGTGAGGACCATGGCGTCCACACGTTTCGAAATGAAGTCCTCCACCTGCGACTGCTGCTTTGCGCTGTCTCGATTCGCGTCGACGAAAATCAGCCGGTAATTATATTTTTTTGCCTCGGCCTGCATGCCGGCTTCCATTTGCTGATAGAACTGTGCTTCGAGATCCTGAATCGACACGCCAATGGTCTTGGCCGCGGGGCCGGCCGGCGCCGCGCCGGGAGCCGATGATTGCGCCGATTTCGAGCCGCCCCCCGACGAGCAGGCAGCAAGCAGCGCCGCGCTCGCGGCGGCGATGAGCAGGGCAGATTTCTTCAACGTATACGCTCCTCAAAAGGCATTCGAACGTGGTTTACCTCGGCTCGTCCGGGCGCCTTCGAGCAGCGCCGCGGACATTCTATCCACAGGGGCATGCCGCCCCCTGTGAGGGATGTGGACAAGTACCAAGTGTGAACAGGAAAATGGCGGAGACCTAGGTCACAGCGCCTCGCGCGAGGCGGCCGAAAACTCCGCCGCCCCCGACCGCTCGAAGTGTTCCTCTATCTCCTCGAGCGTCTTGCCTTTGGTCTCCGGCAAGAAGAATGCGGCAGTGACGAAGTAGACCACCGTGAACCCTGCGAATGCGAAGAACATGCTGGCGTAACCGTACCGCCCCACTGTCGGCAAAAAAACTGCCGCGATGGCCGTCTGGGTTACCGAGTTGAGGAAGAGCGCAAAACTCATACCATTCGAACGAATCCGCGTCGGCAGCAACTCCGACATCGCCAGCCAGACGCAAACACCCGGGCCGACGGCGTAAAACGCCATGAACAAATACAGCGTCGCCGCAACCAGCCACCCGTTGCCCGAACTCGGCACGGGTGTGACGAATGCTTCGTCGATCTTCAGCGGTGCGTTTTGCGCAGCCGACAAGCTCGATGTATTGAAACTCGTGAGCACGGCCTGAACCTTGCTCGTCGGCAGGAACGAACGATCGATCTTCACCGGCGCCGCTCCGGCGTTGTCTGATCGCACGGTGTTCGTTGCCGCGGTGAACCCGCCGTACGAATAGATGATCGTCAGCGATTCCGCTCCGCGCGCCGCTCGTCCGGCGCTCGCAAGCAGTTTTTGCGCAGTCGATGCGTCAAAGTTCAGCGTCAGGGTTTGGTCGCTCTGCACCATGCCCTGAACCGCCGCAGCGACGTTGACGTGTTTTACCTCGGTGCGATGGAAAAGCAGACCGGTCGCGACCAGCGAGAGAATGATCCCCGCCGTTCCGACCGAGAGCAGCACTTTGCGTCCCACGCGATCGACGAGGATCACGGCAAGCAGCGTTATCAGAAAGTTGATGACGAAGAATACGAAGGATCCCGCATGCGCTTGATAATCGGTCAGACCCGCTTGCAGCAGAATGGTCGTGTTGAAACCGATGATCGAGTTGATGCCGGTGAGTTGATTGAACGCGAGCACGATGCACGCGATGATGAACGGCACGACGTACTTGCGGCGAAGCAACGACTCTTTGATGCGATTGCCGGCTTTGGTCCGCTCTGCCGCAGCCGTATCTTCCATTTCGACGAGTTCCGCTGCCGCTTGCTCCGGATCGCGCGAACGACGCAATGCCGCAAGGGCTGCGTCCTTCTTCCCGCGCCGAAACAGCCAACGCGGCGATTCGGCAAGCGCAAATCCGCCGAGCGCGAAAATGATGCCTGCCGGAAGTGAGAGCCAAAAGGTTCCGCGCCATGCGTGATCTTTGAATGCGAAGATTTGCGAGGGCGTCCCGTGTTTGAGCAGTTCCGCAAGCCCGTGGCTGAAATACAGCGTTATAAGCGCGGAGACGATAAAACCGATGGTCAGCAGCCACTGGAACATGCCCGTGCCCTTGCCGCGATGTTTCGCGCTCAGGCATTCCGCCAAATAGAGCGGCACGACGACGCCGATGAGCCCGCCGCTGATGCCTTGCAGCAAACGGCCGAATACCAGTGCGCCGAAGCCGTGTGATAGCGCGATGAGCGGAATACTGATGCAGAACATCACCGCCGTGAGGATCATCAGCCACTTGCGCCCGATCCAGTCAGCGATCGCGCCGGCGAAGAGCGTCGAGATAATGCCGCCCATCATCACCGCAGCGACGACAAACGACAACTGCGCCGCCGTGAATCCGGACGTATCGCTCAGGTACGGCAGAGCTCCCGAGATAATTCCGACGTCGATGCCGTAAAGAAGGCCGCCTAAGCCTGCAACGAACAGCAGCAGCCTGTTGTAAGCAACGGTGCTGCCGGTACGGACCTGCAACTGCATCACTGCTCATTCGGGCGCCCGAGCGCCCCGGCCTTGTGCGCGCCCCCTTGCCAAGCATGCAACTCGGCGCGATTGAAACACGTGCTCTCACTTGCATTTTCCGCTGCCATGCTCGGCATCGACGGCTACGTGGTTCGCGTCGAAGCGGACAGCTCTCCGGGAACGCCAAGTCTTGCAATCATCGGCCTGCCGGATCGCGCGCTCGGCGAAGCGCGAGAGCGCGTGCGCGCGGCGATCTTCAACTCCGGCTTTGCGTACCCCGCGGGACGTCTGCTCGTCAATCTTTCACCTGCGGACGTCCGCAAAGAAGGGCCGTCGTTCGATCTGCCGATTGCGCTTGCGCTGCTCGGCATTGACGAGCAGGTCGATCGATTGGCATTGCAAGGATTTGCCGCGCTCGGAGAACTTGCGCTCGACGGCACGCTTCGCCCGGTCAGCGGTATCTTGCCGATGGTTCTGGGCGCACGCAATGCCGGATTCGTGAAACTCATCGTGCCGCAAAGCAATGCGGATGAAGCGGCGCTCGTTGAAGGCATCGAACTCTACGCGGTCGATTCGCTGCAATCCGCAGTTGCGGTTCTTCTCGGCAACGGCGCGAAATGGCGTACGCGCACGAACGTTCCCGACGTCGCCGCGCGCGAAGACTTTCTTCATGGCGATTTTGCAGACGTCCGAGGACAAGCCGGTGCAAAACGCGCGTTGGAAATCGCCGCTGCGGGCGGACATAACGTGCTCTTCGTCGGTCCGCCCGGGTGCGGTAAAACGATGCTCGCGCGCCGCTTACCGTCGATACTGCCGCCGATGACGCCGAACGAGGCGCTTGAAGTTACGAAGATTTACAGCGTGGCCGGTTTGCTGAGCAGCGCGCCGGGCATCGTGCGAGCGCGCCCATTTCGTTTTCCGCATCACACAATCAGCCAAACCGCTTTGGTCGGCGGCGGATCTACGGTGAAGCCGGGAGAAATATCGCTCGCGCATCATGGCGTTCTGTTTTTGGACGAATTGCCGGAGTTCACGCGTTCGGCGATCGAAGTGATGCGTCAGCCGCTCGAGGAAGGCATCGTCACAATCGCGCGCGCCGCCGGCACGTTCACGTATCCGGCGAGATTCATGCTGGTGGCGTCGATGAATCCGTGTCCGTGCGGCTATCGCGGCACCAGAAGCGCGGAATGCCGCTGCGATGACGCCGCCGTTGCGCGCTACGTCGCGAAACTCTCGGGACCGCTGCTCGACCGCATCGATTTGCAGATCGAGATCAGCCGCGTCGCGTTCGACGACATGGTGCGGCCCGAGTGCGCGGAACGCTCGAGCGAGATCCGCGAACGGGTCATTGCGGCACGTGAAGTTCAACGGGCGCGGTTCAGCGGAACGCCGATCGCTTGCAACGCAGAAATTCCGGGCAGTGCGGTGCGTTCGTATTGCCGCTTGGACGAAGACGCCATGCAGCTGCTGGCGCAGGCCAGCGCACGCAGGCAATTTTCAGCCCGCGCGCTCGATCGCATCGCGCGTGCGGCGCGCACCATTGCGGACTTAGCGTCCGCCGAAGACATTACGAGCGAGCACGTCGCGGAAGCAATCCATTACCGCAGCTTGGAGCGGCTCGACACCCGCGCCGCGTAAGCTATTTCACTCGCTCAACGTCCCAGTTGCCTGTGTGCGCAGCGCACAAGCTCCCGCGTGCATACCTGCCGGCGAGCGTCGGCTGCGGGATCGACTTGTCGTATGTCGCAGTCCACTTTTCCATCGCAGCCCTTGCCCGTGAGCGTCATTTTCGTTACGCCGCCCGAGGTCGTTACCGTGCCGTTGATGTGGGCTTGATACATCGCCACCTTCCATTTTGCGGCGATAAAGGTCTGCACTTTAGACCCGCTCTGATCGCCATGGCACACCTTGGACACCCGGCCCTCCAGCATGACCGCAAGCAACCAGAACGAGCGCAGTCGCGGCAAATACCCAGAGGCGGCAACTCTCTTGCGCACACGGTTAGCGAGCAGGAGGCATCGTCTTCGGTGCAAGCGCGTCTGCCAGCGCGCGAAACACGACGGTGGCGCCAAGTCCCGCGTTGCCTTTATCGTCGTATGCGCCGGGACCGTTCGTTGCTTCGACCGCAATCGATAACGTTCGCGCCGGCAGATAGCCGACGGCGCCGGACGCGCCCGCGAATCCGAGCGTTTGCGTGATCCAGGGTCCGGTGATGATCACACCGAGCCCGTAATTGAAGGTAGTCGTGTTCTTATTGCAAGCCGGACAATTGGACTGCGTATGACCGAAACCGATGAGGCTCGGTTTGATCTGCGCGGCCGACGAAGACCTCGACAACAACTTTCCGGTTGCGACTGCCTCCAGGGACGTGTTCAGGTCGGAGATGTCGGTTATTTGCACGGCGCCTCCGTTCGTCGTCCACGAAGGATTCCAATACGTCGACTCTTCGAAGAACGGCACGCGCGGTTTGATTCCGAGAACTTCGCGGCGTTCGGACGTGAACGAATGCAGCACGGGACGCGGAATATACGGCGTCGTAAGCCCGACGGTCTGCCGGAGTCCCATCGGCTGCAAAACGTAGCGGCGCAACGCGTCGGCAAGCGGCATGTGCGCGATCTTGGCGAGCACTTCGCCGAGAATGACGTAGTTCGTGTGCGAGTACCCCCAATTCGTACCCGGCGCAAACTGCATCGGCTTGGACGTTCCGATTCGTATGAGTTCGACGTTCGTCCATTGCCGGAACGGATCGCGATACAAGCCTTCCGTCAACTCGGGCTGATACACGTAATCGGCATAACCGGACGTCATCTGCGAGAGGTCTTTCAGTGTGACGCGATTTGCGTCCGGAAGATTCGGAAAGTAGTTGGAGAGTTTCGTTTGCAGCGTCACCTTTTTTTGGTCGACGAACTCGAGCAGCAAGGTCGACATGTACGTGAACGCAAGCGCGCCGTTACGAAAATGCATGTCGGTCGTAGCCGGTACGCCCGCCATCGACTCCCCGAAAGCGGCGGTGTATACATTCCGACCGTTCGAACGTACTTGCACGATGACCGCCTTCAGGTGATTCTGAGCCATCGCGTTCCGAACGATTTTTGCGATCGATGAAGCGGAAAATGCATTGGCGGCCGATGCGGGGGAAGCTGTTCCCAAGGCCAATACGGCGATGCAGCCGGCCAAATATCGTGAGACGCACATGGCGGTGACCTCCGGCAGTCCGGCGTTCGAAACTGGGCGGCGGCAGCCTGCACGATACGTTCGTCCGCTCCAAGTTCTGATAGGGCGGTTTTCCGACATGCTCCGGCCGCACGCGAGTTGCTAGGGTGGGGCCAAGACACCAGCTCTTAGGAGGGCGCCATGACCTCTCGATTCGCGTTCATTTCCCCCGCCCTGTTTGCATTCGTGCTCGCCGCGGCCGTAACCGGATGTTCCGGCGGCTCGGCACAAAACGGAGCCGGCGTGATCCCCACGTCCAGCGGAGTCCCGAACTCCCAGCAGCAGTCCTCACAGGCGCAGTCGGCGCCCGTCGCGATGCCGCTCACCGCTGAAGATTTGTTGGACGCTTCTGCAACGCCGAATCCGAACTGGACGGAATTCGGAAAGACGTCCGCGCACGCGGGATTCAATTCGGCCGAAACGACCCTCAGTAGGACAAACGTCGGCGGCCTTACGCAGCTATGGGGATATGCGACAGGGGGGCAGATAGAGTCTTCAGTTCTTGTCAACAATGGTGTCGCGTACGTCGACTCCTCGAGCGGATATCTGTACGCGCTCAATGCATCTACGGGTTCGCTCATCTGGGAGTACCAAACGTACGAAGGCGGCAGTCCGCAAGACATGCCGGCAATCGACGGGCCGCGGATCATCGTCCCGTGCCTCATCGGCGGAAATTCGCAAGAAAACGCGATGTGCGCGATCAATACCTCAACCGGCAAACGCGTGTGGGCCTATTATGTCGACTGCAACTGCTTACCGCCCGCGGGCGTCGGCAGCGCGCCGGTCGCGTCCGGAAATTACGTCGCCTTCATTTACGCAAACGGAAGCACGGATTCCGACTACCTGCTCGTCGCGAACAGCACGAACGGCACGGCAATTTGGGGGACGACACTTGCGCACGGCCCGAGCTATTCGACGGCCGCCATCTCCGGTACAAACATCTACTACGATCCCGACGGCAAGAGCGTCTGTTCCGCCGTTCTTGCGAGCGGCACGGAAAATTGGTGTCTGTCCACGGGATCGGATTCGGTGCCGGCGGTCAGCGGCGGCGTCGTCTACGCGAACACCACGAGTAATGGGCTGTACGCAATCAACGCCTCGACGGGCGCGGAATTGTGGCAGTATACGCCGACCGCCGGCAATGGCGGCGGCTACTACAATCCGGCGGCGATCGCCGACGGGCGCGTGTACATCTCCGGAATCGGATCCGGCGGAAACCTCTACGCGCTGAACGCGAAGACCGGAGCGGTTGATTTTATCACCGCGACCGCAAGCTCGGTGAATACCGATTCGTCACCTTCCATTGCGAACGGCGTCGTTTACGTTTCGTGCCAAAGCGACCTCTGCGCCTTCAATTCTTTCACGGGTAAGCAACTTTACGCGGGCACCAGCGGCGCCGGCACGAGCTACGTAAGCCCCTCCATCGTGAACGGCGTAGTCTACACCGCGTGCGGCGCAAACAATCTCTGCGTGTTCAGTCTCCCGTCCAGTTCCACACGCGCAAAGTAGCCCTCTAAAAATCGACGTATGCGGCCGCACCGCTCTGAAGAGCCCGCTCGTACACGAGGCGCACGGCCGCAACGTCCTCTATCGCCATACCGACCGACTTGAACAGCGTAGTCTCATCGGCGCTCGTGCGCAATTCGCACGCGCCGCGCACCATTTGTGAGAGTTCGCCCGCGATGTCGCTTTCCGTAATCGCACCCTCGCGGATCGGTTCGAGGAGATCGTCGCTCTCGCGGAGCGCACAGTCACGCATGTCGACAAAAATGCGCGAACGCGTCACGGCCTCGGTGTCGAGTTCTCGAAACGGAGGTACCGATGAACCGACCGCGTTCACATGCGCTCCCGGCTTGAGCCATGCTCCGCGCAGAACTGGGTCGGTAGCGGCAGTGACGGTGCAAATCAGGTCGGCACCGCGCACGGCCGCTTCCGCGCTTTCGCATGCGGCTATCGGAAGCGCTGGAGTCGAATGACGCGCGGCGAACTCCTGCGCATTCGCAAACGTTCGGCTCCAGATGCGCACCCGCTGCAGGCTGCGAACGCACGAGATTGCGCGCAGATGCTCCAGTGCTTGGACACCCGAACCGAGCAACGCGAGATCGTTTGCGTCTTCGCGGGCAAGGAGCCTGGTGGCCAGTCCGCTCACGGCAGCGGTGCGAATCGCCGTAACCGCGCCGGCATGGGCGATCGCGAGCAAGTTGCCGGTCTGCGTTTCAAACAGCGCGACAAGCCCCTGATGCGATTCCAACCCGTGCGCACGGTTTTGCGGAAATACCGTAATGAGCTTTGCGCCGACGTCTCCGCCGGCGTACGCCGGCATCGCAGCGACGGCGCCCCGCTTGTCGGGTTGCCACGCAATGACGCGCAGCGGCTGCACGATGTCGCCGCGGCTCGCGGCGTAGAAGACCTTTTCCATTGCGCCGATGCAACCGGGCATCGGCAGCAGGTGCCGCACTGCGCTCTCGCCCAGCATCATCACGCGCACGCTACGTGCCCTGTTGCCCGCCCGCGCGGAAAAGATACTTCACGATAAGCCGGTTCAACGTATACGGAGCGGCGGGCGTGCCGTAGTTGACGAACAGATCGCCGTTGGAAAAGCGCCGATGATACGCGAATGCCAAGTTATTTCCGGGCTCGGCAAATCCGCCCGTGCCGCTGATTCCGCGCAAAGAAACAGTCAGATTTTCATCCGGACCGAGTTGCGTACCGAGCGAGATGCGGCGCAGCCACTGTGAATCGCTCTCGCCGCTCGCGATGCCGTTTTCAACCGTGCCGTCGTATTCCAAGCCGAGTGAGAAAATGCGCCACAGCGGTCGCGACGTCGAAAGCGTGTAGAGGTGCACGTAATCTTGTCCGTCGCGTCCGCCGAGCAGACCATACCCGAAGCGTCCGAACGCCGCCTGCGCGTCGATCGGCGTTGGCGTTCCGTCGCGATATCCGACCGGCACGAACATCATGTTGTACGTGTCGGTCCGCCCGCAGAAATATCCTGGGTATCCCGTAAAGTACGAGCGGGTCAACGCCGGGTCGTCGCAAGATGTTCCGCTCCCCACCGGATCTTCGAGCGCATAGCTCCGCAACTCGCTCGTCGTGGGGCCGACGCCGTTCAGCGAGAAGCCGTTGCTGAGCGTCGCATTCAGCGACAACCCGAAATCTGCTTGATGTACCGCCCCGGAGTGGTCGATGAAGCGGTCGGCATTCAGAAACACCTGGTAGTTTTTTACGCCGTCGAACGCGCCGCCGCCCCACGTAAAGAGCGAAGGTCCGCGCACGTCGGAGTTGGCGGTGAAGCCGTCGATCGGATTGTAATTGGGCGAGATGTCGAGATACTCGACGTTCCATTCGTAGTTCTGCTTGTGAACGTCGACGAAGCCTTCGGTGTTGTGTCCGATGCCGAGCGGGTTCCACGATCCTCGCTCGACGGCATCGTCGAACAGCCACACGAATCCCGTGCGCGGATTGCGGCCTTCGGAACCAATCTCCACGGTGTCGTCATTGCCGAAGACGCTGTGGTTCGCGAGCACACCATCGGCCCAGTACTGAAAGCTGCGATCCGTCAGCGCGTGTTTATAACCGAACGCCGTGTCGTCGAACGTATTTCCCGTTAGTTCGTCGAATCCGCGAAAGTTCAAAACGCCGAACGACTGCAAACCGTATGTGCCTTCCACTTTTTCGCCGCGGTCGAACGGGCCCACGCTCGGCGAGTAAAAGACGTCATCTCCTTGGTATTGGGGACCGGCCGCGTCTATGAAGCTCGCGCCCTGCGAGAAAAACGGCCGGTACTCTTGCAGAATACGCTGAAATTCTTGCGGCGCAATCGTCTGCTGGTCGATTTCGACGTTTGAAAAGTCGGGGTTGAGCGTTCCCACGAAGTTGATGGTCGGCGTGAGCGGATAGCTGAGGTCGAGACCTTCGTTGCGCGCTTTTTGCTGAGCGAAGGCTCCGTTGGTCTGCTCGAACAGGTCACGGTCGCGGCCGCTGCTGTCGAGCGCGTACAGTTCCAGCCGCGGCTGCGGGCGCGCCGCATGCAGCATCGCTGCAGTAACTTGCACGCCGGTCCACGCGGGCCAATAGCGTGTGTCGGTGAAATTCGGCCAGCCGTTTCCGATCGGCGCATCCGACATTTGACCGTTGTACGCCCACGTGTAATGCTCGGCCGAGCCGGCAACGTTCCGAATGAAGTTGATGCGCCACGTTTGCGAAGAGCCGCCGTGAATGCGCAGCACGTTGAGCGGAATGATGAGAACCGCGCGCCACGAGCCGTCGTGAATCGCGCCCGAAGATTGCCAAACCGGCGCAAAGCGCGCGTTTTCGTTGGACTGCTCGTACCGTACGCCGCGCGGCGTCGTCTCGAAGTAGTACGCGTCGGTGCCGGCACCGCTCGTGTCGATACCCACGCCGACAAAATCGTCGACGCCGAAGCCGACGTCGTTCGTAGTTTGCGTGGCGATGATCGGCACACCTGATTGCTCGCACTCGAACGCGACGTACAGATTCCGCTCGTCGTACAGCATCCACACGCGGGTGGCGTGCGGCGCTCCACGGCGAGACGTCAGATCGTAGAAGCCGTTCGGCACGGGAACGGCGCCGGGTTGCCATTCGACATCGGCAATCGCCGCATCGAGCGGCAGCGGATGCGCAGCGTGGACCGCCGGAAACGCGAATGTCATCGGCACCGCAGCGGACACCGGTGTAACGAGTAATAGGATCAGTCCGGCAAGAACCGATGCAATAGATCGCGCGCGCATCGCGCTTACCCTAGCAGCTTGCCCGGCGCCTGTCTACGGTGACGCGTTTGCGTCACTCGCGGCGTTAGATTGGCATGGCGGCTGCGCTATCGCATTGAAATGCCGCAGCGTGCTTGGGTTGTTGCGCCGCAACGGGCAACTCCGCGCGCTCGCGATTGGATTTGCCGTTACGCAGTTGGGCGCGCAGATCGGTTGGATTGCGCTCATTTGGTGGGTGCTCAATGCGTGGCATTCACCTCAGCTGTTGGGCGCGCTCATCGTCGCCTACCAATTGCCGTCACTGCTCAGCGCTCCGGTTCTGGGAACGCTTTCGGATCGATCCGACGCCAAGATTATCGCGGTAGCGGCACTCTTCGCGCAGTGCATCGTGAGCGCAGCGCTTGCATTGCTGGCACTCCGTCAAACGCTGACGCTGGCGGCACTGCTCTCGCTTGTGGTGATTTTCGCGTTGGGTCTGCCTGCAACGCTGGCATACAGGCGCAAACTCATCGGACAGCTCGTCGAAGCAGCCGACCTCCCTGCCGCATACGCGGCGTTCTCATTGGGTTCGGAAGCCTCGATTCTCATCGGACCTGCGGCCGGCGGACTCATCGTCGGAAAATGGTCGGTGGGCGCGGCATTGTGCGCGCTTGCAATCGGCATGCTGGTCTATCTGGCAGTCCTGGCCGCGTCGCGCTATTCACACCACACGCAATCCGACGCGCGTAAATTCGACGTGCTGGAAGGCGTTCGCGAATCACCGCGCGCCCGCTCGTACTTGCCGTATCCCTGCTCACGTTTTTCTTTTTCTTTGCGTACGGTCCGTTGGAAGTTGCGCTGCCCGTCGCAGCGCGCGTGACGTTTCATACGAATTCCGCAGGCTATGGCGCGATGTGGTCGGCGTATGCCGTCGGTTCCGTTGCCGGCCTTCTCGTGTTGAGAGCGCAGTATCAGCGCTTTCAGACGACGACGATTTTATGTGCCATCGCAGTGATGTGGGGCGTCCTTTCAATGGCGCTGGCGTTTACGCACGTCCTCGCAGCGGCCATGATTGTGCTGCTCATCGCGGGCTTTCTCTGGTCGCCGTACAATGCGCTCGAATCCGCTTTCATGCAAGTGCAGGTGCCGGAACACGTGCAAGGCGCGGTATTCAGTATGCAGTCGTCGTTCTTATATATGCTTGCCGTTCCGCTCGGAGCGATGGCCGGCGGCTGGGTTCTCGCGCACACGACCCCGCAGAACGTGATGCTGCTTTCCGGAGGCGCATGCGTCGTCGCTGGAGCGATTGGATACGCCTCTACCGCTCGCGCTCGCGACGCTAAAGAGGTTTCCCGAATTCCTCCGTGACGAGCGAGGCATGGAGCATTTCACCGATGACGGCGTCGAGCGATTCAAACGTGTAGAGGCCCGAGAATACCGCGAGGTCGCCGCTCGTGTTCCGCATCACGAATGACGGGCGCTGCGGGAGTGCGAGATCGTTGAACTCGCGCGTCGTCTGTGCGATACGGTCTTTGACTTGCGCCGATTCCATCAACGACGCAATGCGTTCCGGCGCGAAGCCGCTGATCCGTGCGGCTTCTTCCATCGCTAGGTCACGCCGGCCGAGCGGCTTCCCCTCGATGAGCGCCGCACGGGCAAGTTCGCGACGCACGCGTGAATCAGCTGCACCCAGTTCGCGCGCAGCTTCCGCCGCCGCATTGGCGTGCTTGGTCGTCGTTTCAGCCGAATCGTGCCACGCTTCGTTGAGCTGCATGCCCGTCATCTTCGCGGTTCGTGCATAGTACCAACGCAAATCGTCGCGGCTATACGGCAACGGGCCGAAGTCGTTGAGTTGCGCGATCCGCCAATCAAGCCGCACGCTATCGCCGTATTTTTCCTCGATTCGCTCGAGTGCGCGGTCGGCAACATAGCACCATGACGAGAGCACGTCCACGTAATAGATGACGTCGACGTGTGCCACTTATACCTGCACTGTTTCGCGCGCGCGAAGGGCCGGAAGCGCGTCGCCGCGCAAGAACGTCGCCAGATCCTCAACGGAGAACTGTACGCCGGTAAAGAACGGGCCGAACGCCGCGTAGCGCGCACTGGCCTCGTCGAAGCGCATTTCATAGATGAGCTTCTTGAACACCAGCGGATCGTCGGCGTACAGATCGACGCCCCACTCGTAGTCGTCGTAACCGACCGAACCGGAGATCACCTGCGTGACGAGCCGGTGAAACAATCGTCCGATTTTTCCGTGCTCGTGCATCAGCTTCGCACGCTGCTCGAAGGGCAGCATGTACCAGTTGTCCGCACCTTCGCGTTTTTTGTCCATCGGATAGAAGCACACGTGGCGCCGCTGCGGAATGCGAGCCCACAGGCGACCGGCGTTGCGCGGCTGATTCGTCTGCTCCGACAGCATCTCGTCGAACGCGTCGTTCCACTCATCCGAGTACGGCTTGAGCGCGCGTTCTTTCAGCGCAGCGTGAATCTTCGCCGTGGCATCGTAGAGGCCGAGTTCAAGCACCGAAACGTACGAATCGCGCGGCTCGAAATAGTCGCTGAGCTCGCAGCGGTCGAGCACCGTTTGCGCTACCGCCAGTCCTTCGAAGGTGCGAGCGTAGTGCGTGAACATCACGTCCGCTTTGTGGCCGAGCATTTGCGCGACACCCAGGTCGCTTTCATCGGCGTTCGAGAGCGGCACGAGCGCATCCGCCGCCTCGCGGGCGATGCGTGTTTGCTCGGCAGCGGGCACGGCGGCCCAGCGGCGACGGTCGAAAGCAAACATGCGGTGGAGAATCCACCAGCCTTCCAACGTTTCGTTGACATCCGGATGACGCACGTACCGCTCCTATGTTCTGGCCAGCGCCTTGACTCGCACGACTTCGGCCTCGACCTCCGCCGCCAGCGTATCAGGACGCTCGCGATATTTCGCCCACAATTGCGGCATGTGCGCAATGTCTTCGAGCACTCGCGAGTACACCGCGTTGACCGGCGTCGGCACGCCGTGATCGCGCCCGGCGCAGGCCACCGCGCCGTTCAGATAGTCGACTTCCGTCTGCGCCTTGCCGGCGCGCAGGTCCATCAACAGCGACGGCGCCTTGGTGCCGCGGGCGCCGGCAACGCGCCCGGCGAGCAGCCGTTTCGCAATTGGACTCGGCAGTGTGGCAATGCCTTGCAGCGCGCGAACCGGATATCGCGGCAAATCGATCGGCGTGATGTTCATCGCCTGCATCACGTTGCGCACTTCGCGGATTGCGCGAATCTCCAACGTGAAGATTTCCTCGAAATGCACGAGGCGGTTCGGCAGGACGTTGAGGATCGCGCACGTTGCGTTTGCGACGATGTTGAGCGCAAGCTTCGACCACTTGAGCGAGCGCCAGTCGTCCACCACTTGCACCTTGATGCCGGCGCTGCCGAACGTTGCGACGAGCCAGTTGTAGGCGCTGCCGCCCATCGGCGAGAGCGCGAGGCCGCCTTCCTTCGTGGTCGTGGCGCGGCCGTGACCGTTCTCGCGCGCACGATCGACCGGCGTCGTGAGTGCTGCCGCGACGACGTTGTCCTGGCCGAAGGCGGCTGCGAGCTTCTCTTCGTTTCCCACGCCGTTTTGCGGGCTCACGAAGACGCACTTTTCCGGATACGCGAGCGCCTTACGCAGGGTCTCCACCGCACTATCCGTGTCGTAGGCCTTGACGGCGACGATCGCGACGTCCGCATCAACGGGCGTTACTCGTTCAATCTCGCGCGGTGCGTACGTAACCTCGACGTTGATCGACTGCAGCAGATCGCCCAAATACGTGCCGACCGCCCCGGCACCGATAATATAGACTCTCATGTTGAAAGGCGCTGCGGCCTAGCCGGAGCCTGTCCTGAGCAGTGCCCAAGGGCGCCCCCCACGTTGTGGGGCCCCCGTGATCTCATGGCGCCTAAATATTCGCTCAATTCCGTATCTCCCCGTGGGCGCCGCTAATGTCTCGTTGCGTGGCCGGTAGATCCGAAGCCGTTGGTGGCGCGCTGCGTTTCGTCGAGTTCCTCGGTCAGGGCGAATTGCGCGCGGCTCACCGGCGCCACGACGAGTTGCGCGATGCGGTCGCCGCGCCGCACGACAAACGGATCGCTGCCCAAATTCGCCAGAATGACGTTCACCGGACCGCGATAGTCGGCGTCGATGGTACCCGGCGAATTGAGGCATGTCACGCCGAATTTCAGCGCGAGGCCGCTGCGCGGACGCACTTGTGCTTCGTACCCGTCGGGAAGCGCAATTGCAAAGCCCGTGGGAATCATCGCGCGCGCGCCGGCTTCGATGACGGTATCGTGCGGCACGGCCGCGCACAAATCTGCGCCCGCTGCATTCGCGCTCATGTAGGAAGGAAGCGGCAAGCCTTCGCCCTCCGGCAGCCTCTTGATGTGGACCTTCATTTGGAGAGCAGCGCTGAAAGCTCTTCTTGGAAACTCTCGACGTCGCGGAACTGGCGGTACACGCTCGCGAAGCGAATGTAGGCGACCTTGTCCAGATTGCGCAGCGCTTCCATGAGCTTCTCACCGATGGTCGTGGACGGCACTTCACTCTCTCCCCGTGCGAAGAGATCGCGCTCGAGATCGGCCGCGACGGCTTCCATTTGCGATTCCGAGACCGGGCGCTTCTCGCACGCGCGCCGCAGGCCGGCCAGGATTTTCTCGCGGCTGAACTGCTCGCGGCGGCCGTCTTTCTTCACGACGAACAGACGCGGGGCTTCCATTCGCTCGTACGTCGTAAAGCGATGCTTGCAGCGCAGGTCGAGACACTCGCGCCGGCGGCGCACCACGTTCTCGTCGTCGCGCGAATCCACGACGCGCGTCTCGCTCTTGCGACAGGTAGGACAGAGCAGCTGATTGCCCCCTTTAACATGGCCATCCCCACATATTGTGGGTCACCCCATTATAAGGCACTATGCATACCCTGGCAAAAAAGAAGGCTACCGGGAGCAATGCTCACCGGTAGCCGAATCATGGTCGCCCTGGCGATTTTGGGACGGATCCCTAACTCGCCGCTCCGATCTTGAACATCTTCGTCCCGCATTCAGGGCACTTGCCCTCGGTCGCCGGACGACCGTTCTTCATCGTGATTTGGACCGCGTCCTTAATCTGACGCTTGGTCTTGCATTTCACACAGTAGGCTTCTGCTGCCACGTTTGACTCCTCCGAATGCCGGCGCGGTTGCCCACACGGGCGGGACGTTTGGCGCCGAATATTCCCAGGCGCCGCAGCGTTTCCCCCTTGGGGACGTCCTCGTGGGGCCCCTTGCTGCCAAGCGCGGGCGGCGTGAAGGCACGCTGGTATGGAGCCGCCCGTTTGCCACCCCTTCAGTGCCTTGGCTACCTTGCGCTCGGGACGCGACGTCCCATTGGTCACCGACCACATTTGGTCCGCAGGAAGCCTCGAAGGGCTGCGCCGGCCTACGATTGCGATTGTCGGGACGAGAGCCGCAACCGCGTACGGTAAGTCACTGGCACGACGCTTCGCGTGCGACCTCGCAAATGCGGGTTGCGCGATCGTTTCCGGACTTGCACTGGGCATCGATGCTGCCGCGCATCAAGGTGCGCTTGATGCGGGCGCGCCTACTATCGGCATTCTCGGGGGCGGCCATGCGCGGTTTTTTCCTCAGCGTAACCGCGCGTTGGCGGAACGCATGATCGCCGCGGGCGGCGCGGTTCTCTCGCCGTTCCCGCCCGAGCACGCGGCGTTTCCATCGCAGTTCCTGCAACGCAACGGCATCGTCGCTGCACTCGCGGACGCGGTCGTCGTCATTGAGGCGCCCGCTCGCAGCGGTTCTCTGAATACTGCGGGCTGGGCGGCAGGTCGCATTCCCGTTTTCGCCGTCCCCGGCGACGTCGACCGCGCACACGTCGCGGGATGCCACGCGCTCATTCGCGACGGTGCGATTCTCGCGCGCAGCGCACAGGACATTACGGACGATCTGCGTTTGACGGCGCCGGCGGAAGATCGCGCGTCGCGTGCACGAGAGCTCGACCATGCGCTCGGCGATGAACTGGAGCACCGGCTGCAGGGTCTGCTGAGCGATGGAGAACGTTCGCTCGACGAGTTGCTGGACGAAACCAGAGTCGACGTCGCGAAGGTGCTTGCGGCGTTGTCTAGGTTAGAAGTGCGCGGCTCGGTCGAAGCCCGGCCCGGCCAACGCTATTCCCTGCGCTGACGGAGTGCGATGCTCAATCGCGGCGCGATAGCGCGGGGGACTTTCGGGATATGATGCTCCCAGTATTCTTGCGCTCGTCCGCCCATCACCAGCAAGCTTCCCGGTTCCAGATTCACGGAAAACGCGCGCCGAGGCCGCGCTTTCGTGCGGATCTGCATCTCGCGCACGGCGCCTAAACTGACGAGCGCCACGAAGGCGCATTCGATGAGATCTTCGGTGTGGTCGCTGTGCCACGCGACGCTGTCATTGCCGTTGCGGTAATACTGCACCGAAACGGCGTTGAACCTCGCGCCCAGCAGATCTTCAACGCGTTCCTGGACGTCGAACAGGTGCGCCGGCAGCGGTTCGCCGGGGCCGAAACGCGCGAGCAGCCGCGGAAGCGTGACCGTGTGGTCGTACATCCACATGGTCTCTTGCGCCCACGGCAACGAGCCTTCCAATTCGTTGAAGAGTGCCGCGCTCTCCGCCGCACCGAGCAGCTCGGGATAATACACGATGCTGCCGCTGGTATCGTCGACGTACACCTGCGGCGCCGCTCCGAACAGCCCGATCTGCTGCGCCATACTCGCAAAAACCCGGACCGTGGGGGCACCGTTGCGAACAGGAGAAGCGTGCAGATTCGCGTGGTCGCCGTCGGCAAACTCAAATCCACGTATGCGGTGCAGGCATGCGGCGAGTTCATCAAACGACTCGCGCCCTACTATCCGATTGAAGTCGTCGAAGTAAAGGCCGCGGACGGCAGCCGGCCTGCGCAAGCGATGCGCGAAGAGGCTCAGCGCATCGACAAACAGCTGCACGACGACGACTGCGTATGGCTGCTGGACCGCACCGGAAGTGAACTTTCCAGCGAGCAGCTCAGCGCCATGATGGCGGGCGGAGCGAATGCCGGCACGCGGCGAATGGCGCTCGTAATCGCGGGAACGTACGGTGCGGACGATTCGGTGCGCGAGCGCGCGGACTTCGTCTGGTCGCTCTCGCAGCTCACGTTTCTGCACGAGTGGGCTCGCATGATCGTGCTGGAACAGCTGTACCGCGCAGCGAAGATCGCGCGGAATGAGCCCTACCACCACTGAGCCCGTGTTGCCCGACGACGCGCTTGCGACTTTTGCGGCAGCGCTGCAAGATGCCGTCGCCGCTCGCTATGCGGACGCGCCGAGACCGGATATTCTCTTCGAGGCGCCGCGCCGCCCGGAGTTCGGCGACTTCGCGACCAACGCGGCGTTCGCGCTCACGCGCGCTGCAAAGCGGTCGCCGCAGGACATCGCAGCGGCGCTCGTGGCCGACGTGCTCGAGCGCGAGCCGAATATGCGCGATTTGTTCACCGAGGTCACGCCGACGGCAGGGTTCATCAATCTGCGTCTTGCGCCGGTGGTTTGGCAAGCGCTGGTGGCGCGCATTTTGCGAGACGGATCGCGTTTCGGTGAGGGGCCCAAGCAGACGGCTCGCATCTCGCTGGAATTCGGAAGCGCCAACCCGACTGGGCCGCTCGTCGTCGTGCAAGGCCGCACGTGCAGCATCGGCTCGACCCTTGCGAACGCGATGCGCTATTGCGGCTACGACGTGTTCGTCGAGTGGATCATCAACGATCACGGTGCGCAAATGGAAACGCTGGCGCGCTCGCTCTACGCGCGCTACCGGCAAATGTTCGATCCGGCTTATCCGTTTCCGGAAGAAGGCTATCCCGGCGATTACTTGCCGCCGATTGCGCAAACCATCCGTGAACGCGACGGCGAGCGCTGGATAGACGCGGACGAATCCGCGTGGCTGCCGTACTTCGCAAAATTCGGCCGCGACACGCTCGTTGCGGAGCAGATGCGCACCGTCGCGCGTTTCGGCGTGCATTACGATCTGTGGCAAAGCGAAAGAGCGTTGCATGAAGCGGGACGCGTGCACGCGGGCGTTCAGCGTCTGGTCGACGAGGGCGTCACCTACGAGGAGGACGGCGCGCTCTATTTCCGCGCGACGCAGTTCAGCGACGACAAGGATCGCGTGCTCATCCGCCGTGACGGCCGCCCGACGTATCTCGCTGCCGACGTGGCGTATCATTATCAGAAATTGCAGCGCGCCGATCGGGTCATCGACATTCTCGGTCCCGATCATCACGGCTACATCGGACGTTTGAAAGGACTTGCCGAGGCGCTCGGCTTCAGCCGCGACGCATTGGATGTGCTGATTGCGCAACAGATCACGCTCATGCGCGGCACCGAGCAGGTCAGCATGAGCAAACGCGCCGGCCATATCATCACGCTCGACGATATCATCGACGAAGTGGGTATCGATGCGGCACGGTTCTTCTTCGTCATGCTCTCGCCCGAGTCACCGCTCACGTTCGATTTGGAGCTCGCAAAGGAGCAAACCAACGAAAACCCGGTGTACTACGTGCAGTACGGTCATGCGCGCATTGCATCGGTCTTCAAAAACGCCGATGCAGCCGACGTCGAGGAGGCCGGCATGCGTCCCTCGCTCGGCTCGCTCACGCATCCCGCCGAGATCGCGCTCGCGCGTCGCCTTGCGGAATTGCCGCGCGTCGCGCAAAACGTGGTCGACCAGCTCGCGCCGCACCGTCTAACCCGCTACGCACGTGAAATCGCTTCGGATTTTCATCAGTTCTATCACGAGTGCCGCATTTTGGTCGACGACCGCGAAGAACGGCTTGCGCGGTTGGGTCTCTGCATCGCCACGAAGACCGTGCTCGCGCGCGTTCTCGATCTGATCGGCGTCAGCGCGCCCGAGTCGATGTAAGCGAGTCGATCGGTGCTGCAGCTGGCGCTGAGCACGCTCATTACGTTCGTCCCGATGTACGCGACGCCGACGGCGGCACAGCTGCCTGTAATGGCCGGGCGAATTGCAGGCGTGCGCGTCGTCGAACCGCCGATGCGCATGCTGGGCGACTACATCGTCCCCGGCGACGTCGACGGCATCGACTCGTGGCTTCGAGGGTCACCGGCGCGTGACGCGCAAGCTTTTGTCGTTTCGACCGACATGCTCGCGTACGGCGGACTCGATGCATCGCGCGTTCCCGGCGGCCTGAGCGAAACGCAAGCGATATCGCGGTTGAACACCTTGAACGAGCTGCGAGCGCGGCATCCGCGCGCATGGATCGGTGCGTTCGGCACGATCATGCGTCTCGAGCCGACGTCGGTGACGCCGGTAGGCGAGGCTGTGGGATATTCGCCAATCGCGCAGTACCC
>DATGJX010000115.1:0-11712 GCA_035294905.1 Vulcanimicrobiaceae bacterium | reverse complement strand
AATGCGGTTCTAAAATATTTGCTCAGCGACGGCAAGGAAGCCGGGGTATCGTCGGTTTTGGCACCTGAAGATGAAGCCTACCTAAACAAGCTCATTGCAGCGGTTCGCTCGGGGAAGCGCGCCGTGCTCATCGTCGAAGATTCCGACGACAAGCTCAAATATATGTTCAGCAATGCCTCGCGTGCGGAAGCCGTCAGCATGCTGGGCAAAGTAATTGAAGCAACGGGGCGGCGTTTAGCCAACGGCGACGACTAACCGTACGGCTCCAAAAAGAGTCCATCGATTTTAGCATCCGGCGCGAGCTTGAAGTGAAAGCGGAAACCTGCGCGCCGGAATTTCACATCAAACACGTAAACCGTATCATCCGAGTCCTGGTAGCTTTCAACCGGAACCAGTGAAAGGACCGGTCCGTACGAAGCGAAATCAGCCTGGTGTACAAGCTGGTCGCTCAAATATTGGCTGAAGTCGCTCGTCAACTGCGTACGGTCGATATCAACGCGCTGCAGACGGTCCAACCACTCTGCGGCGCGTTGCGTTATCGTGCTTCCGAAATGCGCCGGCGGCAGCGGAGCGATGGCGTTCAAGATGCGGTCGGCAAGACGCTCCGGCTCCACCGTCGTTTCTCCGCCGAGTGAATCGGCGTTCGCGAGCACGATGACCGCGACGTGTTCGTCGGGCAAGAGCGCATTCATCGCGTGGTAGCCTGCCAGCAACCCGTTTTGCCAGACATAGCGCTGCCCGCCGCGCTGATCGACCACCCAACCCATGCCGTATTGCAACTGTCCGGGCAGACCGTTCGGCGTCCACATTTCGCGCTCGGAGTCGACGTTGAGAAGCAGCGGCAAACCGATGTCCCACTTCGCCAAATCCTGAACGGTCGAAACGAGATCGCTGCTGCCGAAGAGCCAAGTCGGGTCCCACGGGCGCACGCGCACGAACTTGCCGTGCGAGCGCGTATAGCCGACTGCGTGACTGGGTGAAATGCCTTGATCGCCCGCGAGGAAACTCGAGGTCATGATGAGCGGCTGAAAGATCTGCGTTGAATAGAAGATGGAAAGCGGCAGGCCGCTTACGCGCTGAACGATCAGGCCCGCGAGCAGATAGTTGAAATTGCTGTCGTCAAAGTGCGTCCCCGGCTGTGCGCTCATCGAGAGCGAGTCGGCCGCTCTGAGCAGTGCCTGTACGTCGACTGGCCGCGTCAGATCGTGCGATATTCCCGAAGCGCTTCGCACGTCGGGCAAGCCTGACGTCTGCCGCAGCAGATCGCGGATCGAAACATCATGTGCGATCTTCAGCTCGGGAATGTACTTCGTGATCTTGTCGTCGAGTGAAAGCTTTTTTTGCTGCGCGAGCAGCAAGACGCACGCGGCGGTGAATTGCTTCGTGAGCGAACCTGTGTAAAATTGCGAACTGGTGGTTACACCGCGTTTCGCTTGCACGTTATCGTAGCCGAACCCGCGGCTGTACACGAGCAGTCCGTCCTCGACGACGCCGATCGCGAGGCCGGGCGTACTGCCCGAGTGGATCTCGGCGCGTGCGATATCGTCGATCGCGCGCGCGGTGTCACTGCTGAACGGCGGCGGCGACGGCGGTGCAGGTGGCGGCGTAGTCGTGACGGGCTGCTGCGCAAATGCGCCGCACGGCAGCAAAAGAATGACGGCGAAAATACCGGCGACTGCGATTCGCATGTGGCGCACTTCGGTGCTGGGGTCGTCCAAGGCCTTGCTTAATACAATTGCTTAATACACCAAGTGCGCTTCCGCGACGACGGTGTTGCCTTCACACAGTGCGAGCTGCTCCATCTTGTGGTTCACCGGAAGGTAGAGCGTGCCGCTCTCGCCGTGCATCGCCACCCTGCCGAGCATTTCCATCTGTCCGCCGTGCACGTAGGCGACCTGCATGCCCGCACGAGGGTGCATCACCACGACGTAGTACCAGTCGCCGCGCGGACCGTACAGCACTTTCGCGTCCATCGGTTGCTTGCTCGGTAGCATGAACTGCGCGTGATCGATCTGCGTGCCGGCACTCGCCAAGCGAGCGAGCGCGCGTTCGTCTTGCCGCATCGCGACGAGCGCGCTGTTCCGATCGACCGCGACCCACGTCGGAATGAAGGCAAGGATGATTGCCGCCGCGATGCCGGCTGCAAACGGGTGCCACGTCAGCACCGGACGGCGCGTTGCGATCGATCGGTCGAGTCGCGCGCGCAGTTCTGCCGGAGGTTCGCGCAGGTCGCGCGTTTGTGCTTGCGCAAGCGCGGAAACGGTTTCTTCGGCGTCGCGCAGTTGGGCCGCGCACTCGCGGCACTGCGAAACGTGCCGCTCGACGCGCTCGCGCTCGAATTCCTCGAGCGAGCCGATCGCGTAGAGTTCGGCCAATTCGCCGACGTGATCGGTCATGTGCGCTTCCTCGCGTTCAGCATCGTGCCGAGCTTTCGCAATCCCAGCGCAATGCGGCTCTTAACCGTGCCGAGCGGCTCGTTGAGCTGCTCTGCAATTTCGACGTGCGTTTTCCCGCCGAAGTACGCGAGCATCACGGCTTGGCGCTGTTCGTCCGGCAGTTGCGAGAGCGCGTTACGAACGCGCTCCTCGTCGATGAAGTCTGCGATCTCCAGCTCCTCGACCGTGTTGGTTTCCCGGCTGAGGCGTTCGCTGAGCCGCTCGCGGCGCGCCGCCGCCCGCGTGCGCGAAATGGCTTCGTTACGAACGCACACGACGAGGAATGTGCGGACCGATCCGCGCTCGACCGTAAACGAGTTCGAATTTTTCCAAACGCGCACCAGAACGTCGTGCAGACAATCTTCCGCGTCTTGGGCGTTATGCAGAACGCCAAGCGCAACGGAGTAGAGGAGCGAACCGAACCGCCGATAGGCTTCGTCGAATGCCCAGCGCTCGCGGCGCGCAAATGCCTGCGCCCATGTCGCCTCGTCAGCGCCCTCGCGGGCGGCTTCGGCGGTTGCCATAGCTGGCGCTCACTTCGTTCACATAGGACGTACGCCTGCGCAGCGAATACGGTTCACCCGCAGTGCCGGAGAGCAGCCCTGCCGGAGTCTGGCCGCTTTTGAGTCGAAAAACGCTGCCTTCGGCCGGCGGGTTGTGTTATAGCAACCATATGAGCAAGCTGCTGATTCCGACCGTCGTTGAAAGTACCGCACTCGGGGAACGGGCGTACGACATCTATTCGCGACTGCTTCGCGACCGCATCGTTTTCGTCGGGGGAGAGATAGACGACGATCTCGCCAACATCGTCATTGCGCAGTTGCTCTTTCTCGAAAAAGAAAATCCGGACGCCGACATCGATCTGTACATCAACAGTCCGGGCGGATCGCTCACCGCAGGTCTGGCGATTTTCGATACCATGCAGTTCATCAAGCCCGACGTCGCGACAATCTGCGCGGGATTCGCAGCCTCGGCCGCGTCATTGCTGCTCGTCGGCGGACACGCCGGAAAGCGTATGGCCTTGCCGTACAGCAAAATCCTCATCCATCAGCCATGGGTGGGACAGATCGGCGGCCAAGCTACGGACATCGAAATCCATGCACGCGAACTCATTGCGACTCGCGAATTAGTCGCGGGAATCTATTCACAGCGGACAGGCCAACCGGTCGAAAAAATCCTGAACGACGTCGAACGCGATTATCATATGACCGCGCAAGAGGCGCAGGCCTACGGAATTGTCGATCGGGTGCTGGAAACGAACGGAAGGCGACCTAGCTAACAACGCATGACGAGGACGGCGATGTCGTCGCGCTGCGGCGCATCGAGCACCGCATCGATGATGGCCTGCGCCGGATTCGGCTCGTTCAGGAATCCGCGAGCGCGCAGGACGTCGTGCAACCGCCGCTCCGCAAGCAGCACATCGCGCCCGTACTCTATGAGGCCGTCGGTGAAGCAGATCATCGTCGTGTCCGGCGCAAGCGTGGTGTGCTGATCTTCCAGCAGCACTTCGTCGAAAGCGACGCCCAGCGGAGGACCGCTGCCCGCAAGCGTTTCAAGGCTGCCGTCGGCATCCAGAAGCACCGGCGGCGGGTGCCCCGCGAGACTGAACGTCAATTCGCGCGTGTACGGGTTGTAGACCGCGAAGATTGCGGTAATCATCGGCGGCAAATGCTCGAGCATGACCACGCGGTTCGCATGCGCGAGCACGTCTTTCGGGCCGCGTAACTCCAGCGCAGCGGCGCGCATTGCTTGGCGCGCAACGCTCATCGTTACCGCCGCTTCGACGCCGTGTCCCGCGACGTCACCGATTGAAAGCGCGATACGGCCGCCCTCGAGTGGAAACGCATCGTACCAATCGCCCCCGACCGCTTCGCCTTCCTGCGATGCGGCGGACGAGTACGCGGAAGAGAATTGTACGCCGTGCGTGTGCGGCAAGGTTGTGGGAAGCAGTGCGCGCTGGAGCGTTGTCGCAACGCGATGTTCGCGCGCAAATGACTGCGCGTTTTCGAGCGCGACGGCGCCGCGGCGTCCCAGCTCCATCGCAGTCGTCACGTCGAACTCGGTGTACAGCCGCGTGGGATCGTCCGAGGCGATGCCGAGCACGCCCAGCACGCGATCGCGAATGCGCAGCGGCACCATCAATCCGGACGCATACCCGACCGATTTGTAAATCGCGCGGTAACGCTGCTCCGGAATGACGTACGCTACCGCGTCCTCGTCGACGTGCTGCAGCACCTGCGGCTTGAGCGTGCGCTGAACGGCCGGCGGCCCGAGCTGCGCCTCATCGTTGTAAATGTGCTCGCCCACGAGCGCTTCGAGCAGATACTCGCTCTCCGGATCGCGATGCGCGATGACGGTCGCGCGCAGACGGCCGTCGGCGTCGGGAAGATCGATTTGGCACCAGGTGCCGAGGGAGGCGATCGCAAGACGTGCGATGCGTTCGAGCGTCGTGGCCACGTCGAGCGTCGAGCCGAGAACGTCGCTTGCGAGTGCAAAAAACGCCTGTTGTGCCTCGGCGCTCTTTTGCTTGTCGATGTTGGTGGCGGTGCCCAGCCAGCTCGTGACGAGCCCATTCTCGTCACGCAGCGGAATGGAACGGAACAAAAACCAGCGGTACTTGCCGTCCTTACCGCGGTAGCGGCACTCATCTTCGAACGGCTGTCCGCTGCTCAGCGTGCGTTCGCGTTCGCTTTGCAGACGCAGCGCGTCGTCGGGATGCACGACGACTTCCCACCCGTGGCCGCGGTTCTCTTCCGCGGTTAGCCCCGTGTAATCGAGCCAGCGTTTATTTGCATAGACTGCGCTGCCGTTCGGCGCGTCGAGCCAGACAAATGCGGGAATCGCTTCCGCGATCAGCTCGTAGCGACGTTCCGCTTCCCGGCTTTGCGTGACGTCGACGAAGACGCCGATGGCGCCTTCGACTGCACCGTCTGCATTGCGCAGCGGCCACGCGGACGCAACGGCGTCGGGATCGAAGATTTCTTTTCGCTCGTTCGCAGCGCGGTAGAGCAGACCGCGCGCGTCGACGCCGTTCAATGCGTGAAATGCGCGATTTCCCTGGACGCGCTCACACTTCCGATCGAACGCGAATGCGATCGGAATGGGCAACCGCTCCAAAACGGTCAGCAACCCGAGGACATAGTCCTCGAAGTCGCGCGCCGGGCTTTGCATGCCCCCGGAAGATTCGGCGGCACGCAAGCTCGGCCTTTACTGAACGGCGTAGACCGGGACTTTGCCCTTGATGACGGACACCTTGATGGTGTCGTTGGCCTTGACTTTCGAAAAGCTGACGGTGCCCGTCGCCGCAAGCGTGGTTTCCATACCGTTGTCCATCGCAACGGTGACGTGCTGAGCGTCTTGCACCTTCTCGACTTTCACCACGTACGTTCCGTCGGGAATCAGCGAGGCGTCGACTGTTGCGGCAAGAGCGGCCGCCGGCGCGGCAAACAATGCAAAAAGCGCGAAGATTGAAATCCGTTTCATCATACTCGCTCGAGTGTACGGGGAGCGGACGCTGCTCCGTAATACGAAAACGGCAGCTGCTCTACAGCTGCCGTTATGTTTTTGTAAAGCGGCTCGATTTATTTGCCTGCCGCTTGTTTTGCCACCTTGAGCAGCGAGCCGAACGCAGCCGCGTCCGACACGGCAAGTTCCGCCAGCGCTTTGCGGTTGAGCGTAACGCCCGATTTCTTCAGGCCGTTCATGAAGACGGAATAGGTCAGACCCTCTTTGCGAACCGCTGCATTGATGCGGCTTATCCAGAGCGAACGGAAATCGCGCTTACGGACGCGACGATCGCGAAAGGCGTACGCCAGCGAATGCAGCAGCGCTTCGTTCGCAACGCGATAGTTGCGGCGGCGCGCGGCGCGGAAGCCCTTGACGAGCTTCATCACTTTGCGGCGATGTTTGAGGCCGTGAAGACCGCGTTTGATACGTGCCATCTGTTCGGACCCTCCTTACACCAAATACGGGATCGTCGGCGCCAAGCGCTTGAGATCGCCCTTGAACACCGGCTGATCTTTGCGGAACTTGCGTTTACGCTTGCGCGTGCGCTTGCTCATGATGTGGCCGCAGCCGCTGAACTGGTGACGGTGCTGAACGACGCCGTTCGCACTGACCTTCACGCGCTTTGCGGTACCACGATGGGTACGAATCTTAGGCACTGGTCGGCTCCTTCGTCTTCGCGTCCTCGGTGGCGGGCTTGTGGTTCTCGCGTTCCTTCTCGTGCTGCGAGAGGAACTTCGGCGGACCCGTGGGCACCGGTCGAGGCGCGAGGATCATAAACATGTTTTTTCCTTCGAGTTTCGGCTCGCGTTCGACCGTGGCGATCGGCGCCATGTCGGCTGCCATGCGATCGAGCAATTTGCGCCCGAAGCTCGTGTACGTGATTTCGCGCCCGCGGAACATGATCGTGACCTTGATTTTGCTTCCGTCGAGGATGAGACGTTCGGCCATGCGCGCCTTGGTCTCGTAATCGTGTGTCTCGATCTTGGGCCGCAGCTTCACTTCTTTCAATTCGAAGCTCTTCTGCTTTTTGCGGGCGTCCTTGTCTTTTTTCGACTGCTCGTATTTCAGGCGTCCATAATCGCCGATTTTGCACACGGGCGGCTGCGCCGTCGGCGACACTTCAATCAGATCGAGGCCCGCGCCGCGTGCGCGCGCCAGTGCATCTTCGGTCAACAAGATTCCGAGCTGACTTCCGTCCTCGTCAATCACACGCACCTGACGAATGCGGATCTGGTCGTTTACTCTGAGCGGTCGAGCTATGGCGTAGTCTCCTGGCGGCTTAGCCGCAACAAATAAAATGGGGTGCCCTACGGGCTTTGCCCGTAGGGGTGCGCAGCCAGAATGGCGGAGCACCTGTAAAACCCGTGGGAGCCCATTTTTGTTGCCAAACAAAAATGGGTATTGCCGAAGCAACCCCATCGTCGGCACCTACCGGCGGCACCTCAGGTGAAGACCGGATCGCCCGCAGGCATCCGGTGAGGACCCTGCGCCTAGGCTCAGGACCCTACTTCGGCTCAGGGAGCATACCACAGCCCCGCGCTCGGTGGCAACCGTTTGTCATGGTGAGGTATCGACCACCCCGATTGTCATGGTGAGGTATCGACCACCCGATTGTCATGGTGAGGTATCGAACCACCCCGAGCGACGTCGAGGGGCGGTGCCGCCAGGGCTCGACTACGTTCGATACCTCCGATACCTCAGGGTGACAATATGCCACCCCGAGCGAAGTCGAGGGGCATGCTCGCTTACCGCCACGGCGTTCCTGCCGACATTCCGGTGCTGGTTCAGTTTTGGCACGACATGCTGCTCGAGTCGAAGGTCGCCGGGTCCGGGTTCGTTTCCGATTGGCGGCGCCGGCTGGAGGCTGATTTTGCCCACCAGATGGATGCCGGCACGATGGAGTGGTTTGTTGCGGAGGACGACGGCCACATTGTGGGGACTGCCGCGGCGCTGTTGAGCCACAGCGCGGGCAACGCTCTGCTCGATCTGAACGTGACGCTCGCGGGAATCTACACCGCGCCGGGTCACCGGCGGCGCGGCATCGCGCGCGAACTGACGCAACGCGCCATTGCATGGTGTAAAGAGCGCGGCTGCGTGCGAATCCGCTTGCAAGCATCGGAAGCCGGGCGATCCTTGTATGAATCGCTCGGCTTCCGCACGTTCCACGAGATGATGAAGTTGGATTTGACTTAGCGCCGCGGCCCTGTTGGCCCCTCGACTTCGCTCGGGGCCCTTCGATACCTCAGCGTGACACGAACGGTGCGCTAGGTTTTTGGTTCTAGTGCGGCGGTTGCTGCTTGGACAGCGGACGTCATTCGGTCGATTGCCGCTTGCTGCGCTTTCGGATCGCTGCCGGCGAACAACACCTCCGGATAACTGACGAAGACGCGATCTATCGTGTGAAGGTATTTGTTGAACGAAAGTCCTTGCGGCATGTAAAACGCGCCGCGCGACTGTTGTTCGAGCGCTGCGAGTTTTTGCATCGTCGCAACGTCGCCCGCAGCTTCCGCTTTCGCCATTTGCGCGTCGGTTGCCGCGGCGGCTTTTTGGAAGGCGACGATCGCCGCTGTCAGCTGCGCGAGATTTGCCTTACCCATCGTGACGCCGAAGAGCATCGGCATATCCTTCATGAACTGCTGCGGAATTTCCGCAATGCGTATCGGCTGCACCGTTGCATCGGCGGCGCGCATCGCTTGCATCGCCGTTTGCTGCGCAGTTGCGACCGCTTCTTTCAAGCCGGGATCGTACGTGTTCAAACCGTCGAGGTTGTCTTCCGCGGTATGGTGCGCACCGAATGGGCCGTAGAATCCGTTGGACGAACTCGGAATGCCCAGAATGTAGGCGAAGTTCTGGTGATCCGAGCCGCCCGTCATCGCATTGATGAGCGGTTTCCGTTTGGAGTCGTGCGCGCTGAGCGGCAAACCGTCAGGACCGCGGATTGCGTCTGCCGTCTGTTTGATGAACGCGAAGAGTCCCGGCGACGAACTGATGACGAACGGCGGTCCCGTCGTCAGCTGATCGGTGTTGATATACTGAAAAACGTTGGCCTTGAGCTGGGGACCGTATTGATAGATGTACGACGCGGAGCCGAACAGGCCGAGTTCGTGTCCGTCCCACGACGCGATTTCGATCGTGCGTTTTGGGCGCCAACCCGCCTGCGTCAGTTTGTGAAATGCGTCCGCGTCCTGCATCATATCCGTCGTTCCGCTGCCCGGATCGATTGCACCGAACGTCATCGCGTCGCGATGGCTGCCGATCATCACGATGGAGTTCGGATCGGTCGATCCCTTGATGTCGCCGAACACGTTCCAAATCGTCACCAAATGCCGCGTGAACTTCACGTGCACGTGCACGCTCTCGTTTCCGCCCACGTGCTGAACGAATTCGAACATCGGATGCCAGTCTTGCGGAACCACTTCACCGGTCATGCGCGAGAGCAGATCGCGCGCAACGCGCTGCGTCAGGCTCATCTCGGGAATCGTGGCGTGCGGCACTTGATCGTACGGCAAGTGCGCTTTGCCGACCACCGGCGCCTGTCCCGGAAGCGTCGGATCGCCCGGAGCCTGCGTCATGAACGACGCTGGCGACATGCCGCCCATGCGCTCGGCCATGCCCTCGTTTTTGAAGTTGCCCTTCGGCCACATCTCGCCGCCGCCGTACCCTTGCGTGGCGGGATCCATGAATTCCAAAATCGCCGCGACGCCGCGTTTGCGCAGCTCGTTATACGCGTTGTACTTCGGATCGAAGCCGCGCAGAAAGCCGCCGCCGGGCGCACTCAAACGCACGATGACGATCGCGCCTCGCAGATTCACGTGCATGTCGTCCAGCACGTCGAGATCGTCTTTCGATGCGGCGTTGACGTAGTAGAGTGGTCCCGTCACGTCGCCGTCGCCGGAATCTTCCAAAAACGCCGGCCCGGCCATGCGTTCCCACTTGGTATGCGCGCCGGGTGCGCCGCCGAGCAAGTCAAACGTCTTGCGCTGCGGCGAAACGAGCTCGAGCGCTTGCTGGAGCGGCCCGGTGAACCATACTTGATATTTGACGATGCGCGTCGTGAAGCCGTCGCGCTGCAGCCGATCGCGCACGAACATTGCGGTATTGTAGTCCGCGGGCGATCCGGCGCGGTGCGGCACGGACGAAATGTGCAATTCGATTTCGTGCGCGTTTGCGGCGCTCGGAACTTTGAGCATCATCTGCTCGTATTGCAGCTCTTTGTCAATCGCCGGGCCTGACGCCCATCCGACGATGCCGGGTTCGCTTGCGACCGAGGTCGCGGACAGCGAGAAAACGAGAGCGGCAATGAGCGCCGCGAAACGGTACATGCGCATCGACACCTCCACATCGGCTAGCAGCCTAGCCGATAGAGGCATGCTAGGTGTTTGGCGCCGGCTCCTCCGTTAGAACCTTACCGGTTTTCGCGTCGATCTTTCGCTGGCAGTTGTCTTCGGTTATGCCAACAACCAAGCCGACCTCGTCGCGAATCGACGTGTAGCGGTTGTGCGGCGCTTTCGACGGGCGCGGCTCTATTTGCCAAAGCACGTCGCCCTTTTCGCTCACGCCGAAAATGTTCTGCGGATAATCCTGATCCGGCGGGATGCTGAGCAGCAGCACGTTCACGCCGTCGATCTCCAGACGCTGTTTTATGGGATAAGCGGGCAAGCTGGGGAACTGGCCGGTACTCATTGGGGAATCGTACCCCGGTTTTGGCGCGCTACTCCTGAGCCGGATCGTACGTGACGCGAAAAAGCGTCTCGCCCGCTTTGGGTTTGCAGTCCACCATTGCCGGGGAATAGCGGCTGTTGCGCGCAGCGCGGTCCGCGGCGGTGTCCAAATCGCGGGTGTGCGAGGACTGCAACATCTTAACCAGCGTTACGTCTCCGCGCGCGTTGACGCGTACCTCGAGCAGGACGTCCCGGCGCTGCTGAACGTGCAGACTCTCGAGGGTGCCGGGCAGCTGCGGCTGCGCCTGCATCAGAATCGACACCGGATGATTACACTGATCGGCGAGCGCAACGTATGCCGGGATGCTGGCATGCATGATGTGCAGATTCGCAGGGCGTAGCAGTGTTCCTATGGTCTTTGCCGCTGTTTTACTCGGTGCAATTACGCTTGTGGTCGACGCGTCGAAAGCGCCCACGCAAAACGTCGTGCGCACGCACGAAACGATTCCGGTGAATCCCGGCCCGCTCACGCTGTACTACCCGAAATGGATTCCCGGCGAGCATGCGGCATCGGGGCCGATTCAAAACGTTGCCTCGCTGGTGATTACGGCCGGCGGAAAACGCGTGGCATGGCGCCGCGATCCGCTGCATCTGTACGCAATCGACCTCGACGTGCCCGCGGACACCAGCAGCATCGACGTGGATTTCACGTATCTCGGCGCGACGTTCGGAAATTATTCGTCGAATCGCTTGTCGACGCCGAACATCTTCGTCATCGACTGGAATCAAAATCTGGTCTATCCGTCGACGGGGACCAACGACACAACGGAATTCGATCCGTCGCTCGTTCTGCCGGATAGTTCGTGGAAATATGCAACGGCGCTTTACGACCCGAAGCAAAGCGGCAACACGGTCACGTTCGGTACCACGCCGCTCGGGCGGCTGCTCGATTCGCCGCTCGACGCGTGCGTGAATTTCCGCAAATGGGATCTGTGGACCGGCAGCGGGTCGTTCCCGGGCACGGCATCACTGAATGTCTGCGCGGATACGCCGGAAGAACTGGACGCGAGCGACAAGACGATCGGCCATTTCCGCAATCTCGTGAAAGA
>DATGJX010000114.1:0-3685 GCA_035294905.1 Vulcanimicrobiaceae bacterium | reverse complement strand
GGGCGGCGAGCCCCGCGAGAATGTCGGCGCTCGGTCCGGCGACGGTGTTGCGGACGATCGCGGTCATATAGGCGTTGCCGAGATTGTCGCTTCCGCGGTAGTTCGGTTGAAAGACCATCCAACCGTGAGCGGTCAGCACTTGTACGAATCCGGAGTAGCCGACGGTGGACGAAGACGTTGGTCCGCCGTGAATGTACAGAACGAGCGGCGTGCGTTGGCCGTGCCAGCCCGGCGGTGTCGTCACGACGCCGTCGGCAACCAAGCCGTCGCGCGTGCGCCACGTAATAGCGTGTGAAATGCCTAAGGTGAAGCGCTCGATCCAACGATTGTAATCCGTCAGCCGAACGGGCGCCGGCGAACCGGCACGCAAAGCATAGAGTTCGGTTGGATGATCCGGCGTGGATGCGATGAACGCGACCGTGCCGGTTCGCGAAACGCTGACGTCGTAGCTGGGAACGAGCGAACCGAGAGGCAGATGTGAAACCGCGCCGCCCGGCGTGACGCGGAAGATGCGGCGCCCTGTTTCATCGTTGGCCGCAATCAAGAGCGAGCCGTCCGGCATGAATGCGGCACCGTTCGCGTTGCGGTCGAGATGCTGCGTAATCATATGCGCGTTTGCGCCGCTCGCATTGCTCAGGGCCATTTCGGTTTGCATCGTCCCGGCCGGATTCGCAACTGCAAACGCAATCTGTCCCGCCGGCCCGCGCAACGGATCGGTTTGCATCACCGAAAGCCTGCGCAACGACACTGTGCGGCCGGAACGCAGGTCGATGCGGACGATTTCGCGCGACAGGTACCGGTTCGGCGACTTGTGGTCGGTGATGCGCGTAACGAAGATGCTCTTGCCGTCGCGCGCGTAGGTGAAGCCGCCGCCGACGGACCAGCCGCTGCCGATGCGGCGCGCCGTGCCGCCGCTCGCATTCGTTTCGTAGAGCGCGACGTCGCTCGGCGCTTCTTGGTCGGTCCACGGATTGTCGTCCACGTTGAACTCGTCTGCGTGACGCTTGATTCGCGCTTCGTTCGCCGGCTCGACGTCGGCCGTGAATGCAATAGAACTGCCGTCCGGCCGCCAGTCGAGCGCCTCCACGGAGGTTTTCACGTGCGTGATCTGCACCGGTTCGCCGCCGTTCATCGGCAAGACGTAGACTTGTTTATTTGCAGTGTACGCAAGACGCGAGCCGTCAGGCGACCATTCGACGTTGTCCAACCCTGTCGCGTCATGCAAGAGCGTCCGCGCACGGTGCGTGGCGACGTCGACCAGGACGAGATCGGTGACTACTTTGTCTTTATCGTAGTCGCTGCGGCGCACGAGAACGGCGATGCTGCGCCCATCCGGCGAGATTTGCGGTGATGCAAGGGAAACGGTTTTGCGCAGGTCCGCAAGCACGACCGTAGCAATATGCGCCGGCGGCGCCATGGCGAGCAGCATTACTTCGACCACCTTTCGATCCAGCCGACCCACGCTTTGAGGGCTTGCTCGAGCCCGACCGGGTCTGACGGCACGTGTCCGTAGCGTGGAAACGCGGTAAACTGCACCGTCACGCCGCGATCGCGCAATGCGTGGTAGAACGTGTACGATTGCGACACGGGAACGCGCGGATCGCGCGTATCGCTGAGGATCAGCGTCGGCGTGTGTATGTCGTCGACGTATGTAATCGGCGACTCTGCCCGGTATTTTGCACGAGCTTCCGGCGTAAAGGGCAACGCACCGAAGAAGGCTTCGCCGAACGGTTCGTTGATGTCGGCGAGCAGCGTTTGCTGGTACCAATCGTTGACCGCTGCAGCGCTCACCGCCGCGCGCCAAAAGTGTGCGTGACCGATGAGCCACGACGTCTGCAGACCGCCGCCGGACCAGCCGGAAACGAAGATGCGCGACTCGTCCACGATTCCGAGTTTGCGAACGGCATCGACCCCGGCGAGATTGTCTTTGCCCGGTCCGCTCGATACGTCGCCGACGATCGCTTGCGTGAACGCATCGCCGCTGTTGTCGCTGCCGCGATAGTTGGGGCGCAGCACGAGGTAACCTTTCGCGGCGAAGATCTGCGCGAGAGGCGCGCCTTCTTCAAAACCCGCGAAGTCCCACGTCGACGTTTCAATCGGGCCGCCGTGAATCACGACCACCAGCGGATACTTGCGTCCGGGGACGTAGCCGACGGGATACGTCAGCGCGCCGTCGGCCGTCATGCCGTTGTCCATCGGCCAGCGAATCTCCGACGTGCGCGCGACGGCGTAGTTGTCAAGCCATGCATTTTCGTCTGTCAGCCGTTTCGGCACGTTCGAGTCCGGCGCGAGATAGTAAATCTCCGGCAAGCGATCCGTGCGCTCGCCGATGAACGCGATGCCTCCCGCGTTGCTCACGCTCGCGTCGGGCCCAAAGTCGACGTCGCCGAGGTCCACTTTTTGGGGTACGCCCGTCTCCGACACGAGCCACAGGCGGTCGTGTACACGGTCGGCGGCGCCAAACGCAATGCCCGCACCCGACGGCAGGAAGGCATACCAATGCGCGTTGCGATCGATGCCGCGCGTGTTGAATATTTCCGTTCCATCTCCGGCTCGGCGTACGGAAACGTCTTTCTGAAGATAGAGACTGCCGTGGCGCGGCAGCGAGACTGCAAGAAGGCTTCCATCACGCGAGAGTTTCGGCTGCGCGTCGACCATGCCGAACACCTGAGCATCGCGATTCGAGCGCATGTCGTGCGCGTATGTGGTTTGCTGAACGAAGTGTGCGAACACGGCGTCAGGCTGGCGCTGATAGTAGATGCGCGTGCCGTCGGGCGACCAGACTGGCTGCGAGCTTTTCACGATGCTCCATGCACCGGAATTCAAGCGCGTTGCGTGCGAACCGTCGGCATCGACAACCCAGAGGTGGGCGGGCAGCGGCGCCGTTTGAGTGAGGTAGTCCTCATCGGTGATGACGACCGCGTCCAGGTGATGCTCGATATCCTTTTTATTCGCGGGCGCGTCTTCGCTGACGAACGCAAATGCGTTGCCGTCCGGGCGCCAGGCGAAGCTGAGCACGCCTTGTCCGGCCCGCGTGACTTGCTGCGAATCGCCGCCGTTCATAGGCAGCACGTAAATCTGCGGCGGCTCATGTTCCGATGACGACGCAAGATACGCGATGCGCGTGCCGTCGGGAGACCACTGCGGCATGCCGACGCGAAACTTGCCGCGCGTAAGCACCCGAGGCGCACCGCCGGCGATTTGAACCAACATGAGTTCGCTATCATTACGGTCGCGTTTGAAATCGCCGAGCGAACGAACGTAAACGACGCTCTCGCCGTTCGGCGAGATCTGCGGGTCGCGAAGATGAATTTGATTGCGGAGCGCATCGAACGTAAGTAGCGCGGTGCCTTGCGCAGATGCCGTAAAAGCGGCACCGCAGCACAAAACCAAACTCGCAAATATTGCACAGGCGCTGCGTCTCATATATAAAGGCGAGTACGTTCAATCGTCATCCCGAGCCTGTCGGAGTCACGCGAGAGCCGCAAAGAACGCTAGGTTTCCGAGGAGGGGTTCACATGTTTTTATTTCGCAGCGCTTGGATCGCGGCGACTGCCGCGGCCGTTACGGCCGTCGCCGTTTCCGTTGTCTTTCAGGCGGAAGCCGGCTCGGCGCCTGCGGTCGCAAAAACACCGCTGCCCGCAGCGTTGGACGTTACGACGGGCGACCTGCCTCACACGCCGAC
>DATGJX010000113.1:0-2537 GCA_035294905.1 Vulcanimicrobiaceae bacterium | reverse complement strand
GCGCGGCACGGCAAAACCCCGTTTGCCGTGACGCGGGCGTTGGATGACGGTAAACCGCACGCTATCGGCGGCTGTGCCCTCCGAGACGGTGACGGTCCACGTGCCGGGCTCAACCGTCCAGTAGTAGGCATCGCCGCCGCTGCGCCCAAGCGGTTTGCCGTTCAGCATCCACGTCACCGTCGAATGCGGCGGACGGCTGACGCGAAACGCAATCTGCTGCTCGCTGCGACGCGGATCGTTCGGCAAGAGCGTGTCTTCGAAAAGATCGCCGTCGTGCGGAAACAGCATGTGCAAGACCCCATTGGTTGCTCCTTGCTGAATCCGCCATTCGTCGTACTGCCTCGACTGCGCAAACGTATTGCGCGGCGCCCTCACGAGCATACGTGCGGGCGGAGGCGTAAAATGCGGCGGATCGCGCCGTTCGTACAAATGCAGCATGATGCGATTCCAGAGCGGGCCGGCGCCGCTCACGCCGGCGACGTGCTGCATCGGGGCGCCGCTGAAATTCCCGACCCACACGGCGACGGTGTATTCGGGCGTGTAGCCGACCGTCCAGGTATCGCGGTACCCCGAAGACGTTCCCGTTTTGACGGCCGCCGGGAACGGCATATCGATGACGGAACCTAAACCGAACGCTTCGGCGCGCGCGTAGCGATCCGACAAGATGTCCGTGACGAGCTGCCAATCTGCGGGATCGCCGATCTGCTCGCCCTGCGGCGCGCCGTCCTGCGCAACGGTGCGCAGCGGGATCGCATTGCCGCCTCGCGCGAGCGTTACGTACGCGTGAGCGAGATCCCAAAGCGTCACCTCGCCGGCGCCGAGCGTGAGCCCGAGCCCATAATATGCCGGCGTTTGGCGCAGATGCGAAAAGCCGAGCGCGTGCAGCCGATCGAGAAACGGCGCAACGCCGGTTTTCGAAAGCACGTGGACTGCGGGAACGTTCAGCGAATTCGCAAGCGCCGTGCGTACCGAGACCGGTCCGGAGAAGTGGCGGTCGTAGTCCTCGGGGCTGTAAATCTCGCCGTTCGGGATCGCGTATGACGACGGGACGTCGGCGAGAATCGTTTGCGGCGTAATGACGCCCTGCTCCAGCGCGTATTCGTATAAGAACGGCTTGAGCGTCGAACCGGGCTGCCGCAGCGCTTGGACCCCGTCGTTCTGTCCGAGATAGGCGTCGTCGAAATAATCCAGCGAGCCCAGATAGGCCAGCACGTCTCCCGTGCGGTTGTCGACGACGAGGACCGACGCTTGCGTGACGTTATGCGCTGCGAGCGCCGCGACGACGTCTTGCGCTTGTGCCTGCACGAAACGCTGCAGCGGGAGATCGATGGTCGTGCGAATCGGTGCGCTGCTGGGCGTCCCCCGCGCGGCAAGTGAAAAAAGCAGTTGCTGTGCGTCGCCGAGCTGCGTCTCGCGCAGGCGAACATGGATCGTTTCGTGCATTGCCGTGCGCGCTTGGGCCCACGTGATCATTCCGTCGTCAACCATGCGAGCTAACACGTAATGCTGGCGTTCGCGAGCGGCTTGCCAATGCGAACGCGGATCGAGCCGCACGGGATCGTTCGGAATGCCGGCAAGCACCGCTGCCTGCGCCAGATCGAGGTCGTGCGCGGAGATCCCGAAATACGTGCGAGCCGCGGCCTCGACGCCGTACATATCGCCGCCCATCGCGACGCGGTTGACGTAAAAATTCAAGATCGCCCGCTTGTCGCTTCCTGCATCGATTCGCTCCGCGTCCCAAACTTGTACGATCTTTCCCCGTAAGCCGCCGCCGAGCGAAAACGCAGTGCGCGCGACTTGCATGTCGATGGTCGACGCGCCGCTGCGCACGCAGATGCACGCTAGACTTTCCCACGCCGCGCGAGCTGAAGCAACCCAATCGACGCCGGCATGATGGAAGAACCGCCGGTCCTCTGCCGCAAGTACGGCAGAAACGAAGTAGGGCGAAACGCGCCCGAGCGGCACCGCGGCGATCTGCTGCGAATTCGAGTTGACGACGGTCCCGAGCGGAACGCCGGAGCGATCGGTAAACGTGAAGGCCGTGCTCGCCGGCGCGATGTCTTGCGGGCGAATCGCAAACAGATGCGGCGCGGCGAAGACGGCGCCGGCCAGCGCGAACAGAAGAAGAAGCCCCGTGCGCTGCAGCATCCCGAATGCTTCACGCAACGCGAGAGGTTTCCCGGCGCGGCGTTGAATGGCATACCGATGCGCGGCCGTTTGACAGTTGCGGCTCTCTGCATATGTGCGGTAGTTGCGGCCTGCGGGCGGCCGTCCACGCAACCGCCGCGCCTTCCGTTTGTCGCGTCCTTACCGTCGCCCAGCGTGCCCGCGTGGATCGCCGAAATCTCACCGCGAGGCACGGTGAACAATCGCGCGCAGATACGCGTCATTTTTGCGTCGCCGGTCTTGCCGGTCCAAGCGCTGGGCTCGCCGCGCGAACGAGACGTGCTCTCCCATTTTCGCATAACGCCTGCATTACCCGGCGCTTTCGTCGTTTTGACGCCGCGCATGATTGGGTTCCAATCCGACGGCGCGCT
>DATGJX010000112.1:0-5909 GCA_035294905.1 Vulcanimicrobiaceae bacterium | reverse complement strand
GAACACGCCGTCGTTCTGTCGGTAGATCGCGACGGTGTTCAATTGCGCCGGAGTGTTCGCGTAATACTCTAGGTTGCCGCAGCGGGGCGACGCGAATTTTCGCAGGCGAATCTTTCGTGTGGGTGCCAGGCAAATCATCGTCGATGCCATCAAATCCGCGACGGCTGCACCGAATGAGTAACCGGTGAACGTGACTTCCGTTCGCGGATCGGCGAGCAGCGTGACCAGCGCGGGGACCGCAGCAATCGCTGTAGCAACGGCAGTGGCGGCGACGTTGTACATGTGGTGCACTTTTCCCACGGGATTCGTGCTGGTTACCGCGAAGCTCGAATTCCACCACTGTGCCACAAGCGACGCGCCGTTAGGCGTTCCGGCAAGTGCAATGATCACATGGTTTCCCCATGAGTAGGGAATTTTCGCGATCGTGACCGGTGGGGTTACGAGCGGCACGGCGGGCATCTGCCAAAGCTGCGCAACTCCGTAGGAGTTCGCGAAGCTCTGGATCGTCCTTGAGTCCAAAGCTACGTTCGCATACGATGCGAGCATCGTCATTGCGAATGCCTGGCTCAATTCTTCCGCGTTGTAGTTCTGCGGAAGCGAGATGGGAGAAATTGGAGCACTGAGCATTCAACACCCCTTTCAGGAAAGGAATTGACATGCCGGATGTGTTGACAGCGGAAAGCCTCAACCTCAGCAACGTGCTGACGAATCCGACGAACATCATCGTAGCTCACCTCGCGCAAAACTCCAGCGCAATGCTCGATGATGCCGCCCAGCTAAGCGATCTTGTGGAGTGCAATTTCAGCGGCTACGCTCCTGTGCCAATCACCAATCCCGATTGCTTCGAGACGGGCGATCCACTGCAAGGGCAGGCGGTGTCTGACCCAATCGTGTTTAGCGCTGATGCTCACCTCGCAGGTGCGCAAATGGCAACGAGTGTGTACCTGACGTGGCAGGTCGGTGACGGCGCTCCGTCCCTCTTCCGGGTTATTCGATTTACGCAGCCGTTCATCTTCGACGTGCCGAACCGAATCCTTCAATTTCAAATTCGGTTTCAGTCGTTCGATGATACAGTGACCATGCCTGACCTGGGCGTGCCTGGTCAGGATTGATTCGCCCTCACCCTTGCAAAAGGAGATTGTTCGATGTCCATCATTTCCGCCGATCTCGAAATGGTACCGACAACGAGTGCAACCGCCGCGGCGCCGAAGATCCTTATCCGCGGTGCGCGGCGGCGCATGGCGCAGAAAGCGCTTCGCGCTTTGCAGTCGTTGCAGAACGCGGATGCGCGTGAAGGCGCGCGCGCCGCCAAGATCGGCTACACGCCCTTGTACATCACCGGCTACCCCGGCTCAGACGACGCGCAGTCGTTGAGCGATGTGCAAACCCGGATCGCCGCCGCGCTGGCGCTCAAGGGTTAACACCAATCTGCGAACCGCATAGCCGCGTCGGTTTGCTTTGGTTGCGTTTTCTTTCACGCGGTTGCAATGGCAGTATGGAGGTTGTTTTTATGCCCGCAAGTTGGAACTCCGCTGTGAGCAACGGAACCTCGGGCTTGTACCTCTGGAAGCTGGTCATCAAGATCAACGCGGATGACGCCGGCTTCACGTGGACAAGCTGGATCGCGAACAAGGTTCAGGCCGACGCGCAAGCCGCAGGCGTGGATATTGCTCGGCGAATTATCAACCTGTTGCCGGTTGACTCGGAGATTTTCTCCGCGCGTCTCTACCGGTGGGATGACATCCGCAACGCAATGGCCCTGCGCAATGCAGGCGGCGACGCGATCCCCGTTGTCGGCGCTGGCCTGTATGGCACGTTGCTGTCAACGCCGGCGCCCGACAAGTGCGACAACGTCCATTCGGCTTTTATCCTGCGCTTCGAGGATTCCGATTTGGCCGTTGTGCCGCGCAAGTTCAACCTGATCCCCGACAGCGTCACCTTCGCCAACGACCTGGTCGCGCCTGTGACCGATGTCGTCGGCATTCCCGCTGCGTTGCCGGCGCTGCCCGCGTCGCCGACGACGTATGCCGCGATGATGACGGCGTTCATGGGGGCGTTGCTGTTCCAAACGCACCACGTGCAGAAAGGCGCGGTGCCCGGCGGGGCCTACAAATGGAAGCCCTGGCAAAACTGCTACCTGAACCGGGTCGCGGTTAAAAAGGGGGGTCGCGTCATTACCGCGTGAGCTTCACGCCTGACACTCCAACCGGTTTCGATCCCTGCGGCATCGCCTTTGGAGAAGTGCGAATACCGTATTCAGCACCATGTGGGTTTTTCGCGGACTCCTCGGGGCTCGACAACCGAATCAACTGGTACATCGTCGACGACGACACTCCCACCTACGATGGACTCACGGCTTTCTGGCCGCGTGTTGACGTTCCCAACGACGAAGCCCACACCTTGTACGAAAAAGAAGGCGACGAGTACGCGCGCATCAAGAGTTGGTACCTCGCGTTCGTTCCGCCTCTGCCGCCGCACGGCGTGCATGGCGACAGCGACGACTTCATGGGTGTGTCCCTCAAAGCCAAATACGAAATCGACGGCGATCCGCCTGACGCTCCCTGCGCTGTTGTGCGCGTGTGGCCTGCCGGGCAGGCGCTGTTCGCACAGTTGGTGCGCGAAATTCCCGTGATGCGCGGCGGATGCCGAGTGAATGGCGTGCGCGTCCTTGCCGCCTATCGAGTCATGACGGCGGGACTCGCGCTGGGCGCGCTGCTGATCGTGCCCCCCAAACGAATGCAAGCCGGCCTACGCCTCGGTGCGCTCCGCGTGAAACTCCCGCCGGTCCCGATGACCGGTGGCTTGCAGCTTGGCGCTCTGGTGATACCGATGGTCCGTGTTCAGCACGGCGGCGTCCGCCTGGGCGGCAAGATCGCAAGCACGGACGCGGGGATACAGCTTGGCGCATCGATCAGTCAACCGTCGATCCGAGTTTACTCTGCAGGGGTGCGCGTCGGTGGTTCGCTTTCGCGACCAGCCGTCGAACCTTTCACGGCCGGCGTGCAGCTCGGCGTCATCAAACTTCGCAATCCGGAATCCGGTTTGATGACAGGGGCGCGAATCGATCCCGTTATCCCGCGCCTGACCGCAGGTTTCAGCATGGGCGACGCGGAAACCATTGATCCCGAATTGTTGATTCCTACGGCTCTTTCAGGAATCGAAAACGGAGGCAGCGTTGTGCCGGATTTGCTGAGCTATGACGCGGGCTTGCAAATGGGCGGATCGGTCACGCAACTCGTCAGGACCTTCACGGCGGGCGTGCAACTCGGCGCAACGCGCGTCTGAAGTCTAGCGAGCGCCGCTCGCAGGTGCGCGACCGAAAGATGCTGGTAGCGCGCCGTCGTGCGCGTACTGGTGTGTCCCATCAACTCGGCAAGAACGCGGTCGGGCACGCCGTTGATGGTCGCGCTGGTCGCGCTCGAATGGCGGAGCGTGTAGGCGACGAGACGTTCGCCGCGCGCGTCACGTTCGAGATGCGTCCGCTTCCTCAGGCGCTTCACGCGCAGACGCACGGCGTTTGACGACCATGGACGCTTTTCGCTGTTGCGGAAAATGAACCCGTCCGGATGCTGGCCGTGCGCAGCCAGGCGCGACAGCAGCCGGCCGAGTCGGGCGGTCACGAGAATGACGCGCGGCGCTTCGGGGTCCGCACGGCGTTCCCGCGCCTTGTAGTCGTGCAACTCGAAACGCGCGTCGCCGGCGATGAGCGCGGCGTCGCGCGTGTGCGTCGCGCTGTCCCAGCGCAGCAACTCCCAGCGCAGCGCTCTCACCTCTTGCGGCCGCGCAATCGTTTCACGCATCGCAAACAGGAAGGCGCGAAAGTCGGGCGCTGCAGCGCGGAGAAGCTGCGCGATCTCTTTGCGCTGCAGCACCCGCCGGCGTCGGCCTGGTCGAGGTCGCTTGACCGTCGCGAAGGGATTGCGGTCGATCAACTCCATTTCCGAATGTGCCCAGTGGAACAGGCGCTGCACGGATTGCAGTTCGTGCCACGTGCGTCCCCAACTCAGCAGGTGATGCTTGCGCAACTCGACAATCGGCACGTCGCCAACTGCGTCGACGAATCGATCCAGAAACGATCGATAGTACGCCACGGTGCGCGGGCGGTTGTGCGTTTCGATCCAGGCCAAGAATTGCGCGTACAGCGGACGGAGAGAGAGAGTCATCGTACTTACCCCTGTGAAAAAGCGCTGGGTGCAAGTACCTACTTGCACGACGCAGGAGCAAGGATTGTTTGCGCAGGTGGTGCCGAGTATAATTTCCTCATGGCCACGTCAGACCCGACATCTTTGATGGGGTTCAGGAGGTCGGAGGTTCGAATCCTCTCGCCCCGACGTGGCCAAGCGAGTAGTGTCCTTGGCCTACATTGCCGTCGATCAGCCGTTCAGGTGTTTTCCCCTGACGATGATCGGCGGCTTTTTTTTTCCTTGCATCCTGTCGCGGCGCCCGATACCATTTCCTGTGCCTGAGTGCAAGTGGGGGATCAGGCGGTCGCGGAAGACACTACCCGCGACCGCCTATCTTTCTCAAAATCCCCGGTGCCGAGTTGGCTGGAAAACCTGCGGACGTTCCGCAGAGCTACACCTCGAACACACGTGCAACAGGCGCATGGGTTACCCCATGTCCACTTCCGTTCCGCCCGCTGGCGCAGGCCGGCAGGCAAGCCTCCCCCTTCCCGAAGAGTCAGCCGAAACGGTCGTCGTGAACAAAATCACGCAGGCGCTCGAAGTCGGCGACGAAGCGCTCGAATATCTCGTCGGGCTGCCTGGGCTCGAACAGGATTTCGAAAAATCGCTGAAGGCGTTGCTCGAAGCGCAATCGCTGCTCGTGCAAGCCGTCTACGTGATGGAGAATTTCGTCTGCTCGCCTCCCAAACCCGCCAAGGTCGAAATGCCGTCCATGAAGTGCGATCACAATTGGCTCGACGGCTTCTGCGATCTCTGTGGCGCGGTGAAGGGAGGTGCGTGATGGAACGGCACCAAGCCTTCAAGTACGTGGCCGACGCTCGTGAGGAAGCGCTGCAGCTTCTCAAGTGGGTCAACGCCGAACGACTGATCGGCAAGGAAGCACGCGAGGCGCTCATGCGTGCCCGCGACGTGCTGCACATCTGCGCGCAGGAATTCTCCGAAGGCGACGCGATGTTGGAGCACGAGGATTTGTTCCTGCCGATTTTCGACGCGCTCAGCTTCTGCACGGGCGTCTTGTACGGCTGCGACTGGCGCCGCTGGCATGACACGTTCCGCGCATTCGTCCTGGCGAACACGGGCGAGGCGATCAAGTGCTTGGAGCACATGAACCGCTGCGCGCTCGCCTACTAATCCCGCTCACAGCTCGTGTTTTTCGTTTCCGTCAGACGGGCGATCGCCCGTCTGACATTTCTCCCTTTCTCAAGGAGTCTCTTTCCATGGCAATCCAGCGAACGACAGTGCAGAAGATCGCGAAACGGCGCGGGCCGAATCACCCGACTGAGCCTTCGCACCCCGTGTTCTTCATCCCGCGCGAGCGGATGAAGGCGCGGGCCCTGTTGCAACGGCTGCGCATCACCGTCCCGCCGACGACGCTGCCGGTCGATTGCAGCGGCGGCGCGACCGTGCAATGCCCGATGGATGGCAACGACCAGTACGGCGATTGCGGTGAGGCGATGTGCGCGCACGGCGACAACCTGATGACGTTCGGCAACGGCAAGCGCACGCAGAGCAGCTTTGACACCGGCGCGCTGGTCAACCAGTACCTGGCGATCAGCGGAGGCGACAACGGCATGGATGAATCCATGGTTGTCGGTTCGTCGGGCGTGTGGAAGGTCGGCCTGGCCGGCAACGCCCAGGCGGTTGTACAGGACGCGCTCGACATTCCAGGCGACGCCGCGACGCTGCAATACTTCATCGATCAGTTCTGGGCGGTTTACATGGCGT
>DATGJX010000111.1:0-5767 GCA_035294905.1 Vulcanimicrobiaceae bacterium | reverse complement strand
CGCTCGCCGATACGGTAACGCGGTTCGAGTCGGAGATGCGCACCGCGGAACTCGAGGAGCGTGAAGCGCAAGGAGGCGGCGAGCGCTACCGCACGCGGCTTGCGGAAATCGAAGCCGAACTCGGCATGCTGGTCTCGCAGTTTGCCCAGAATCCCGCGACGGACGATGAGTGCCGCGACGTCGAAACGCGCTACGAACAAGAGCCGGACACGCTGACGGACGATTTGCCGCGCCTGCGCGAAGAACTCGCGCGTCTTTCCAACGTGAATCTCAACGCGGAAGCGGATCGCGAGGAAATCGCGCAGCGCGAACAATTCCTGCGCGAACAGCTCGAAGATCTCTCGAAAGCTCGCGAGACGTTGCTACAGTCGATTCGCGAAATCGAACAGCAAACACAAGCGCAGTTCAACGAGACGTTCAATCAAGTCGCGGAAGCGTTCTCGGAGATGTACGTGCGCCTGTTCCCGGGCGGCCAAGCCAAGATGTGGCAGACCAATCCCGAGAATCTCTCGGAAACGGGTATTGAAATCTCGGTGCAGCCTCCGGGCAAGAAACTGATGCCGCTTCCGACGCTTTCGGGCGGCGAGCGCGCGATGACCGCCGCGGCGCTGATCTTTGCGCTCATCAAAGTACGGCCGTCGCCGTTCTATCTGCTCGACGAGGTCGATGCCGCGCTCGACGACGCGAACGTGGAGCGTTTCTCGAAGATGGTTCGCGAGCTTGCCGTCGGCGGATCGCAGATGATCATCGTCACGCACAACAAGCAGACGATGGAATTGGCGGATCGCATGTACGGCGTAACGATGGGTGAGGCGGGCATCAGCACGCTCATCTCCGCGGAACTCGCGCGCGAACGCGAGGCGGAGGCGGAGCCTGCGCTTGCCTGAAGGTGCGCTCTTCTCACTTTCCGATAAGACCGGCGCGGCGGACGTAGCGAGAGCGTTGGCCGATCGCGGTGTGACGATCTACGCAACGGGCGGAACGCGCGCGTTTTTGAACGAGCACGGCATCGATGCGCGCGACGTCGAGGAATTGACGGGGTTTCCGCCGCTCTTCGACGGCCGTGTGAAGACGCTGCATCCCAAAGTCTTCGGTGCGATTCTGTACGATCGCGATAATCCCGCGCATCAGGATCAGGTGCGCACGTACGCAATCCACGATCTTCGCACGCTCGTGGTAAACCTCTATCCGTTCGAATCGACGGTCGCCAAGAAAGGAACGACGCTGCACGAAGCGATCGAGCAGATCGACATCGGCGGCGTTTCGCTTCTGCGCGCCGCGGCGAAGAATTTTCATAGCGTCACGATTCTGAGCCATCCCTCGCAGTATCCGGCGTTTTTGCAAGCACTCGGCAGCGGCGGTTTGGACGAAAATGCGCGCAGGCGGCTCGCCGTCACCGCGTTCGAACGCACCGCCGAGTACGACGCCGCCATCGCGCATTATCTGGCGACCGAGGGCGAAGTGCTGCCCAGCGAACTGCCGGGCGCGCTCACGCTCACCATGCCGCTCGCCCAGCCGCTGCGCTACGGTGAGAATCCGCAGCTGCGCGCCGCATTTTACGTCACCGGCCGCGAACAACTGCCCGAGCAGCTGCACGGCAAGGAACTCTCGTACAACAATCTGCTCGACCTCGACGCGACGCTGCGGCTGCTTTCGCGCGCGCCGCTTGGCGCAGAATTCGGCTCGGAACACGAACGGTTCGTGCGCGCGGCGATTGTCAAGCACACGGTACCATGCGGCGTCGCACAGCGCTCGACCGCTGCGAAAGCGGTGCGCGACGCGCTTGACGCCGATCCGGTTTCCGCATACGGCGGCATCATCGCTATCGACGCGCCGGTCGACCTCGAAAGCGCGCAGGCGCTCTCGACGTTCTTTCTGGAGATCGTCGCCGCGCCCGCGTTCGACGAAGAAGCGCTTGCGTTGCTGAAGAAAAAGAAAAACCTGCGCATCATGCGATACGCACGCGAACTTCCGGATCGGCTGCAGCGCGAACTGCAGCTGCGTAGCGCGCTCGGCGGCGTGCTGGCAGAAGAAGAGAACCGCGCGTACAAACCCGAGACGTGGCGTGTGGTGAGCAAACGGCAGCCGAGCGCGCAAGAATGGCACGATCTCGCGTTCGCGTGGGACGTCGTGCGACACGTCAAGAGCAACGGCATCGTTATCGTCAAGGAAGGCGCGACTCGCGGAATTTGCGCCGGCCAAACCAATCGCGTGAGCGCGGTGAAGATTGCCGGTATACGCGCGGGCGAGGGAGCGCGCGGCGCCGCGTGCGCAAGCGACGGGTTTTTCCCGTTTCCCGACGGTTTGGAGGCCGCCGCGGCAGCCGGGTGCATGGCGATCATCGCGCCGGAAGGCTCCGTGCGGGACGCCGCAGTCATCGAAGCCGCGGATCGCCTGGGCGTGGCGCTCGTCTTTTCGACGCACCGCTACTTTTTGCACTAGCCGCTCGCAGCGCTAGTGCCGGCGCGCGCGTTCCTTGTCGCGGTAGAGCGCGCGATCGGCGGCCAGCAGCAACGCATCGGCATCCATGCCGGATTGCGATACGGCGACCCCGATCGAGGCTTCGATTGCGAGCGATCCGTTCGGCACGGGAACGGCGCGCCGCTTCAATTCCTCTCGCACGCGCGAGGCAATGGATTCCGTTTCCGACTCGAGCACGTTTGGGAAGATCACCATGAACTCGTCGCCGCCGTATCGGCAAACGATGTCGGAGGCGCGGCACGAATGCCGCAAGGCGTCAGCCATGTGCGTCAGCACGACGTCACCGACCGGATGTCCATGCGTATCGTTGATCTCTTTGAAGTTATCGAGATCGATCATCAAAAGGCAAATGTGCTTGCCGCGGCGGCCGGCCTGCTCCAGCTCTTCCGCCAAACGCCGCATTCCGTAGCGTCTGTTGTAGAGATTGGTTAGCGCATCGCGATCGGCTCGCTGCGCCGTGCGCCGGTAGAGCTGCACGTTGTTGACCGCCAAGGCCAACTGGTCGGTTATGGAGCGCAGGAGCTGCAGCGCAGCGCCGTCGTATGAGCCCGTGCGCGGGCTCTGCACCGAAACGATGCCGAGCCGGCGCTGGCCGATTTGGAGCGGAAGCATGATCAGCGAGCGCACCGCGGTCGCATCGTCGCCGAAGCGCTCATACTTGCGAACGCGCGGATCGGTGTGCAAGTCGGAAACAACGACCGGCTGTGCTCCGGCCAGCACCGTTTCCGCGAATGTATGCTCGAGCGGTATCGGATTCGACGGTTGTTCTTGCGTGCCGTCGATGCAGTATTCCGGATGCAGGCTTTTTCCGTCTTCGCTGAGCAGCGCGACGTAAAATACGTGTGCGTCGATGATTGTCGAGAGCTCCGCATGGATGCGGCGGCACATCTGCTCGAGCGAAAACTCGTCCGATGCAAGGCCGCGCCCAATTTCCACGAGCAGTTCGAGTTCGCGCCGCTGCTGATCGATTTCGGTCATCCGCCACGCGTTGAGCACGGCGATGGCTGTTTGCTCGCCGAGCGCGACGAGCAAATCGAGATCTTCCTCGTCGTATGAATGCGGCGCTTCACTCTGCACCGAGATCACGCCGATAGTGCGATCGCCTGCGCGCAGCGGTGCAAAAATGGCAGAGCAGGCGCGTCTGGTATCGCCCGGACCTATCGTGATGGCGCGCAGGCGGTCAAACTCTTCCGCCGTCTGAATGAGCCTGGGCCGGCCGCTGACGAACACCTCGCCGGTGATCGTGCCCGCTATCGGCAGGCGCCGGTCCTCTTTGAACCGTTCGCCGTCCTCGACGTAGAACGGCACGCGCATCTGCTGCTCGTCTCCGGCGTGGAGCACGATGAAAAACGTCCAAGCCGGAAATTGCTCCGCGATGAGTTCGTGCAGGCGGCCGAAGAGCATGTCGAGATCGGCCTCGCGTGAAAGCGCGCGTGCCGTATCCAACAGAAACCGTATCTGGTCGCGCAGGCGCAGGTCGCCCGGGCGATTGCTCTGTATGGCCATTCGTAGTCCGGTAGTACTACTATCGGCGCTTCGTGCCGCCGAGCCGCAGGGTGGGCCGTTTGGCCTACGCGGGGCCTACCGCACCTGCCGGGGTAAGAGACCAGCATGCCGCGCTATTTGCACACGTCGATTTTCGTCAACGACATGCAGCAGTCGATTGATTTTTACACGCAGATTCTCGGGATGCGTTTGCTGGACGGTCCGTATCACTATCCGGGCAATGCGGATATGGCGTTCGTCGGCGAGAGCTGGGACGCGTATATCGAGCTCGTGTACGACCTCGAGGAGCATCCGCCGTACGAGCTAGGCAACCGCTACGAGCACCTGGCCCTCGAGGTCGAAGGCGATTTGGAACGCTACGTCGCGGATTTGCGCACCAAGGGCGTGAACGTTCTGAAAGATGTGAAAAAGTCGCCCGGAGGCTCGCGCGCGATTGCGTTCATCGAAGACCCGAACGGCATTCCGGTGGAGCTGCTCGAACCGCGCAAGGCGGCAACGCTTTCGTGATTCGCCTTGCCGCAGTAGCGTTCATCGGACTTGTTATGGCTTCACCCTCGCCGGGTCCGCAGTCTCCCGTGACCGGCATGACGTTCACCGATCCGGTTCACTGGCTCGAATCGCGTATCGCGCAGGCGCAATCGCGCAAATTGCTCGCGCCTGGTCAGTACCAGCTCTTGCGCGTGCAGCTCGACACCGCGCACCGCGCGTATGTAACGCACGATCCGCTGGCAAACGACATGTTCGACGTGATCGACAGGCAGATCGCTGAAGTGGATCACACGCTTTCGCGCGCCGAGGACGGAGGCGGCATTACGGTTCGCGTCGGCGGCACCGTGATCGTCGCAATGCACGATCAATACGTGTGGGACATCGACAATTCCGATCCGAACGTGCTTGCGCCGAAGGTCGGCGTCATGTGGATTCGCGGCGTGCAGGGCGGTTTCACGGCACGACAACCGGGTACCGCGATCTTGAGTTTGACGACGCGAACGACCGCGCCCGCGAGCGTAAAACAGCCGGTGGTCTTTACGATTACGGTGCTGCCGCAAAAAGGTCCCTAGCGATAGACGAACGGATCTGCCGGCGCCGCAATTGGCGTCAGCGACGCTGCGCGAAGGCGCAATTCGCTGCCCCGTGAAACGAGCATGCCGCGCGCGTGCATCCAGCCGTGCGCGCTGCGCGGCGGCGAATCGAGCAATCGCACGACGATGGGCGCCGCGTCTGCGCGGCAGCACGTGATTGCATAACGCACGAGCGTTGCGGCGTTGCCCGTTCGCGTCAATACACCGGTAAAATCAACCCGCTCTCCGGCAAACGCGTCCGCAAGCGTCGTTTCCGTTGCATGGTACGCCGGAAGCGGCGCGGCGAGAAATGCACCGGCGAGCATTATCGCGGGCGCAATACGCAGACGCGCGCTTTGCTCGCCGCGAAACCGGTATGCAGCGTAGGCGCCGCCCACCGCACACGGCCAGAGCGCAAGCGCGAGCTTCGGGTTGAGCAGCCCGCCGCCGCGATGCACTGCAACGATTGCGCAGGCTAGCGCAAACAGCACGTATGCAAACGCGTCGTGTGCGTGAGCCGGCGCAGTGCGGCGAATCCACGCGCGCACGTCGACGATGCCGGCAATGCACAAAAAGCCTGCCGCCGCCGTCGGCATGACGGTGCGCAGCGCAGCCGCGAATCCGACGCCGCCCAATGCGCAGGGAGCCATCAGGAACGCGCCTGCCGCGCCGCCGGCAAACGCATACAGCTTGGGCAAATGCATTCCGGCAATTGCCGG
>DATGJX010000110.1:0-16115 GCA_035294905.1 Vulcanimicrobiaceae bacterium | reverse complement strand
GCGGAGCTGCCGGACGTCACGTTCCACAGCCTGCGCCACACCGCGAACTCGCTGCTCATCGAAGCGGGCGAAGACCCGCTCGCGATAGCCGGCAGTTTGGGGCACGCGGACACGCGGATGATGTTCGAGCGGTACGGCCATCTCTTCAACCATACCGGGCGCCGCGTTGCGCAGACCGCGGACCAAATCTTCGCGGCCCTCGAACCCAGTTGTCGTAACATTGTCGTAAATGCGGCGGATCGCTTCGGAATGCCGCGCCAAAGAAAAACCCGCAAACCCTTACGGGATGCGGGTTTTGACGTGGTGGAGATGAGGAGACTCGAACTCCTGACCCCTTACATGCGAAGCAAGTGCTCTACCAGCTGAGCTACATCCCCATATTTTTGTTTTCACGCCCCTCGACTGCGCTCGGGGTCCTTCGATACCTCAGGATGACAACGATTCGATGTGTTGTCACGCCCCTCGACTGCGCTCGGGGTCCTTCGATACCTCAGGATGACAACGATTCGATGTGTTGTCACACCCCCTCGACTGCGCTCGGCGTCCTTCGATACCTTAGGATGACACGGTGGCCTGAGGATGACGCGAATCCGGACGCTGTCGCGAGGGCAACGCGGGTGATTATACGGGCGTCATAAACCCCCTGTCAAACGAAATGGGCGGGAAATGCAATTTGAGAATGATTCTGCGAACCGTTCGCAAATTATGGGAGCATGCGAACCCAGTACTCGACCCGCCCTAGAGAGCAGGTTGCGGCCGTTTTGCGCAAAGAGCGCCGCTATCTGTCTGCCGCCGAGATCTATGCCCTGCTGAAAAAGGCCCGCGCGAAGGTCTCCCTTTCGACCATTTACCGCACGCTTGATTTGCTCCAGGCCAAAGGCGAGGCGAGTTCGCGTGTTGACGAGCGGGGTGAGGCGACGTACGTGGTGTGCGCGCCCACGCATCACCATCACGCGATGTGCCGTACCTGCGGGAAGGTCGAGGAGCTAGACTGCGAGGCGCTCGAGCGTATCGCTGGCGAGCTGCGCAGCCATCACGGCTTCGAACTCGACGACCACGAGATGGAATTCTACGGAACGTGTGCCGCATGCCGCGCATAATTGCATTGCTGCTTGTGCTCGTTGTTGTGGGGTGTGCATCCCCTCGACAGGCTCGGGGCCCTTCGATACCTCAAGGTGACAAAGCTGGGGCTCAGGGTGACAAAGTAGCGGGTCAGAGTGACATGCACAGTGCTGCGAAGATTAACGTCGTTACGACGTTTTCGACGCTGAATTCGTTTGTGCAAGGTGTCGGCGGGGATCGCGTGCAGGTGCAAAATCTTGTGCCCGTCGGCGCATCGCCGGAAGAGTATCAACCGACGCCGCAGGATATCGCCACGCTGAGCAACGCACAGCTCGTCGTCGAGAACGGCCTGGGCATCGAAGCGTGGCTCCAGCATTTGCTCGAAAACGCAGCCAACAGGAACGCGAGAATCCTCGTGCTTTCCGACGGCTTGGCACACATCGATCATAACCCGCACCTTTGGATGGACCCGGTCAACGCACGCACGTATGTCGGCAAGATTCGAGATGCGCTCGTCGAGATCGATCCTACGCACAAAGCCGAATACACCGCCAACGCGAAAGCCTACGATACGCGGCTAACGGCACTGCAAACCTGGGTTGGTAAGCAAGTCGCGACGATTCCGCCGCGGCAGCGCGCCATGATCGTGTTCCATAACGCGTGGGCTTACTACAACCGCCGGTTCGGCATTGACACCATCGGCATCATCGAGCTGAATCCCGGGCAGGATCCGAATCCCGCGTACATCGGACAGCTGGTTGACTTGGCGCGGCAGCACCATGTGCGTGCCGTATTCTCCGAGCCCGAATACAGCCCCAAACTCGCGCAGACGCTTGCGAAAAGCGCCGGCATCCAAATCGTTTCCAACCTCTACGACGATTCCATCGGCAACGATCCGCGGGTGCACGACTACGTCAGCATGCTGCGCTACGATACCGGCGTCATCGTGCAAGCATTGAAATGATGGTTCGACAAGCTCACAATGACACCGGAGTTGCGGTTGTCGCGCGCGATCTCGTGGTCTGCTACGATCATCATGTCGCGCTCGACCATGCGACGGTGAACGTGCAGTTCGGCGAAGCGCTCGGTATCGTCGGTCCGAACGGTTCCGGTAAATCGACGTTTCTAAAAGCGATTGCGGGATTGCTGGAACCGGCGTCGGGCACGCTGGACGTCCTTGGCGAAGCGCCGCGCTCGTTGCCCGCGGGCAGCATTGCGTATGTTCCGCAGATAGAAGACGTGGATTGGACGTTCCCCGCGACGGTGTGGGACGTCGTCGCAATGGGGCGCTTTCCCCGCCTGGGCATGTTCCGGCGCTTCGGCAAAGACGATCGCGCCGCGGTCGAACGGGGTTTGGACCTGGTGAACATGCGGCATCTCGCGTTCCGGCACATCTCCGCGCTCTCCGGCGGACAACAGCAACGAGTCTTCGTAGCACGAGCGATCGCGCAAGAACCGAAATTGCTGCTCCTCGACGAGCCGACCACCGGCGTCGATGCGCAAACGGAAGCAGCGCTGCGCAAAGTGATTCGTGAACTGGTGCACGGCGGAATGCCGGTCATCATGTCGACGCATCACCTTGAGCGCGCGTCGGAATGGTTCGACCGTCTGCTGGTGCTCAACAAACGTGTCGTTGCCATCGGCACGCCGGATGAAGTGCTCGCGTCCGGCGCATACGCGGAGTTGCACGGGCAGATGCACGTCCATGGTCATGGTGCCGGCGAACGGCATCAGCACGACTGAGATGCAGCACTGGCTCGAACCGTTTCACTATCAGTTCATGCAGCGCGCGTTCGTCACGGCGTTGCTCGTGGGCGTGTTGTGCTCGGCGATGGGAACCTACGTCGTGCTGCGCAAGCTGGCATTCATCGGCGACGGCATCGCACATGCGTCGTTCGCGGGCATCGTCATCGCGTATCTGCGCGGCGCGGATTACTACGTCGGCGCCGGCATCGTTGCGATTCTCACCGCGCTCGGTATCGGCTGGGTGCATCGCCGCGGGCGAGTCGCGCTCGATACTGCAATCGGCGTGCTCTTCACCGGCGCGTTCGCGCTCGGCATCTTCTTGATGAGCAGGCAGCGCTCGTACTCGGTCGACCTGCAGAGTTTTCTCTTCGGCGACATTCTGTCGGTGAACCACCAGGACGTGCTGATGATCGTCGCGCTCGCGCTGTTCGTGGGATTCGTCACGGCGCTCTTGTGGCGCTCGCTGCTGTATACGTCATTCGATCCGATTGTTGCGCAGGCCGGTGGAATGAACGCGCAGCGGACGGAGTACATCCTGCTCGTGCTCCTGGCGCTGACGATTATCGTCTCGCTGCAAGCGGTCGGCATCGTCCTCGTTGCCGCGCTGCTCGTAACGCCCGCGGCGGCAGCGTACCAGCTGACGCGGCGCTTCTCGCAAATGATGGGGTTGTCGGCGCTGCTCGGCGCGATCAGCGGTGCCGGCGGCCTGTACCTCTCGTATTTTCTGCGAAGTTCGAGCGGCGCGACCATCGTGCTGCTCGCGACGATTCTTTTCTTTATGGCGAGTGCAGCACGCGCCACCGTTCGTCGCCGGTCTTTTCGAGAAATCCGCTCGCAGTAAGCGCGTCGAGCGCTTCCGCCATCGCCGCGCGCTCATTTTTGTTGGGCATGCCCGCCCAGCGCATCGCCGCATCGGCGAGTTGAATCTCTTCGCCCGTCCGCAGCAAATCGGCAAGAAACGTTACCGGCAGTTTCACGCGTTCCAAGCGACGTGCGACCGGTTCCAGCGCAAGATCGAAATCCGCCTGTTCCGGTTCGCCGGAGGCGTGCTGCGTCATCGGCTGCGGCACGACTTGCGGCGGCACGGATGCGGGCACGGACGGTGCAGTACGGTTCCGCACCGAGATATCGACAAACGCCGGAAACCACTCACCCAGCGTCGCAACGAACGTGTGAAACGGCACGGCGTTGAGTGTGCGCTGCCGTGTCCGCACCGCGCGTAAAACGCGACGCGCAACGTACCGCACATCTACCGCCGTCCAATCCGGATCGTATCCCGGAACGCCGGCGTTCTTTCCGAAATCGGTTCGCACGCTGCCCGGGTCGATGAACGTTACCGCGACGCCTGTTCCGTGCAGCTCGCGGCGCAACTGGTCCGTCATCGCGCGGACCGCGGCCTTTGCTGCGCAATACGCGCCGTAGTATGGCGGCGGTACGCGCGAAAGTGCGGAACCGACGAACATTACTTGTCCGCCGCTTTTACGCAGCAGCGGCATCGCTGCCCGCGTAACGCGCAGCGGTGCCGCCACGTGCAGATACCATTGCGCATCGATTTCCGCATCACTCTGCTCCAGCAGGGCGCCGGCTTTCGCCGCGCCGGCGTTGTTGATCAGCACGTCGATTCGGCCGAAGGAGTCGCGGGCAGTTTGCACGATGCGCGCAGGGGTATCGGCGGCGGTAACGTCGGCGGTCAGCGTAACACATACGCCGCGCGCCTCTGCAATTTGCGCAGCGAGTTCATCGAGTTCCGCTTTCAGCATCGAAACCGCGACGACGGCGAACCCCTCGCGAGAAGCTTGCAGCGTAATCGCGCGGCCGATGCCCGCGCCCGCACCCGTAACGACGAGAACGCGCGTCGGCTCAGGCGTGGGCATGCGCGTACATGCTCACATACTCCGCGTATCGGGCTTGCTGATACTCCTGCGTCATGTTCGCGTACCACTCGTCCTCGCGCACGATCGGCGCGGGCGGCGGCAAAACCTCGCGGCCTTCACGCGCGAATCGCTGCAGCGTGTGCGCGACGGGTTTTTCGCTCGCATCGGAGCGGATGATACCGAACGTCAATTCGTGCTTGGCTTTGTCGAACGGCGGCGTGTCGCTCAAGTCCTTCGCGTAATCCGCCCAGTTCCACCAAAATGCGCCGAGTGCTCCGCGTTTTTGCAATCGATCGACCACCTCGTAACAATACGTCGCCATTTCCTCTTCCGTCAAACACGCGTACGGAGCCGCATTCGGCGGAAGATTCTTGACATCCGGCTGCGGTTCTCCGGGCAGCGGCACGCGATCGTAGGGCGATACCGTACCCGGCGGACACGTCGGATTACCGAATTCGTTGAACAGCACCGGTTTGCCCGCCATCGACTGCATCACTTGGCACAGGAACGGCACGACTTCCGGATCGGTGCGGCTGCGCGCAAAGTGGCTGTACACCGAATACCCGTGCATAACCGAACACGGGAACGGCTTGCAAAAGCTCGACGGACGAATGCCTCGATCTTGGGTGAGATCCTCTCCGTGGTTTCCCGCGCTTGTCGCAACGCCGGAAACCTCGAAGAGATCGTCCGTCAAGCGCTTCGACCAGTTCGCGGCTTCCGCAGGCGATGCAGCGCTGCGCAGATTGCTGAATTCGTTGCCCAGATCCCACATGTACAGCGCCGGATGCTCGCGGCAGCGTTCACCGACGGCGCGCACCTGCAGACGCGCCGCTTCGAGCAGCGGGTCGGAATAGAAGTCGCCGATTCCCCACGGCAGCTCGCGAAGACCGCGTCCGAACGTGCGAAAACGCTGCGCCGGCCGCGAATGATCCAAACTCCACTCGGGCAGATAGTTCACGCCGCTCATGTGACCGGTGAAAAACGTCGGCATGCCGCGCAGCTGTGCGTCCGCGAGCGCGTTCATCACGCTGTCGAAATTCTGAAGCATCGCCGGATCCATGCTGTCCGAGCTCGGCTGAAAATCGTCCCACATCAGGAAAAATCGCACGACCGAAAGCCCGAGCGAGCGAATCCGCGCGAAATCCTCGCGGATTTCACCCAAGTCGAAGCGCTCCCACATGTACATGGCGCTGCGGCGAGGCCAATAGTTGATACCGAGCAGAAAAGCACCCATAGTCGTAGAATACCTTACCCCGATGGCAGAATCCGACACGCCCCTCGTGGGCATCATCATGGGCAGCGTTTCGGACATGGATACCATGGCCGGTGCGCGCGATATGCTCAAGGAACTTGGGATACCGTACGAAATGCGCGTCGTTTCCGCACACCGCACGCCGGTGGAGATGTTCGAATACGCCCAAGAAGCCGCGCGCCGCGGTCTGAAGGTCATCATCGCCGGTGCGGGCGGCGCTGCGCATTTGCCCGGCATGACGGCCTCGCGCACGCTGCTTCCCGTCATCGGCGTCCCGGTGCAGTCGCAGGCGCTGAACGGCTTGGACTCACTGCTTTCCATCGCGCAGATGCCGAAAGGCGTCCCGGTAGCCACCGTTGCGATCGGCAATGCCGCGAATGCGGCCCTGCTCGCGGCTCGTATTTTGGCACTGAGCGACGAGGACATTCTGCATCGCCTGGCTGCGTACGTCGATCGCATGCACAACGACGTCGTTTCCATCAAATTGTGAATACATTTCGGTCCACATGATTCAAACAATCGGTGTCATCGGCGGCGGTCAGCTCGGGCGCATGTTGACGCTCGACGCAAAACGCATGGGATACGACGTCATCACCCTGGATCCGCAGCCGCGCTCTCCGTGCGGTCAAGTTGCCGACGAGCAAATCGTCGCAGCGTACGACGACATGAACGCCATCGACGATCTAGGCCGGCGCACGGACATCGTTACGTACGAGTTCGAGAACATCGCTATCGAATCGGTGCAGCGCCTAGAGCAAGACGGCTTCGCGGTGACGCCGAGCAGCCACGTTCTGGGCATCACGCAGGAGCGTTTGCTCGAGAAGCGCTTCGTCGACGCTTGCGGTATACCGGTTGCGCAGTTTGCGGAAATCAACACGGCCGATGATCTCGCGCGTGCCGGCGAGCGCATCGGTTTTCCCGCCGTGCTAAAAACCGTGCGCGGCGGTTACGACGGCAAGGGGCAATGGCGCGTCGAAAACGCGGAGCAAGCGCACGAGGCGCTCGCACAAGCAAACGGCGCGCAACTCATCTTCGAGCAGTTCATTCCGTTCGCATGCGAGATTAGCGTCGTCTGCACGCGTAATGCCGGCGGCGAAATCGTCACATATCCCGCTGCGGAGAACATCCACGATCGCGGCATTCTGTACATGTCGATCGTTCCCGCACGCGTCGATGCGCGAATTTCCGAGCGCGCCGCCGGTTATGCAAAGAAGATTGCCGCTGCGCTCGAGATTGTGGGGACGTTCTGCGTGGAGTTCTTCGTTGCGCGCGACGGACGAGTGCTGGTCAACGAGATCGCGCCGCGCCCGCACAACAGCGGCCATTATACCATCGATGCAACGCGCTGCTCGCAGTACGAACAACACGTGCGCGCGATCTGCAGCCTGCCGCTTTCCGAGCCGGAACTCTTGCGCAATGCGATCATGGTGAACATCCTCGGCGAAGGCAGGGGCAATCATCTCGACGGGGTCGACGAATTGCTGCGCGACCCGAACATCGTGCTGCATATGTACGGCAAAAAGCATGCGGTGGATCGCCGCAAGATGGGGCACTTCACGATGCTCGTGGACGGCCCCGCGGACGAAGCGGCGATCGAGCGTGCACGCGCGGCTCGCGCGATGTTGCATTGGACGCAGGCACCGCAACATGCGACTGCTGGTCGTTGAAGACGACATTCGCCTTTGCGACGTCCTCCGGCGCGGCCTCGTAGAGCAAGGGCATGTCGTGGACGTCGCGCACGACGGCGAAGAGGGACAAAGCTGGGCGCAAGGCGCGCCGTACGATGCGGTAATTCTCGACGTCAACCTGCCCAAACGTGACGGACTGACCGTCGTGCGTTCGCTGCGCGAACACCGGGTGCGCACGCCCGTGCTGATGCTGACGTCCCGCGATACACCGGCGGACGCCATCGCCGGTCTCGATGCCGGCGCCGACGACTACCTGCGCAAACCGTTCGTCTTCGGCGAACTGGAAGCGCGTCTGCGTACGATCGTGCGCCGCCACGATGCCGCCCAAGCGCTCGACGCGCACCTACACGTGAGCGATCTGCGCTTCAATCTGAAGTCGCGCCGCGCCCAGCGAGGCGAGCGCAGAATCGATTTGACCGCGCGCGAGGCGGCCTTTTTGGAATACTTCATGCGGAACGCCGGGCGCGTCGTTACGCGCGCGATGATCGAGGACGCGCTGTTCGAGCGTGAAAGCGAAACCACGTCGAACGTCGTCGAGGTGTACGTCAGCCGCTTGCGCGCGAAGCTCACGGCGTCACGCGAACCGCAATTGCTGCACACGGTGCGCGGTGCGGGCTACCGTTTCGGCGAGCGATGAACCGGCTGCAGCTCTCCGGGGCGTACGTCGTCGTGATGCTTCTCGGGTTGCTCATCTTTGCGGCAGCGGCCGTCTTTGCGATCGATCGCGTGCAGCGCTCGACACTCGACGCGCGTCTGGAAACGGCGGCTCGCGCTGCGGAACAATTCGTGGACGTGCACGACGGGCGCATCGAACTCGATTCCAGCGATCGCGAGCAGATCAGTGACGTCATCGGCGCCGATACAAATGCCGCAGTTCTCGACGGAAACGGCACCGTGCTGTTTTCGAGCGCTTCGCGGATGCATCCGACGTTGCGGCGAGCGTACGGGATTCGCGCGCTTTTCATGGACGCGGGATCGGGCGATGCCAAGGTGCGCGCATTCGCGTTGCCGATTCAAAGCGCGGGGAGCGTAGCGGGCGCACTCGTCGTGTGGTCGGGAAGCGACTGGATCGACGAAACCGATCGCAATCTCGCGATTGCGCTGGGAGCCGGCGCGCTGATCATTGCCGCTCTTGCGCTGTTTGCCGGAAATCTCGTCACGACGCGCGCGCTGGAAGACGCATTCGCGCGTCAGCGGCGATTCACGGCCGACGCCTCGCACGAGCTGCGCGCGCCCTTGGCCGTGATTCGCGCGGAAGCAGATCTTGCGCTTCGCAAGGAGCGAGAACCTACGCAATATCGCAACGCATTGGAAACAATTGCCTCAGAGTCGGACCACATGGAAACGCTCATCGGCGACTTGCTTTCTGCCGCTCGCGCGGAGAGCGGACGTCCGCTGGTGCGCGAACGCCTCGACGTGCCGCACCTGCTTGGGCGCGTCGCGGATCGGCTCGCTTCGGCCGCTTCGGCAAAAGATGCGTCGGTACGCGTCAATTGCACGGACGCTGCAGTCATCCTCGCAGATCCGCAATCGATCGAACGCGCTCTGCTTGCAATCGGACATAATGCCATTAGATATGCTCCGGTGCAAGGCACCGTTACGCTGCACGCGCAGCGCATCGATCACGCAGTCGAAATTGCGGTGCACGACGACGGCCCCGGATTTTCCGCGCAGGCGCTGCGTCACGGATTGGAACGCTTCTGGCGTGAACCTGGCACCACACCCGGTCCCGGAAGCGGGCTCGGTTTGGCGATTGCCCGCTCTGCCGTCGAGGCAAATCAGGGGAAAATCGCGCTGGCGAACTCGCCCGAGGGCGGGGCGGTAGTACGCTTGCGTTTTCCGGCAGCTTAGCGTTCAGGTTGCCGTCACATTCGGCCCCTACACTTGAGGCGATTTGCAAATCTCTAGCGTAGGACTGCGCCACCGCAAAACGATCGCGTTTTTGGTGGCGGTGCTGACCGTGCTCGGCGCGTGGGCGTACACGACGACGCCTGCGAGCATCTTTCCGAACATGTCGTTCTCGCGAATCGACGTCGTCGCCGATGCGGGCAATCTTCCGCCGGATCAGGTTCGCGTCGCCGTGGCGGTCCCGCTCGAACGCGTATTCTTGGGGCTGCCGTCGGTAACGCGCGTGCAGACGACGTCATCGCAGGGCAGCGCCGAATTCATCGTAACGTTCGACCCGAAGACGGACGCTCGCTTCGACTTGCAATACGTGAATCAGGCGGTATCGCAAGCGCGCACCACATTGCCGCCCGACACGAACGTCGATGCGGTGATCATCAATCCGAATCAGGAGCCGGTCGTCAGCTACGCGCTGATCGCACCGAACATGTCACAGACCGTAGTGCGCGAGATGGCGCAGCAGTCGTTGCTGCCGCAGTTTTACGGCGTTTCGGGCCTAGCGCGCATTCTGCTCGTCGGTGGACCGGATCGCGAATTTCACGTGACGCTCGACCCCGGCGCGCTTTCCGCGCACGGGCTGACCTCGCAGGACGTTTCAAACGCACTTTCCGACGCAACCACCGTCAACGCGCTCGGTATTCGCCAGCAGTACTATCAGCGCAACGTCATTCTGCTGAACGCCGGCATCAAGAACGCCGAAGAGATTGCGCGCGTGGTCGTGCCCGATCCCGGGCATGCACCCGTAACCATCGGCGATCTCGGGAGCGTCACGCTGGGCGTTGCTCCGCTCACGACGCAGGTCAGTTGCGATGCGCGTCATGCCGTCTCGCTGAATTTCTTCGCGCTTCCCGGAGCGGACCAGGTGCGCATGGCCGATGCGATCAAGACGAAGATGAAGCGCATCGCCGCGAGTCTGCCTGCGCAAGTCACGGCAAAGCGCTATTGGGATCAGACCGATCTCGTCGTGGCTTCGCAGGAAAGCCTGCGCGATGCGATCCTCATCGGCGCGGTGCTCGCCATCCTGGTAATTCTGCTGTTCTTGCGCAATCTGCGGATGACGCTCGTGGCGGCAATCGTGATTCCGATCGCGATGTCCATCACGATATTCTTCGTGCATCTCACCGGCGAGACGATGAATTTGATGAGCGTTGGCGGCCTCGCCGTTGCGGTCGGGCTGATCATCGACGATGCAATCGTCGTCGTCGAGAACATCGCGCGCAACATGCACCTTTACCCGAACATGCGCAAGTACGACGTCATCGTGCTTTCCATGGGTGAACTCGCGGCGCCGATGGCGGCATCGACATTCACCACCGTCGTCGTCTTTATTCCGCTGCTGCTTCTGACGGGCGTTACCGGATTTTTCTTCCGCGCGCTCGCGCTGACGCTCGGATCGGCCCTGATCGTTTCGCTGCTGCTCGCACTGTTCGTGACGCCGCTGATCAGTTCGGCGCTCGTGCGTGAAAGCGACGAGCACGGCGGCCACGCCGGCTTCATCGCGCGCATGCTCGAGCACTACGAACCGTTTCTGCGCTGGACGCTCTCGCATCGGGCGATGGTGTACGGCGCGTCGGTTGCGGTGCTGCTGGTGACGGCGTTTCTCATGACGCGGCTGCCGAGCGATTTTCTGCCGCGCATGGACGAAGGGCAGTTCGAAGTGGCGTACACGATGCCCGTGGGCACGACGGTTGAGGCGAGCGACGCCGCTGCAACGGCCATGGAACGCCTCGCTTTACGCGACCCTGAGGTAACTACGGTCGGCCGGTTTACCGGCATCGACACCAACGGATTCTCGCCGACGCAGGTGCGCCAGGGCACGATTCGCGTTCGGCTGAAACCCGGCGCGTCGTACGAGGCAGTAAGTGACCGTCTGCGTGACGAGTTCTCCGCGGCCGTGCCTTCCGCACAGCTCGACTTTCACCAAATCCTCGAAGACATGATCAACGACATGTCTGGGTCGCGTTCGCCGATTGAAATAACGCTCGCGGGCTCGGACCAGCAGACGCTCGTGTCGCTCGCGAACAAAATTGCGGACGAGATTTCCGGCGTCCGCGGTTTGACCGATGCATTCTCCGGCGTCTCGTATGACGATCCGACGCTGCAAGTGCAGCCGCTCGCTCAGCGTCTGGCGGCGCTCAATATGAACGCCGCACAGCTCGGCACGGAACTCGCTGCATCGGCGCAGGGCGACGTCGCGACGAGTGTGCCGGGAGCGCTCAACCCCATTCCCGTGCGTGTGAGTGTCGCGGGCGCATCGCCGGAAATCGGCAGCTCGCTCCTCTCGACGCCTTCAGGCACCGTTGCGCTTTCGAGCGTCGCGCAGCTGCGGCCGAACCGCCTTTCGACGGACGTCACCGAGATCAACGGCCAGCGCGTGATGTTGATAACGGCAAACTACGGCGGCGCGAATCTTTCCTCGGTGATTGCGGGCGTGCAGAAAGCGCTGCGCGCAACGCCGCTGCCGCCGGGATACACGGCCACTATCGGCGGCGCGTACGAGGCGCAGCAGCAGTCGTTTCGTGAGTTCTTGACGGTCATCGGAATCGCGATCGCGCTCGTGTATTTCGTGATGCTCGCGACGTTCCGCTCGTTCCGGTTGCCGCTCGTGATCCTCACCGCGATTCCACTCGCGCTCATCGGCGTGGCGCTCGGGCTCTTCATCACGGGTACGCCGTTCAACGTCTCGTCGTTCATGGGATTGCTGCTGCTCGTCGGATTGATCGTCAAGAACGGAATCCTGCTGATCGACGTTGCGAATCGACGGCGCGAAGAAGGCGCGAGCGTGCACGACGCGCTCGTTGCCGCGGGGCGCACGCGTTTGCGCCCAATCGTGATGACGACCGTTGCCGCAATCGGCGGGTTGCTGCCGCTGGCGTTCGGCATCGGCGCAGGTTCGGCGATGGAGCAGCCGCTTGCAATTGCCGTCATCGGCGGTCTTTCCACGGCGACGGCATTCACGCTCGTCGTCATCCCGGTGCTTTACGCCGGCATGGCGGGTCGCCGCGAACTCGGCGATCGGCGTGAGGAAGCGGCGGCATGATCGCCGCAATAATGTTTGCTGCGCTCACGGGTGGTGCGCAGCAGTTTGCCGCACTTCCGCTTTCATCCGCGATGCAAAAGGCCGTCGGAATTTCGCCCGGTGTTGCGCAAGCGCGCGCACACGTGACGGAAAACCAGGCGCTGCTCGCAGCGGCTCGCGGTTCGGCTGCGCCGTCGCTGCAGGCAAACTACGCGGCGGTTCCGCAGGCAGGCAACCGCAATAACACGGTCGAGCAATCGCTGACGACCCTGGGCGCCGGTATCACGCTGGGCGACTATTTGTCGTACTTACCGGCCGTGCGCGAGGCGCAGTACGCGCTCTCACAAGCGCAGTACGATTTGCTCGATGCGCAGCGAATCGAGCGGGTGAAAGCCATTGGGCTCTACTACGATGCGCTCAAAGCGGTAGCGACGGCGGGCTTGAGGCAACAGGATCTCGCCGGCGCACAAAGCGACCTTCGCGCGGCGCAGCTGCGCTTCAAGGCCGGCGACGTTCCGCGGCTGGACGTCGTACGCGCTCAGGTGGCGCTCGCAAGCGCCCGTGCAAACCTGGACGCGGCGCAAGTCGACGTCGCGAACGCCGAAAGCGCGCTATCGGTGGAAACCGGTATTTCGGTAGACGCGCTCACCGCGCTGCAAAACGCGCCGGCGATTATGCCGCCGCCGGCATCGCCGCAGGACGCCGTGAATCGCGCGCTCGCGCAGCGCAGCGATCTCTTTTCCGCGGTGCAAGCGGTGAACGCGGAAAAACAAGCAGTGCTCGTGGCGCAGCACGGCGTGCTGCCTTTACTGACGGTAAGCGGCGGATACACGCGCGGTTACGACACGGGCGTGCTCGTCTCGGGGCCATCGGCAAACGTAACGCTCAGCCTGCCGATTTCGCATGAAGCATCGAACCGCGCCGCCGCCGAACAAGCGCGCCTCATGCAAGCGCAAGAGAAGGAAGCATCACTGCGCCGCGACATCACGGTCGCGGTCTCGTCGGCTGCGCGTACGTATGAAGAAAGTGCGCGTGCGTCAGAATCTGCACGCCGCGCGCGCGTTGCGGCGCAGGAAGAATTGCGCGCTACGGAGATCGGCTATCGCAGCGGCGCGAGTTCGAGTTTGGACGTTGCGGACGCGCGTCGCACGTACGTGCAGGCGGCGCTCGCTGAAGTTACCGCCATGTACGCACAGGCGCAAGCCGCCGCAACACTGCAAGAGGAGATGGGACCGTGAACGTGCTCCGGACAGCCGCTTGTGCCGCGTGTATTACCGCGCTCGCAGCGTGCGGCGGACATGCGCCGGATGCCGGTTCGTCCGCCGCGCCGGCGGTCAGTCTTACGACGGTGCGCTATGGCGCATACGTCAAACACGTGCAAGCGGTGGGGCGCGTCGGCGCGCCTGCGGGTTCGCAAAGCAAACTGAGTTTTGCCGAGAGCGGCATTTTGCAAAGTGTCGACGTGCAAATCGGGGAGCGCGTATACGCCGGTGAAGCGCTCGCGCGATTAGACACGAGCGGATTGTCGCTTGCGGCATCGCAAGCACAGGCTGATGCGCGTGCCGCGAACGCCGGTCTTGCGCAATCGCGGGTCGATCGCGTCAGCACGAAAATCGCGGTCGACCGCGAAGCCGTTCGTCGTGAAGAGTCACTCTATGCTGCCGGTGTCGCAGCCTTGAAAGACGTGCAGGCGGCGCGCGCGCAGCTCGCGTCCGACCAAGCCGACGCTGCGACCGCGCAGACGCAGATCGCCGGTGCGCAAGCGCAAGCGCAGAGCGCGCAGGATCGCGCCGCGCTGGCCGCGCGCGATTTGAGCAACGGCACGCTGCGATCGCCGGCTCGCGGCATCGTTACCGCCATCTACAAACGTCCCGGCGAATCAGTCGACCCGACAACGCCCGTCGTCGCCATCGGTCCCGGGCGCACCACCGAAGTAACGCTCGACGTTACGGCGTCGGATGCCGCGCAGATTCACGCGGGCGATCCGGTAGCATTTTCCGTGCCGGGCACGGATCTGCGCAGCAGCGGGTACATCGACGGCGTTTCGAGTGCTCTTGACCCGGCGACGCAAACGGCAACGGTAACGGCAAGCGGTTTTCCGAGCGGCGCGCCTTCAGGCAGTGCGGTGCAAGCGGACATCGACGTTGCGCGTCTTCGGGGCATCGTCATTCCGCAATCCGCGGTCGTACAAGATCCGCAAAGCGGCGACACGTTGGTTTTCGTGCAGACGCGCGACAAGAATGGGGCTGCGAAGTTCGAAGAACGCACCGTGAGCGTAGCTGCGCAGAACGGTACGAACGCGCTGATCGCGTCCGGTTTGCACCCCGGCGAGCGTATCGCGTCACAAGGCGGATTCGCGCTGCTCGCTCCGGCGGGCGGCGAGTAGAATCGCGGCCGAATGCTTAAGCAATAGGGCTTAGTGGGAACGAAGCGAGCGTAGTCCATGCAGAGTGTAGAACAGCGCGGGGGGTTTGCCGCGCTCAATCGGGCCGACCCTCACGGCAACGTCTGGCTCATTACCGTCACGGTGATGCTGGGGCTCATCATGGCGATTATCGACACGACGATCGTCAACGTTGCGCTCGACACCATCGGTGGGAATCTCGGGGCGTCCATCGACGAAGTCTCATGGGTGGCGACAGGCTACATCTTAGCCAGCGTCATCATCATGCCGCTCAACGGCTACCTCACGGCGCTCTTCGGACGTAAGGAATTTTACGCCACATGCCTGGCGATCTTTACGGTCGCGTCGTTTCTCTGCGGCACCGCACACAGTATTACGCAGCTCGTCATTTACCGGGTCATTCAAGGCATCGGCGGCGGCGCATTGCAGCCGACCGCACAGGCGATCCTCTTCGAGACGTTTCCGCCGCAGATGCGCGGTGCGGCGATGGCGATCTTCGGTATGGGAGCGATGGTCGGTCCGGCGGTCGGCCCGGTGCTCGGCGGCTTTCTCGTCGACAACTACAGCTGGCCGCTCATCTTCTTCGTGAACCTTCCAATCGGCGTTGTTGCATTTTTCATGACTCTTGCGTTTGTCCCAAGTCCGAAGTATCACGAAAAGCCCAAAGGCGGCGTCGATTGGTTCGGCCTTGCGCTGCTTGCCACGGGTTTGGGCGCGCTGCAGTACGTGCTTCAGCGTGGTCAGCCGGAAGATTGGTGGAGTTCGCGCACCATCACCTACCTCGCTGTGATCTCGGTGATCGCGCTCGTCTGGTTCATTTGGAAAACGATACGCGACAAGCATCCGCTCGTGGACCTGAAGGTTTTCCGTTTTCGCGCGTTCACCGTAGCGAACATTATCGGCATAATCATGGGTTTCGGCCTTTTCGGGACGGCGTTAGTCATGCCGCTCTTCTTACAGAATATTCTGGGGATGACGGCCTACGATGCGGGCGTCGCGCTCTTACCCGGTGCACTCGCGACCGCGGTCGCCATGCCTATCGTCGGGAAATTGGTCAACAAAATGGACGGACGTTGGTTGGTTGGCTTCGGTATGACGCTCTTTGCCGTTTCGACGTGGATGCTGGGCGCGCTCACGCAAAATGCGGGGTATTGGGATTTCTTTT
>DATGJX010000109.1:0-9637 GCA_035294905.1 Vulcanimicrobiaceae bacterium | reverse complement strand
GGATTTCAGCATGGCGCTTGCGGTTGGCAACCCCGACATCTCGAGCGATCTCTGGCAATCGGCGCTGGACGCGCTCGAGCGCAAATTCTCGAAACCGATTTTCGAGATGTGGATCAAGCCGCTCCGTCTCGTCTCGCTCAGCGGCGACGAGCTGCGGCTGGCGGTGCAGAATAACTTTGCCCGCGACTGGGTGGAGAACCGTCTCAAAGGGCAAATCGCCGAAGTGCTGGCGGAGATTTTCGGAACCGGCGTGCAGCTCCAGTTCACCGTGCTCGCCGAAACGGCGGAGGTTGCGCAAAGCAGCACGGCCTCGCTTGCAGCGCCCGCTGCTCCGATTCGTCCGCAAGGCGATTTTCGCCCCGGAAATTTGAACTCGCGCTACACGTTCGAAGAGTTCGTCATCGGCAATTCCAACCGGTTCGCGCATGCCGCCGCGCAGGCGGTAGCCGCGGCACCGGCCCGGGCCTACAATCCCCTCTTTTTGTATGGGGGCGTGGGCCTGGGGAAGACCCACTTGATGCACGCGATCGGCCATCGCGTTTTGCAAGACAACCCCGATGCGAACGTCGTGTACGTTTCTAGCGAGAAGTTCACCAACGAATTCATCATTGCGGTGCAGAACAACAAAACCGTCGAATTTCGCAACAAGTATCGCCAAGTCGACGTGCTGCTGATCGACGACATTCAGTTCCTGGAAGGCAAAGAGGGTACGCAAGAAGAGTTCTTCCACACCTTCAATGCGCTGCACGAATCCGGGCGGCAGCTGGTCATTTCCAGCGATCGACCACCCAAAGAGATTCAAACGTTAGAGAATCGCCTGCGTTCGCGCTTCGAATGGGGGCTGCTCACCGACATTCAGCCGCCGGATCTCGAAACGCGTGAAGCGATTCTGCGCAAAAAGGCCGAGTCCGAAAAAATCCCCGTCCCCGACGAGGTCACCTCCTTCATTGCGAAGGTGATTCCGTCGAACATTCGTGAGCTGGAAGGCGCCCTGATTCGCGTCGTCGCGTATTCCTCGCTTACGAAGTCTCCGATTACCGTGGATCTCGCCGCTGAAGTGCTCAAAAACGCGGTGGCGCAAGCCCCGCTGCGCCGTGTGACGATCGCCTCGATCAAAGAGAAAATCGCCAAAGCGCACGGATTGACGGTCAAAGAGATGGACAATCACCGGCGCGATCAGCGCGTGGCGGCGCCGCGCCAAATCGCGATGTTCGTCTGTACCGAACTGACGGATTGCTCGCTGCCGCACATCGCGCGTGAATTCAACAAGAAGGATCACACGACCGTGATGTACGCACGCGACAAAGTCAAGGAGCAGACGCAGCGCGACGAAGCCTATCGCAACAAGATTCGATCGCTCATCGCACTTTGCCAAAACGACTAGTTTTTCGACAGGAACGTTTCGAGCGGCTCGGCATTCCCGAGCCGCTTTTTCATTCCACGTTTTGCACGGCCCGCTGCACAGGGCGAAGGCGTGCGCGTGGATAACTGCTCGGGTGCGCCGCGGCGTGAGAATGTGCAAGGCCCTCCCACGGTCGTACACAACTTATGCCGGGCGAAAAACCGCGTGAAAACGAGAGAATCGGCGGTTGTTCGCAGAATACACCGCCTTACTACTAGTACGGTTAAGTCAGTTAATTAAAAGAAGCGACGGAGTCACGCAGTGACAGTGGAAAACGCATGTGTGCGGCGCCCACGGGGAGACGATACGTTGGCAGTACAATTAGGCGGCATGAAAACATGGGGGCGCTGCTAAAAATGAAGTTCACCTGCAACACGAAGGACATCGCCGGCGCCGTGGGCGCGGCGAGCAAAGTCGTCAACGCGCACACCACCGTGCCGATCCTCTCCAACGTGCTGCTCAGCGCCGAGGAAGGGAAAATCGCGGTGCGGGCCACGGACCTCGAACTGACGCTGCAGCACGCTTTCCCCGCCGAGGTCAGCGAATCGGGAAGTGTAACGGTACCGGCCAAACTGTTCAGCAGCTACCTGAGCAACCTGCAGACCGGACTGCTCGAACTGACCGGTACGCCGACCCGTGCCAGCATCAAAGTCGAACGCAGCAACTACGACTTTCACGCGCTGCCCGCGGACGAATATCCACCCCTCCCGGCGGCACAGCGCGGCCAGCACTTCAAACTCGGCGGCAAGCGTTTCCGGGACGGCGTCAACGCGACGATCTTCGCGGCCTCGAGTGAAGAGGCGCGCGGCGCGGTCCTCATGGGTACGCTGCTCGAAATCGAAGGCGACTCGCTGACGATGGTCGCCACCGACGGCTATCGCCTCGCGCGGTATCAAACCACGCTCGAGAGCGGGATATCCGGCGCCGAGAAGTACATCGTGCCGTCTCGCGCACTGGCCGAGGCGTCGCGCAACCTGGGCAGCGCGGAGAGCGTCGAGGTCACCGCCCTGGGCGCGCAAAGCAACCAGTTGATGTTCGGCAGCGGCGATACGTCGATCGTCGTCCGTCTGGTCGACGGGCAGTATCCGAACTACGGACAAGTCATCCCCGCCAAGTTCGATCGGTCGGTTACGGTGAACACGGCGTCGCTCATCAGCGCGCTGCGCCGCGCGGAACTGGTCGCCGGCGATCGCGCGAGCATGGTGAAACTCGCGGTGTCGAACCAGACGCTCATCGTTACGGCAAGCTCGGACGTCTCCGGCAACGCGTACGAAGAACTCGAAGTCGAACAGCAAGGCGACGATCTCACCATTGCGTTCAACGCGCGCTATTTGGTCGAGATCCTCAACCACATCGACTCGGCGCAAACCGTCATGGAATTTCTCGGGCCGCTTTCACCTGCGGCGATTCGGCCGGTCGAGCCGCCGGAAGGCGCGCAACAACTCTATGTCCTGATGCCGCTGCGCCAATAGGTGGAGCAAGCGCTTCGCGAATACGATGCACTATGGCTCACGCTCGCCGCGTGGGCCATCGTCGTAGTATCTGGATACACGTACCGATCGGAATTGCGGACGCTTTTGTGGCTTCCGCTACCGTTCATCGCTATGGCGCTTGCGACGTACATTGCGGGGTTCGTCCGTAGTGTGCGATGGCGGCGAACCAACATAATGCCGTGGGCGGTATTCAGAGCGGTAGGCGCAGTGGTCGGAACAGGTTGGACGATTGCAACTGCTCTCATCTGGTACATGTGCTGCCCGTAACGGCCAGAGATGCTTCTGAAATCCTTGCATCTCTCTAACGTGCGAAACTACGCGCAACTCGAACTCGAGCCGGATGCGGGGCTGAACGTGTTCATCGGGCGCAACGCGCAAGGCAAAAGCAATTTGCTCGAGGCGATCTCGCTGCTCGGAACCGGCAAATCGTTTCGCACGTCGCGCGAGCGCGATCTCATTCGCGAGGGTTTTGAATTAGCGGCGATATCCGGCGAAGCGCACGTGCGCGCAGGGGAAGTGCGGCTCGGCTGCACCATTGCCTCGACGCCGCGCGGCACGCGTAAGGTCTACACGGTGAACGGGCGCAGCGTGCGCTACGCAAAGTTCCTGGGGAGCTTGCGCGTCGTGACGTTTGTGCCCGCGGACTTGCAGCTGGTCAGCGGCGCACCGGCGCTGCGCCGTTCGTTTTTGAATATTGCGCTTGCGCAGGAACAGCCAACGTACTATCACGAGCTGGCGCGCTACCAAAAAGCGCTCACGCAAAAGTCCGCACTGCTGCGCACGGGGGATGAGCCGGATCCGGATCTGCTCGCGATCTACAACGAAACGCTCATCGAAGCCGGCGCCGCCGTCATGCTGGCACGCGATCAGCTCGTTCGCGTGCTCGGCGCGGCAGCTTCGCGCGTGCACGCGCAATGGGCCGGCGAGAATGAACGACTGCACATCGCGTATCAGCCGAACGTGCCGTTCGAGGCGCCCATCGCCGAGGCTGTCGCGGGCGCGTTTGCGGCGAAGCTCAAGGCACTTGCGGCGCAGGAGCGCGCCCGGCAGATGAGTCTTGCCGGTCCACACCGCGACGATCTCGATTTCCAACTCGACGGACGGCCGCTCGCGGCATATGGCTCGCAAGGGCAGCAGCGCACGGCGGTACTGGCGCTCAAGGTTGCCGAATATAGCGTTATGCACGATCGCTCCGGCGAAGCGCCGCTGTTGCTGCTCGACGACGTTCTCTCGGAACTGGATCCGCAGCGCGCTCAAGCGTTCCTCGCCGGTGTCGGCGGCTTCGAGCAAGCGTTCATTACGGCAACGCATCTCCCGGAAGGCTTGCCGGCTGCGCGCCGCTACACGATCGAATCCGCGAAGGTGCTGGCGGCGTGAAGAAGCTCGCGCAAGCCTTGGGCGCGTGGAATCCGCAGACGCTGCATCCGGGCGACCCGCTTTCGGTGTTGCAGACGGAGTGGGCGCACATTGTCGGCGACGACGTCGCCGCCAACAGCCGCCCGGCTGAGATTGCGCACGACGCACTCATCGTCGTAACGCGATCGAGCCCGTGGAGTCAACAGCTCGCATTTCTAAGCGAGCGCGTGCTGCACGCCGTGCAGGCGCGCACCGGCCAGTCGATACGCACGTTGCGCTTTCGCGTCGGCAGAATGCGCGAGCAGGCCCCACCGGCGGCACGCCGTCAACGCGTGCGGCGCCAAAAGCCCGCCCGCGTTTCGGAGCCCGCCGCGACGCTGGAGGCGGCAATCGAGCGTTTTCGCGCGGATGTCGCGGCCGCGCAGCGGGCAAAAACGAGCGCCGGATGGAAAGAATGTCCACGGTGCGGCGCGCGCACCCATACGGCGTCGCGGCCCTTCTGCGTGCCTTGCGAAAATGCGCACGCGCAGGAGCGTGACGCAAACGTCGCACGGCTGCTCTACGAGGCGCCGTGGCTCGGATTCGGCGGCATCGCGGCTGTCGTTCCGGGGCTCTCGCGGCAAGAGTATGAGGCGGTGCGTATTGCGCTGCTTCGCCGCTGGAAAGACACGCTCGAACGCATCCGGCGTTCCGCGCGTCCGCGCGTTACGACGCGCGATCGCTCGATCGCCAGTTCGTACGTGCTGCTCAAAAGCGAGCTGGACCCGGACAGAATCGCGCCGGCAGTCGTGCGCGATTTGCTCGGTGACGAGTTACACGAACTTTTTTACGGAAACGAGAACACGTAACAAAACTTATGGCAACAAACTACGGCGCGGAGCAGATCGAAGTCCTCAAAGGCCTCGAAGCGGTTCGCAAACGTCCCGGCATGTACATCGGCAACACGGCCGAGCGCGGCCTTCATCAGCTCGTGTACGAAGCGGTCGACAACGCGGTCGACGAAGCGCTGGCGGGCTACGCGCGCAACATCAATGTCGTGCTCTACAAGGACGGATCGTGCTCCGTCGAAGACGACGGCCGCGGCATTCCGGTCGACGTCCACGCCGAAGAGAAGATGCCGGCCGTCGAAGTCATCATGACGATCCTGCATGCGGGCGGCAAATTCGGCAAAGGTGGATATAAAGTCTCGGGCGGTCTGCACGGCGTGGGCATTTCCGTCGTCAACGCGCTCTCCTCGCACATGACCACACGCGTCAAGCGCGACGGCAACGTCTACGAGATCAAGTTCGTACGTGGTATCACAACGCAAAAACTCAAAAAGATCGGCAAGATCTCCGAAGAGGATACCGGCTCGTACCAATGGTTCATGCCGGATCCCGAGGTATTCGAGGTCACCGACTTTCACTGGGACGTGCTCGCCAAACGGTTGCGTGAACTCGCGTTCCTCAATCGCGGCCTGTCCATCACGCTCCGCGACGAGCGCCAAGATCCGGTGCGCGAACGCACGTTCAAATTCGACGGCGGCATCATCTCGTTCGTCGAGTGGCTCAATGAGAAGAAGGATCCGATTCATCCGATCATCTCGACGCACAACGAGCGCGACGGCGTCGACGTCGAGGTCGCGATGCAGTGGACGGACACGTACAGCGAGATCATCTCCTCGTACGCGAACAACATCAACACGATTGAGGGCGGCATGCACCTCACCGGTTTTCGCACGGCCATCAGCAACGCCGTAAACGGCTACGCGAAAAAGCGCGGCATGCTCAAGGAGTCGGACAGCAACCTCTCCACCGACGACTGCATGGAAGGACTGACGGCGGTCGTATCGGTGAAACTCGCCGAGCCGCAGTTCGAAGGTCAGACGAAAACCAAACTCGGCAATGCCAGCGTGCGCAACATCGTGTACGGCCTGGTCAACGAACGCCTGGAATTCTTCTTCGAGGAGAATCCGAAGTACGCGCGCGCGATCATCGACAAGTGTATGCAGGCGCAGCGCGCTCGCGAAGCGGCGAAGAAAGCGCGCGATCTCTCGCGGCGCAAGAACGCGCTCGAGGGTTCCGGTTTGCCGGGCAAACTCGTCGACTGCAAGAACACCGATCCCTCGCAGAGCGAAATCTTCCTGGTGGAAGGCGACTCGGCCGGCGGAACCGCCAAGGGCGGACGCGACCCGAATTCGCAAGCCATTCTTCCGCTGCGCGGCAAGATTCTCAACGTCGAGAAGGCGCGCTTGGACAAAGTGCTCTCGAACGAAGAGATCCGCACGATGATCACCGCGCTGGGCACGGGCTTCGGCAGCGAATTCGATTCGACGAAGCTGCGCTACCACAAGATCATCATCATGACCGACGCGGACGTCGACGGCTCGCACATCCGCACGCTGCTGCTCACGTTCTTCTACCGGCAGATGAAGCCGCTGGTCGAGGAAGGGTTCGTATACATCGCGCAGCCGCCGCTCTACGGCATTCGCAAAGGCAAAAAGCAGTGGTATGCGTTCAGCGATACGGAGCTGCGCTCGATCGTCGGCGACGACGGGAAAGACTTTGTCGTCCAGCAGTACAAGGGCCTCGGCGAGATGGACGCCGAGCAGCTCGCCGTCACCACGATGGAGGTGGGCAATCGGCGACTCAAACGCATCACCGTCGAGGACGCGGTCGAGGCCGAGCAGATCTTCACCGATCTCATGGGTGACAAGGTCGAGCCGCGCAAGCAGTACATCTTCGACTTCGCCAAGTCCGTAAAGAACCTCGACCTCTAGATGACGAAGCCCCTGCAATGCAGGGGCTTCGCGTTTCGTTGGGGGTATAAAGCCCGCAGCGGAGGGACGGCTTGCGCAAACGGATCGGTGCCGGGGTTGCGGCGCTGCTGATCGTGCTCATCGTGCTCGTGGCGATCTTTCACAACGGCGCCGCGCGCTTTGCGCTCTCTTCCATCGTTCCGCTCGCAACCGGCTACAGCGTGCAGGTACAAGACCTGCACTTGGGATCGGGTCACGGCGCGCTCGTCGGCGTGCATGTCTCCCACGGCGGACAGACCGTGCTCGACGCTCGCCGAATTGACGTCTATTACAATTTGCGCGACTTGCTGCCGGGAAGCACTCACCGCTTCGGATTGACGGCGATTACGATCGATCGCCCGCAAATCACCATCGTGCACAACGAAAACGGCACGTACAACATCGTGATCCCCCGCGCGGTCAGCGGCGGGACAGGCCGAAGCGCTCCGAACAACGTGCCGCTCAATTTCACGGTGCGCGTGCGCGATGCGTCGGCGGCGCTCATCGACGAATACCGCTTCTACGAACAAAGCCGCCGGCAGCGCGTCGATCGGATCGACGTCGACATCGCGATCGACAGCGCGGTGCAGACACGCTACAAAGCGACCGGTTTTTTGGAAGACGCGGGCGCGCAGCCCTTTCGTATCGCGGGCACGATCAACTATTTGAACGGTTACGCCCTTCATCACGTGCAAGTGCGCGCGATTCCGATCGGCACCATCGGCAACTACTTCATCAATTCGCCGGCAGCGCACATCCTCGGAGGAACCGTCCGGAATTTCGATCTGCACGCGTGGGCGTACGGCGTGGGGCCGGGTTCGCCCGCAGCATACCATCTCTCCGGCGCCGGTAATCTGACCGACGGAAGGATGATCGTCAAAGCGCTCGATTCCCCGATCGAACATATCAACGGGCCGCTCACCGTGTTCGACTCCGGCTTCGCCATGCCGCGCGCGACGGCGAGCGTCGGACACCTGCGCATCGTTTTTGCGGGCGGTATCTTCGACTTCGTGAATCCGCAGTTTCGCCTCGGCGTGGACGGCTCCGGTGATTTGCGCTACTTGAAAGAAGTCGCGCACTTTGCGGCGGGCCTGCCGATTCACGGCGGCGTGCGCATCCACGCGTTGATTGAAGGCGACATCGCCGATCCGGTGCTGATGATCGGCTACGGCGGTACGCGCTTCAACTATGGCGCCGTCCCGATCGATCATCCGAGCGGCGTGGTGGCGCTCTACCGCAGCAAACTCATCGTGCTGCCGTTCCACGCGTCGTACGACGGCATACAGATGCATCTGCAAGGCATGCTCGAGCTCGGCGCACGCGTGCAAAGCACGCTTACACTGCACGCCATGGGCTCGTCTTCGCGCATGCCGTATTTGAGCGGCCTGGTCAGCAATCAGCCGATTCTGACCGAAGTGCTGCTGCACGGCACCGACGTGCTCTTCGATGCTCGCGGCTATTTGGTTTCGCTTGCAAACGCGGAGAACGTAAACGGCTTTTACGACATCGACCGGCGCGGCGTCGGCACCTTCGGGCCGATCAGCGTGCGCAACGCATCGGGCGGAACGATGGTCGCAGGCTTCAGTTTGGATCGCCCCAACGGCAACAGCGCTTTTTGGGCGTCGGTGTATCACATGCGTTTGAACCAACCCGCGCCGGTTGCGTTCCCCGGCGTGGACATTCCGCAGTTGCCGCCAATCGATGCGCATATCGTCGAAGCGAACGTCGCGGGAACCGGCTCGTTACACAACGTCGTCATCGGCGGGGCGGTGTACATGTCACCCGCAACGATCGCCGGCGTGCCGTTCACGACGATCTCGGCGCGGTTTGCCGGCCCGTTCGCCGCGTCGCGCATCAGCAGCGTCCACGCGGACGGACCGTGGGGAACCTTCGACGGCAACGGCACGTTTGCGCCGAATCTCATCGTGGCGCGCGGCGGCTACAGCGGAACCTTTGCGGGGCTGCGAATGTTCTTGGGCGGTTTCCCCGTGCAGGGCGCAATCCGCGGACCGATGGCGATCGCGATTGCGCAAGGGAAGATCTTCGTGCAAGCGCAGAACGCGCAGCTGCGCAACGCGAACATGCACGGGATACCGATCTCTTCGGTTACCGGAACGATGGCGTACGACAACGGCGTGTTGCGCGTCTATGCTGCGCAAGCGCGCGCCGCCGGCGGAAGCGTCCTCGCCGCGGGCAGTTATGCCACGCAGCCGGGCGCGCAGCAAACGCGATTGAGTTTAGTGACCACGAGTTTGAGCGCGGATCAGGCGATGCGCGGATTCGGCGTCCCGATCTCGGCCGGGACGCTGCGGGCGGTTGGCGCCATTGCACCCGCTGCTGCGGTGCCCGACGTCGATGCGGGCGTGCTGCTGCGCGGCGGACGCGCCGCCGGATACGGCCCGTTCTCGGCAAGCTCCGAGGTCGCGATTGCGAACGGCACGCTGCACTTACACCACACGATTGCCTCGCTCGGACCGACGTTTGCGCACGTGCAGGGTTCGGTCGGCAACCTTGCGGGCGGCGTGCCGAACTACGACGTGCAGGCCAGCGTGCCGGTTGGACATATTGCGCCGATGGCACGGCTTGCCGGCGTTCCGTCATATCACGCCG
>DATGJX010000108.1:0-22898 GCA_035294905.1 Vulcanimicrobiaceae bacterium | reverse complement strand
GCGACGATAGAAAGCATAGAAAAGCCCTCGCTGCCGCTCTCTTGAACGTCGGGCGGCCCCGCGTCCTGCTTGCAGCGCGGTGCCATAAGTCCCAAAGCTAGTGCGCGTGTGCCGCCTGTCGTCCGTATGCCGCTGCGAAACCTTCGCGCCAGCTCGGATATTTCAACGTCCAGCCTAAATCGCGTTTCGCCTTTGCGTTCGACGCGCCGCGCGTTTCCGTTTCCATGATCACGAGGGCTTCACCGGCAAAGAGCCGAGCCAGGAGCACCGGATAATGCGGCGGTGGGTGGGCTCCGATGATCTTCGCGAACTCCGGCAGCCAAACGCTGATTGGTGCCGGCTCATCGTCAACGATGTTGTAGATCGCAGCGCCGTCGTGTTGGAGCGCTAGTACCGTCGCTGCGGCGGCATCCTCGACGTGAACAAAGGACCAGACGCCGGCGCCGCTGCCGACGATTGGAAATTTTCCGGCGCGTACTGCCGAAATAAGTGCGCTATTCTCATCGCCGTAGAAACTGCCGTACCGCAGTGCGATGCCACCCGCTTCGGTGACTGCTTTGTCGAGATCAGCCATCGCGGCAATCGTTTCCCGCATCGATGCCGAAGGTGACGAATCGAGTGGATCGTCCTCCGTCTTGACCGGTCCACCTTTTCGCTCGTAACGAATTGGTGCATAACTCTGCGCGACGAATCGCCGCACTCCGGCTTCACGAGCGGCAGCCAGAAGGTTGCGCGTTCCTTCGGTGCGCAGCCGGTTCGTGCCGGAAAAACTTCGATCGAAGTGTTTGAAGTCCGCAAGGTTTGCAAGGTCCGTCGCCTCGTGAATCACGGCATCCGGCCGCACGTCCGTCATCACCGCGCGAACAGCGCTAGCATCGAGCACGTCCAAAGCGATAGGTTGGGCTCCGAGCGCACGCAGCCGATCGAATCTAGCCGGCGATCGAGACGTGCCGATTACTTCATTCCCCGCTTGGCGAAGTTGACGGACGAGCGGCGAGCCGATTGCGCCCCCCGCGCCGATAACGATAACACGCATGTTAGGCGTCGAAGTTGCGTAGCGTTTTCACGTTCCGCGCTCCCAGTGTGGCGACAGTCATTCGTGCCGGCACGGCGTTGTATACGGTTTCCATGCCTTCAAGACCGATCCCATGTGCGTGTGGTTTCGCGCGTCCGGGTTTTATTCGCCCTTGCACGGCGGAACACGGCGTTCGTGAAGTCCCGATCCATCGCAGCTGTCGCCTGCATGATTGCGATCAACGGCAGCCTTACCCACAATGGGCTCCTCGCTGACCTCTTCGCCGAATTGCGGCAACGACGACGATGGAGCAGCTGTATGATTGCTTCCGGCTAGGTACCCTTTTCGGCGCCCAGATACTGGATCCACTTTACGATAAACGCCGGTTTGGTTTCGAGCAAGCTCGGATCCCCGTAGGCCATATATAGCTCCTGATGACCGACCAGCAAGTGAAACCCTGCGCTCAAATTCGAGCAGTCGATGATCGCACCCGCCGCAGCGTTCGCGCAACTCGTTCCCACACCAAAAATCGGCTGCTGAAAGGCGTTCGGCATTACCATTCCGACGACGCGGCGTACTCCGAAATCGAGCGACGCGATATGGCTGAACTGCCAATCAAGGGTCGCCTTCTCCAACCATTCCGGCGCTCCGCTCTCGCCCCACTTCGCCGCTGCAAACGCCGACGGCGCGTACCACGTACGATCGGCTTCGAGACCAAGATGAATACGCGGCGCCAAACCCACCGTCGTGACGAATGACCATTCGCCGCTGCGGCCGTGGTAGAACGGCCCCGCACTGTAGGATATAGACGTCGGCGTCGACGTTCCGTAGCGATAGCCGATCATTGCCCCGCTGGAGTCGAACGGAGCGAGGTCACCGCTGGAGGGCGTTGCGTACGTCGTTTGCGTTGCAAGGTTCGTGTCGAATAGATGCAGGGTATACTGCCGCTTGAAGTCCAAATTGAGCTGCGTTGTGGATTGCACGAGGTCCGGCTGCGCGAAACTGTTGTGCTGATGATAAAGAACCTCGGTCGCCGACACGTCTTGCAGTTCGCTGTTCGGCTTGAAAGTCCAAACGCGCTGCGCAAGCGCGTCGTAGCCCGTGACGTCCGGCTGCTGCACGTAACCGTCCTGTGGAACGAACTGCGGACCGATGTGCTGAAGGCTGAACATGACGACCGTATTTGTCGAGGGCAGTATATAGCCGGCACCCTCCTCGGCATATGTCGCCTGCGATGCGTCGCTGACGGCCGAACCCGAGTCCACCGCAGCATTTGCGTACGCGAACAGGTGTGAGTGCTGGTTCATGTATCCCGTCGAGGCGTACGTCACGTCGTCGTGAATCGGGCCGCTTATCGCGCTTGCGCCGGCATCAACGCTGACGCGCTGCACGGCAAGCTGAAAGGCTTTGTCGGAATCTTCGTACGTATAATTTGCGCTCGCGAATCCGTCGCTGCGTCCGACGCCCACGGCGTCAAACGCACCGAAAGCGAGATGTCCCTGGGTCCCCTCTACGGCGTAACCTTGCGAGAACGCCGGAATGCCCGGTGTGTAGAGCTCCTGTGGGCAATCCAAAGAACAAAACATATTCGGATTGACGTACGAGTTGAGTTGCGTGAAGAACGGCCGCACCTCTTGGTACTGCCGCGGAAATGCCGTCGGCGCAATCGTCTGCTGATCCATTTCGACGTTCGAGTAATCCGGATGGAGGGTCGCGACAAAAGACGCCGTCGGCGTGAACGGGAGGGAAAGGTCGGCACCGATCCGCGACGTGTCGCTGCCCGGCTGCGTTTCGCCAAGCCCATATAGCGCCAAGCGCGGCTTCGGGCGCACCGCGTGAGCGACGCTCTTGACGTCGACGCCTTCGAACGTTCCCGCAAAAGTTGCGTCGAATGGCAGCACCTGTGCAGAATCGTCGCACCACACGTAAGTCGAATTCGTTGCGACTATCGTGCGTGAAACTTGGATCTTCCAGGCCGTCGATCCGTCCGTACGCATCACGTCGAACGGAATGCGCATGACGATCGTGTAGCCGCCGCTCGTCCTTGTCGCTCTTGCGCCCCACTCGGGCGCGTAGGCCGCGTTCTCGCTCGACGTCTGATCGCGCGCGGCGCGCGGGTTGGCTGCAAACGTGTACGCAAAGCCCGTGGTCCCATGCGGCCAAATGTACACCGTGACGTTATCGTCATTCAGGACACCAGGTCCGTTTGTCGTCTGTATGGCGGTAACCGGTTCCCGCTGCTTCGCCACGACGTCGAGAATTAACGCCGCCGCGTCTTGCGTTATGCTGACGGTAGTAGATTGGTCAGCCTTGCGTTTATATGTGAAATCGTAGCCGAGAGAGAATTGATTCGCCGCTCCCGCCGGGTCGCTGCCGCTTTGCGGCACCGTTATCGTGCACGTGCCCGAGCCCGCTCGTGCAAAAGCTGTAGTGCACAAGAGAAAGCATGCTGGCGCGGTGAGGGCGTACGCAAGGTGTTTCATCATCGCATCAAACTCCTTGCGCCGTCGCAGGAAATACTACATTGGCATACCAGAAATCGAGCGCGGCGGTTTTGAGTGAAATGCCCGCCATACGCACGGCAAAGACTGCATGACCGCGCGTAATGATCCAGTTGCCGTCGACCTCGCCGAAGTCCAGCCGCAGATCGCCTCGATATCCCGTTCCGGCCGCTTGGTACGTATCGAGATCGAGACGGACCATGCAGATCCGCATGGAATTCGTTTCGACCACCGCGTCCCGCAGCAGATGGGTCATCGGATCGAAGCGCGGAGCGAAGTGCAATGCGTGTCCCGGCGACCCCGATGGGCAGCGCTGTGCTCCGCCATCGGTGATGCGATAAGCGCCCGGGGAAATCACCGAGACATCCGCGATGGTCTTGAGCGACGTCTGTGTCGTATGCGATGCGCCGGTACGGATTTCGGCCTTCGGCGGTTGCGAGAAACCGTAACGAACCCACGCATACGCGTCTTGCCACGTCGGGCGGTCGAAGGTCTCTGCCGGGCCGTGACAAGTATCTCCCGTCACGGTGCGAATCGTCTCGTCGGCGTTCCGAGAACCGTAAACGGCGTGCCACGTTAGTTGACGCTGCATTTTCCCACCAAATCCAAACGACCAAAGGATCTTGCCTTGCTCGCAGGGTTCCGCGATGCCCCAGCCGCGCGCGGCAACGGTCGTGTCAAACGCCACGTACGCCGGTTCCGGAAGTGCTTGCATCGTTGCCAGCGCTTGCGAATAATATTGCTGCGGCGTAGGGGAAACCAGAGCCGCCGTGGCGGCGGCCAAAATGAGTGACAACATTACGTACCTCTAGGGTTGTTAGGAGATCACTTGAGCTCGTTGCCAGAGCACGACGGTTAGGGTGCAGGTCGCGGCAGCGATTGCGAACAGTACGGGCATTTCCCAAGTCGTCCCGAGCCAGTGCATTGACGACGAAACTCTATCGATTGCGTAGCGCTGCTGCTCCCAGCTTCGTATCGCAATCGTCGTATTGAAAACCGCAAACGGATTTGCCACAATCGGTACGCGCAGAATCGCGCCTATTCGGGACGGCGATTCCGCGACGGTGAGCCAGATTGCCAGCGCAGGCGCCGCTACGAGACCGCTGTAAGCAATGCGCCGGCCGCACATTCCGACGAGCGCACCCCATCCGTACGTCGCATATGTCAAAGCAAGCGCCAGCATGATGTCCGCGCCGCGCACGCCGTGGATTTCCGTGCGGAAATGCAGGGAGATGAGCGCCACGACTACCAGTGTAATCGCGTACTCGAAGGCGAACGCAACGGTCGTGCCGGCCAGATCGACGGCAATCACCTGCAGCGCAAGCTTCCAGCGCTCCGTCGGCAGCACCCAGAGCACCCGCGCCGCTTCACGCGAGCCATTGCCCAAGGCGACGCCGAAGATCCATGCGAACAGTCCGGCAAAAACGCCGGACGTAAAGGCAATGTCCGCGCCGTCTAAACTTACGCCGCCCACACGAAATGGGACGAGGCTAATGACTGCGAGGACCAGTACTGCGCCCGCGTACCATGCAAGCCCCTTACGCATCACCAAATACTCGCGATAGATCATCACTGCGGCTCCTTCGTCTCGCCGATCGTCGTCAAGAAAATTTGCTCGAGACTCATCGTTCGCCGGCTGACCGTAATTGGTAAGCGTGCGCGCATTTGCGCCTCGACGGCGGCGACGTCGCCGTTCGCATAACGCCGCTCGACGTGACCGTCGTCAAAGACGGCTTCGACCGCGAAACGCGTTTCGCGCAGATCGTCGACGTCGGCTTCGAGCACCAGCCTTCCGCGGTCGAGAACGCCGATACGCTCAGCAGCCTGTTCGACGTGCCCGATATGATGGGAGGAAAAAAGAATGGTGATGCCGTCGGCAGCAGTGCTCACCATTGTGTCGAGCACGCGGCGCTGCATCACCGGATCGAGTCCCGTCGCCGGCTCATCGAGTATCAGAAGCTCGGGATGCTGCGCGAACGCGAGTGCAATTGCGACCGCTTGGCGCTGTCCTTTCGAGAGCTTGCGCAACGTTCGTCCCGGTTCGATCTCGAACCGCTCGATGAGTTCGTCCATCAGCTTCGGATCGAAACGTGAATAACACCGGCGTCGAAACTCGGCGTGCTGGCGCGTCGTCATCCAGCCGTCGAGACAGTTGATTTCCGGCACATAGGCGATGCGATCGAGCGTTTTTGCCTTCAGCTGCTCGCCGAAGACCGCAATCTCACCAGACGTTTTTGAAATCAAGCCAAGCACGCAATCGATCGTCGTGCTCTTGCCGGCGCCGTTTCGACCGAGCAATCCGAACACCGTGCCCGGCTTTATCTCCAGTGAGAGATCGTCCACGGCGGTGCAATCGCCGTAACGTTTCGTCAAGTGTGCGATGTGTAGAGGAATCATCATGCTCCGTGGGTGCCGTCGCCGCGATACCACGCGTCGAGCGAGCGGCGGAAGATCTCTTGCAAGTCCGCCTCGTCTACACCGAGGGAACGCGCTTCGCGGATCGCGGCGTCTATCGAAGCGCCGACAACGTCGCGCGCCCCGCTTTTGGCCACGCCCGCAGCCGCATCACCCCGAACAAAAGCGCCGCGGCCGGGCAGGCTCTGGACGATCCCAAGGTGTTCCAGCTCGCGCAGAGACCGGGAAACCGTAGCCGGGTTGACGACTAGGTCGCTCGCAAGCTGCTTGACGGTCGGAAGCTGCTCGCCGGGTTTGAGCACGCCGATCGCAACCGCTCGCCGCACCTGGTCGACGATTTGGAGGTAGACGGGCAGCCCGTTCCCGGGGTCAACGTTCAGATATAGCGGCATGTTGCATCATTAATGTACTACTTGATTAGTACATTAATGCACGGTGGGCCGGCTGTCAAGGGGCGGTCCGAATCAGTCCTTCAGACGGCGGCGGGCGGCGAGATGGTAGAGTGCACCACCGATACACATTGACGCCGAAGCAGCCACGATCAAGATCCACGTCGCTGCGCTTAGACGCGACGACCATTGAAATAAAATCGGCACCGCAATGAACGCAAGAAGGCCGCTTGCGGAAAACAGCACGAGCCGCATGCCGTACGAACGCCGTAACGCCGCAATGAGTGCTCCGAAACTTGCCGCAACGAGCGGGCCGACGATGAAGAATATCCATGCAGTGCCATGCGACGCACGGTAGGCACCCGCGATGGTGTCGTCGACGAGCTCGTTTACGCAAAGCATTGCCACGATTGCAACGAGAACCAGCGCAACGGTGAGAACGAGCGCACTTAGCGATCGAGGCACGCGCGAATATGACAGCAGCGAGGGGACGGAACGAATCGCTTGAGACCAGTACCATGCGTCCGCGCGGGGCCGGCCCTCGAGCGCTAGAATCCGAACGTACTCCTCGTGGAGATCTCCGCATACGCTCTCGAAATCGGACGGCGGCGCAGATATCGCAACAATCGCCCGAGCAATTGCCGGCGGAGTCACCTTACGAACGCCATCAGCGAAACCCCGGCGTGCAGCCGTTCAAGCGTTGCGCGAGCTTCCTTGAGCGCATCGATGCCGGCAGCTTCGATCTTGAAATGCCGTTTAGCTTTACCACCACGCTCGGCGGTGGGTTCACCCATCCAAGACGTGATGAGCGCTTTACGTTCGAGCCGCTCCAACGTCGCGTGCACTGCTCCGATCGACGTTGACCGGCCCGTCACCGATTCGATCTCCGCTCGAATCTTCGCGCCGTGAGCGCCGTCCCCCAATCGCAGAATCGACAAGAGCACGACGTGCTCGAATTCGCCTAAGTAGGCGCCCTTCGCCATAATATCTACAAACTATGCTAAATGGTCTCACGCGTCAAGTGTCCGCCTCTTATTCGTATCGAATCGCCGCCGCGGGCCGAATGCGCGCCCCGCGTAAGGGCTACGAGGATCGATGCGCGCGAACTGCGCTGAAACCGCGCACTATTGCGTTTGCAGAAGCGGCAGCTCGTAGACGGACACGCCGGCGCGTTCTCCGGTTCGCTGCTACATGCCCTTACCGATCGCTCAGCGATGCTTGGCTGACGCACGTCCGGCGCTGGAGCGGAAGTACTGCGCGCATTTCGGTCCCGCCGCCCCACGAGTGTGTTGTCGCCTCGGTGGCAAGCGCTTGGATCAAAAACAGCCCGCGCCCATGCTCGTCCATAACGTTTTGCGGCAAGCGCGGCGTGCTTTCAATCAGGCCGGGTCCACGATCGCGTACATTGATGGAAAGCGCGTCGTCTCGACACTCGACGCTTACCTCAACGTGCCCCGATGCGTGCTGCACGGCGTTGGCTAGCGCCTCGGCAAGAATAACCTGTGCGGCAAAACACGTGTCTGCGTCCGCGTGCAATTCATGCGTGACACGCGCCAGCTCGGAGCGCACCCTGCGTGCTGTTTCCTCATCCGAGGTATGAAAACTCCACGCCAGGTTCGCGAACGCGTCTCGCATCGCCACCAGGACGACAACGTCGTCCGACGGCCGCATCTCCCCAAGTACACCGCGCAGCAGCGCCCCAGCCGGTTGCGTCCCCGGCTCTGCAATGCACGCGGTCATCAACTCCTTGATCGTTCGTTCCGCCCCGGCGATGTCACGATTGAACTCAGTGAGACCCTCACTGTAGAGCACTAGCGAGAAATTCTGCGGCAGTACGACCGAATGTGTGCGCGCATCCGTCGTTTCTGCTACGCCAAGCGGCAATCCGGGGCAATGCAGATCGATTACGGTCGAGCCGTCACCTCCAGTAAGAAATGCCGGCGGGTGACCGGCAGTTGCATATGTCATCCGAGTGCAGCCGGGGTCAATGAACGCGAGCATCGCCGTTGCGTAGATTTCGGACTCCTCAAAGCGCAGCACGCTATTGAGATGGTCCAGCACCTGCGCCGGGTCCGACATTGTCAAGGCTGCCGCGCTCGCCGCCTGACGCAGTTTACCCGCCGTAGCGGCGGCGGAGAGCCCGTGCCCCGTCACATCGCCGACGCACAGCAAAATACGGCCGTCCGGAAGCAACGCGGCATCGTACCAGTCGCCGCCGACCAACGCGCCCTCTTCGGCAGCCAAATACGCAGCGTCGAATCGAAGGCCGGGAACACGCGGGAGCTTGCGAGGCAAAAATGCCGTTTGCAGCGCCTGCACCATCCGCTGCGACTCGCGCAGCGCTTCTTGCTGTTGTGTCTCCGCTTGTTTTTTCAGCGTTACGTCAGTAGCGGTGCCGAACCACTCCGTAATGTTTCCATGCTCGTCCACCAGCGGGATTGCGCGTGAATGCGTCCACCCCAGTGTGCCGTCTGCGCGAATGACGCGGTGTTCGTAGTCGAACGCGCTCTTGGTGGAGAGTGCTTGCCGGATGTGGTCCAATACGTGACCCTGATCGTCCGGATGGATGTACCGCGCCAGCCAGTCGGTTTCGGGCGCCGACGTATCGGCTATGAAGTCGCGGCCTGCGAGCGAGCGCATTTCGCTCCAGTCCGCACTCATTCGATACACCACGTTGGAACTAGTCTCGACGAACGCGCGGAAGCGCTGCTCACTCTCGCGCAGCGCCTTTTCGGCCAACCGCCGTTCGAGCAAGTCGGCCGCTTGACGCGCCAAGATGTCGAGCAACTGCAGGTCACGTTCGGAAGGGCGATGCGGCCGCGACCAATGCGTCGAGATCATGCCTAGCAGCTGACCGTCACGCGAATAGAGCGGGGTGCTTTGTGCGGCGAAAATTCCTGCGCCGACGAACGCTTCCAAATCGTTGCGGCGCAGCGCGAAGCTGCACTCGCGGAAATCCTCGGCAATCACTCGCGCCCGCGTCCGCAGCGATTGACCGCACGTCGATCCGGCGTCAGGGCTTACCCAATTCCAGTACGACTGCGCCTGCTGGTCGAGGCCGTGCGAGGCCAAGAGAAGGAGCTCTCCGGATTCACCGCGGTCAGGAATGAACATCTGCATGGACCCGTAGTCCGATCCCATGATCGTGACGGCGGCGTCCACGAACATCTTATAGAGTTTGTCGACGTTTTCTTCGCCAATCATCGCGGCGCTGATCGACTGCAGCAGTTGCGTTTCAGCGAGCTGCGAGCGAACGCGCTCCATTTCGACGCCCGCGACCTCGACGGCACGCTCCAACTCCACCGAAATAAACGACGCAAACCGTTCGAGCAGCACGCGATCGCGCGTAGACCACGCGCGCGCCGCCCGGCTAGTTACGCACACCGTTCCAAGTATCAGATTCGCCGCGTCTCGCAGCGGTACGCCCGCGTACGCAGCGGTTTCGAGCATCTTTAGAACAGAGGCATTCGGAAGGCCCCGCTCCGCGCACAGGTCCGCAATGAAGAGGGGCTCTTGCGACGCGACGACGATCTTGCAAAAGGTGTCATCAAGCGAGACGTCGCGAACCGCCGACAGCGCCTTGGGAAAGCCGGCAATTCCTTTAAAAAGTTGCCGCTCCGTTCCGACAAAACTGACGATAGCAGCATCCGCGCCGAGCGCGCATTGAAGAAGTTCCGCGATTCGGTCGAGCGCGCTGCCGTCCGCAGTGGCCTGCAGGCGTTCCAGTGAGGCGAGCCGCGCCGGATCGCGTAGAATGCGATCGAGATGCTCGGGCTCCAGCGACTGAATTATCATAAGGCGTCCTTCGCAGGGCAAAAGCGCAGCGTGGGGCTATTGCGTCTAACCCCAAGTGTCCCTATGCCCGCATCCGGACCTTCCAAACCGGCAGCCGCGTGCCTGAGGGCGTGCGGTTCGGGCAGCCCACGCTCGTCGGTTTGCTATCTTACAGAAACGGGGCGGGATATCACCGTGGCTTGGCGGCGACCACGATTGCGGTGTTGTCGCCATTCCAGGTCGCACACAATCCGGAAGGAACGCGCGATCGGAGATGACGCGACGCTTTGGTTTGCGCCGCCCGCCTGCCGCGCGGCGTCAAACGGTAATAGCGGCGCCGCGGATCGCTCTCGTCGGCTCGGTCGACTTCGGCGATCCATCCGTCGTCGACCAATTGTTTGAGCATGCGATAGAGCTGAAACGCGCTCATGCTGACCATCTGTATCGCACCTCGCTATATCTCAGTTCGATATCGCGTAGCGCGCGGGGGTCAGAATGTCAACTACAGAGCGCTGGCGGCAACCCGTTCTTCAACGAGCTGACCATCGAGCAGGCCGATGGTTCGCTTCGCCTGTTTGGCAAACCGCGCGTCGTGCGTCACCATGATGATCGTCGAGCCGTACTCGTGCAGCTCGCCGAGCAGTTCCATCACTGCCTCGCCGTTACGCGTATCCAGATTACCCGTCGGTTCGTCCGCGAGCAAAATCGACGGATCGCCGGCGAGCGCTCTCGCGACCGCGACACGCTGCTGTTCGCCGCCCGAGAGCTGCATCGGATAATGCTTTGCACGGTGCGACATGTGCACGCGTTCGAGGACTTCTTCCACGCGCGAGCGGCGTTCGCCGCGCGTCATGCCGCGATAGACCAGCGGCAGTTCGACGTTTTCGTAGATGGACAAGTCGCCGATGAGATTGAAGTTTTGAAAGATGAACCCAATCTCGCGGTTGCGAATCGCCGCGCGCTCACCGGAGTTCAAGTTTTCCACGGCTCGCCTGTTGAGCCGGTACTTGCCCGTGGTCGGCGTGTCGAGCAGCCCGAGAATCGAGAGCAGCGTCGATTTTCCGCAGCCCGAAGGTCCTTCGATGGCGACGTACTCGCCGCGATCGATCTGCAGCGTGATGCCGCGCAGCGCGCGCGTTTCGACGTCTTCCGTAAAGTAGGATTTGCCGAGGTCATGCAGTTCGACGAGCATGTGAGTCTCCTTAACGCAAACGCAGCGAAGATTGATCGGGGTACGCGGACATGTCGGATACGATGACGTTGTCTCCCGGAGCCAAACCCGAGAGCACTTGGACGCGATCGCTGGAGCCTTGCCCCAGACGAACGCGCACGCGAACCGCGCGCGTTCCGCCGCCACGATCTTGAACAGATCGATGGTGCTTCCGTCGGTCGCACCCGCTGCGCGAGCGATCGACAGCGCGTCCGGAATCTTCGAAAGAATGACGGTACCATCGACGTTGGCGTCGGGTCGAGCGCCCTCCGGTAAGGGGCGGTTGAATATGACGTCGACGCCGACGGTACCGTTTTGCGCGGCCGGCGCAATGCGAGAGACGCGTCCGAGAATCGTGCCGTTTCCGGTGTCGATGCGCGCGGGCATGCCCGCAGACACGGCGTGGACGTCGCTTTCCGCAACTTGCAGAACGACTTTGAGGTCGCGAATATCCGCGATGCGTGCAATCTCGGTATTTTGCGCAACGCTCGTACCGGGATCGACGTCGACGCTTTGAACGATGCCCGTCGTCGCGGAGCGAACCGTGAGCGCGGCGACCTGCGCTTGCGCGGCCGACAGCTGCGCAGCCGCTTGTTCGACTTGCGCTTGGGCCGCGGCTACCTTCGCCTGCGCATCCGCTTGCGCGACGTTCACCTGCGCGCGCCGGTTTTGCAGATCGTCGGCGCTCTTCTTCGCTTGAATCTGCGCCTGACGGTACTGCAGGTCCGGCAGCAGGCCGCTGTTGTGCAGGCTCGCGTACGACTGCGCCTGAAGGGCGTCGGTTTGCGCCTGCGCCTTCGCGTCGGAGAGGCTGCTTTGCTGGCCGATTACCGATGCTTGCGCTTGCTGACGCGCGTCGGCAAGATTCGCTTGCGCTACTTGCAGCGCCGAAAGCGCGTTTGCGGCCTGCGCGTCGAGCGCCGGATTCTGCATCTGCGCGATCATGCTGCCCGGCGAAACGACGCTGCCCGCTTTCACAAATATCTGATTTACGACGCCCGACTGCGTGGCTGACGCGACGCGCACAAACTCGGGCGCGAACGCGCCTTGAGCGCTCACCGAGCGCACCAGCGTGCCGCGAATCGCAACGTCGGTGACAAGTGTGGACTTATCGACGACGGTGCCGCCTTGCTGATGCGTGAGGGATGTGAGTGCCCAGACGACCAGCGCAACGAGCGCAGTTGCGGCGACAATCCCGTAAGCCGCTTTGGGAATACCGCGCTTGCGCTCGCGCACGACGTCCATCGCGCTCGCGCGTTCGACAGCTTTGGGTTTGAAGACTTTGCTCACGCGACTACGGGAAGTAAGCGGCGCGAACGCGCCAAGGAAACGAGCTCTTCCAAACGCGCCGCTTCCGCCTGCGCAATGCGCCGGCCCCACGGCGTGAGTTTGTAGTAGCGGCGACCCATCGCGTCTTCGTCGTCACGCTCGATCTCGCTAATCCAGCCGTCAGTACACATTTGGCGCAGTTGCCGGTACAGCGTGCCTGAGCCGAGCCGGATCTTTCCACCCGTGGACTCGGTCACTTCTTTGGTGATGCTGTATCCGTGACGCTCGCCGTCCGCAAGAGCAAGCAATATGTGAAATGCGCTCTGCGGCAGCGGCAGCAGTGCGGACGGATCTTGGCGGCGGTTCAGCATGACGGCTTCCTCATTCTACTGTTGTGCGGGGACGTGAGCGTGATGATGCGCGTGAACGACGATGCTGGCTATGGTCTTGAGCGCCGGCCTGCCTTCGGCCAACTACGCACGGACGATGACGAGCATCGAGGCCAAAACCAGGAGGGCTACGATAACTGTGCGTGCCATACCGCACCTCGCAACTTCCGATATGTCCACTTGCGACATATCTAGGTTTACTATATCGCAAATGGACCCGTTGTCAAGCCCTTCGACGAGATCGTTCCCTCCGGCGCGTTGAGGACCACGCGCGCTCGTGCATCGTCGTGCACGAGGCCCGGTTGACAGCCGCCGCTATATTATCTATTATGCAGATATTATATAAAGAACCACATTCGCTAAGGAGTTTTCATGCGCATCAGGTGTCTCATGCTGAGCTGCGTTTCTATTGCCGCGCTCTTCGCCGCGCCACAGGGACAGGCGGCGCCGGACACTATCGGTCTGCACTTGCATCCGTGTATACAGGGAAGCGCGAAGGTGCCGGCCTTGTGCGGAACATTCGGCGTGTATGAAAATCGCACCGCGCATCGCGGTCGTGTCATCGACCTAAATCTGGTCGTCGTAAAGGCGCAACATCGCGCGGGCGGCGTAATCGCGGAAATCGGCGGCGGCCCGGGCGAAGGCGCGGCTTCCTTTGCGCCGTGGGTGTTGGACGGCGATTTTGGAAAGGCGCGTCAGTCACTGCACGCTGACTACGACTACCTGTTCGTGGACAACCGCGGGATGGGTAGTTCGAGTCCGCTCACGTGTGATTTGACGCCCGCCGATCGGCCGCAAACATATTTTCGCGACCTCTTTCCGCCGAAGCTCGTGGAGCAATGCCGCTCTCGCGATGCCGCGACGCACGACCTTGCGCTCTACAATACCAATAACGCGGTGGACGATCTCGACGACGTGCGCGCCGCCCTTGGATACGGAAAGATCATCCTGGACGGCGGCTCGTACGGGACGTTCTTTTCGCTGGTGTACATGCGGCGGCATCCCCAGCACGTGCAAGCCGCCATGCTGACCGCCGTCACGGCGCCGGGTTTTCAAACCGCGCTGGGTTCGCCCGAAGGCGCGCAGACCGGGATCGACGATCTCTTCGCCAAATGCCGGCGCGACAACGTTTGCAACTCGCACTTTCCGCACTTTTCGCAGCACTTTACCGCAGTCCTGAACCGGTTCGACGCGGGACCGATCGCCGTACCGCTCGCGCAGGTCCGCAAGCACGATGCGATTTCATTGGAACTCTCGAAAGCCGTTCTCGTCGATCAAATCCGGCATATGCTCTACGATCCGGCGGCAGAAGCGTATTTGCCGTATATCGTTGAACGGGCGTACAATCGGGACTATGCGCCGCTCTCGGAAATGGTTCAAACGGTCGTACAGGGCGTCGAAGGCGACATGCCGATGGGAGCTTTTCTCTCGTATAGTTGCGAAGACTTGATGCCCTTTATCACGCCTGCGCAGCTTGCGTTTGCGCGCGAGCACACATTCGCCGGAGATTTGCGGATTCGGGCGCAGCAGCAAGCGTGCGCCTCATGGAACGTGCCCGCGATGCCGGCGAGCTTCAACGAACCGGTTCGCAGCAGCGCGCCCGTGCTGATGATCCTCGGGTCGGACGATCCCGCCACGCCTCCGCAGTACGGCGAAGAAGCGCTGAAGTATCTTCCGAACGGCCGAGCCGTCTTGGTGAACGGCGCCGGCCACGGGGCGGACAATGCATGCACCGATGCGCTCCGCGTTCAATTCCTTCGCACGCTCTCGGCAAAGGGACTGGACGTTTCTCGATGCGCGGCAACGTTTCAACAACCGCCGTTTGCGCTCTCAATGAAAGGCTGGCCGTAACTTGCGCACGAGCAGCCAGACGACGAGCGCAGCCGCGAGCAGGTACGGAACGAACACCGCAACCCATAAAACGAACGCGATGATTCCGACGGTAAATCCGCCGAGCGCGGCGAGCGCGGCGTGCCATGCCGAAGCGATCTGCGATGCGGCAGTCGGCGAAACGGGCGCCGAGGCCGTCTCCGCCTGCAAGTCGATGTCGATCGTGGCGTAAGCGACGCGCGTACGCATGTCCTTGAGGTCCGACTCGAGCGTTTCGATTTGCTCGCGAACCTGCGAGAGTTGCATCTCCGCATCCATGACCTGCGAGACGCTTCCCGAGCGGGCCATTATGCGGCGAATGTCGGCTTCCGTGCTGCGCAAATTGCGCAGCCGAGCATCTGAATCCGTAATGTCTCCCGTCAGATCTTCCGCACTGGTGGAGCGCTCTCGGACCGTTCCCGCGCGGGCGATGGCGTTCATTGCCGCGTCGAACCGCTGCGCGGGAACACGCACCTCCATCGTCCCGTTCGGTTCGGCCGTAGAGCCGTCGCCGTTGGAAATATCCGACGAGAACACGTCGCCGTCGTTGCGGCGCGCAATACTCGCCAGCATAGCAGCGGTCCTATCGACGTTTCCGACGTACAGGCTGACTTTTGCGGTTCGAGCGATGAGGGGTGCAAGCGCGGAACTCGACGGCGCGCTCGACGTGCTGCCCTGTGAAGCGACACGTTCACCGTGCGGCACGTTCATCTCCAGTTTCGGCTGCGGCGCCGGCGCATATCTGTCTTCGGTTACCGCGACCTTTTCAACCATGCTGCTCACGGCGTTGCCGTCGCGTACCGTCAGGTGCGATGCCGCAAGACCGCCGACAAAAAGAACGATTATCGTCGCAACGACACCGTACACAAGCGGATTTGCAAACCGAGTCGTCGAGCGTATCATATCAATTCAACGCGCGGCACTCGGTCGCGTGACGCCGGGCTATGCGTGAATCGGCGGTCGCCGGCTGAACCACGGCTGCGCCGCTTCGAGTTGCGCCGCCAAGCGGTACAGCAGCGCGTCGTTACCGACGCGCGCCGCGAAGTGCACGCCGATCGGCAAGTCGTCTTGCGTCCAATACAGCGGTACGGACATCGCCGGCTGACCCGTCATGTTGAATACCGGCGCGTACGGGATCCAATCGAAAAGCGTCTGCGCAATCGTTTCCGCGCCCTTGCGAATCAGTGCTCCCGAACGAAGCCGCCCGAGCACTTCAATCTGCGCGGTCTCCCCTCTGCTGAGCGCAAACTCGCCAATCGGCACCGGCGGCGCTGCGAGCGTCGGCATCAGCATGACGTCGTATTGCTGCAGAAATGCGTCGAAACGCTGCGCGAGATCGACTTGCGTTTGAACGGCATCGGTGAGGTCCGCGGCGGAAAGAACCTGGGCGATGGTCAGCATTGCCCACGTCTCGGGCTCGAGATCGCCGGCGCGCAGCTTCTTGCGGAGCGGATTGCCGGCGTTCATAATCCACGCCACGTTGCTAGCGAAGATCAGCAGCAACGCAAGCCCTGCAGCTTCATAGTCGATCCCGCTCGGCTCGGCAATCTCGACGTGATGTCCCAAACGCTCGCACAGGGCTGCCGCTTCTTGCGCGGCGGAGCGGCAACGCGCGTCGATCGAATGCCCGAGCATCGTGCCTTGGACCAACGCAACGCGCAAACGTCCCGGATCGCGTCCCGCGTCATCGCGAAATGCACTCTCGCCGTCACCCACCGCATCGAGCAACGCTGCGCTGTCGCGCACGCTGCGCGTTATCGCGAGGTCGACGTTCATGTCGGCGATCGGCGTCCCGCGGCGCGGCACGAGACCGCGGCTGGGTTTGAAGCCGAATAATCCCGTGCAACTCGCCGGTATGCGAAGCGATCCGCCCATGTCGTTTCCGTGCGCCATCGGAACAACACCGGCGGCGATCAACGCCGCGCTGCCGCCGCTCGATCCGCCGGGCGTGCGCTCAGGATCCCATGGATTGCGGCACGGGCCGAAAAGCTGCGGTTCCGTATACGGCAGCAGTCCGAATTCCGGCGTGCTGGTCTTTCCGAAAATGTTCAATCCAGCGCATTTGATCCGCGTGAAGAACTCGTCGTCCACATCCGGAACGTAATCGTTGAAATACCGGCTGCCCATGCGCATTGGGATGCCGCCCAAACGCGGACCTAAATCTTTGGCGAGAAACGGAACGCCGCAAAATGCTCCGCTCGGCAAACCGGCGGCTGCGTCGGTGCGCGCTGCGTCGAAGCGCTCGCAGATCAGCGCGTTGAGCTGCGGATTCACACGCTGCGCGCGCGCAATAGCCTCCTCCAGCAGCTCGCCGGGCCGGACTTGCTTTCCGCGCACGAGATTTGCGAGGCCCAGCGCGTCGTAGTGCCCGTACTCCGAAAAACCGTCCACCCGGTCTGCTTCTAACTAATTTTTTAGTTGACCTGGGCGAAACATTCCGCTATACTCTTAGTAAATTAGTTGAGAAAGCTCTGAAGGGAGCCCCAACCATGAAACTCCGTCCGACCGTCCCCTCGACGCCCCGAGATATCCGACCGACCGTCTCCCAGCCGACCGCTGCGGCGATCATCTTCGGCGGCTGGGGCCCGCGCCTGGGCGCCTAAAGCCTCGAGCGCGTGAACCGCACGCGCTCCAACTCCAACCAGCGCGCCATGTCCCGGAGATCATCCTGGAGCCGCGCGCGCACGAGCGGCCGTTTGGTGCCCGGTTCGTAGTGAACCGCATGAACGAGCAGTGCACCACCGCGCCGGTCCGCTTTGAGGTCCACCCGCGCAACCAGCGCATCATCCAGTAAATACGGCAAGACGTAATATCCGTGCACGCGCTTGTGCGACGGCGTGTAGATTTCGATGCGGTAATGAAAATTGAACAGCCGTTTGGTTCGCTCGCGGTTCCACACGAGCGAATCGAACGGCGAAAGCAAAGCGCTGGCTTCTATGGTGCGCGGAATACGCGCGCCGGCATGCAGGTACGCCGGCGACTTCCAGCCCTCGACCTGAACCGGAATTAGGCGTCCGCGTTCGACGAGTTCCGCAACGGCCCGCCTGGAAGCGGCGAGCGGAAGCCGGAAGTAGTCGCGCAAATCGCTTTCTACGGAAATCCCGCACGCTTCCGCTGCGATTTCCACGAGCTGCGCGCTCGCTTCTCGTTCGTCGACGTGACGCGCAAGCACGTCATGCGGAATGACGCGTTCGGTCAAATCGTATTCACGCTCAAAACTGCTGCGGCGGCGCAGCGGCGTGATCGCGCCGCACCAAAAGAGATATTCGAATGCGCGCTTGGTGTCGTTCCAACCCCACCAGCCCTGCGTGCTGCGCCGCTGCATCTTTTCCGTTTGAAAATCCGACGCGCACATGGGACCGTGTTCCGCGATGCGTTCGCGCACGCGCGCAACGAGTTGCGGCTGCTCGCGTCCGACGCGAGCAACGCCGTTCCACACGCCGTTGCCGGTAATCGAACGTTCCATGCGCCAGCGCATCAGCGGAAAAGAGTCGACCGGCAGCAGCGAGGCTTCGTGCCCCCAGTATTCGAAAACGCGTCGCGGCCGCCCGTACGCAACGCGATCCAACAGCGCGCGATTATATCCGCCGAGCCGCGAAAACGCCGGTAGGTACTGCGAGCGGACGAGCACGTTGACCGAATCGATTTGTATTGCGCCGAGCTGACCAAGCAGCCTGCGCAGATGCGCGGCCGAGACTTGCTCCGGGCGGCGGGCGTTAAAACACTGGGCGCCAAGCGCGATACGGCACGCTTGCGCTCGGCTGATGGACGTTCGGCGAGCAGACATATGGCCTAATCACCGCGGCCTTCGGGCGGTGGGTTGCACTTTCCGTTTCCCGCTACAATCGTACCGATGCGTTTTATCGGCGTTGCGCTGTTCGGGCTGCTGCTCGCCTGCGCGTTCGCGGCGTGCAGCGGTTCGAGCGACACCGGCTCGAGCGGCGGCTGGCGTGTTTCCGGCGTGCACACGCACATCGTCAACATTCAGCCGCAGTGTCCAACGCCGGCGCCGGTGCTCGATACCTTCTCTGCAACGCCGAGCCCGGATCCGAATTGCACGCCCGGGGCGTCCCCGCAACCGAGTCAGACGCCCGACGAGACGCCGGCGCCGCAGTGGCAACGCGCGCACGCCGTTCACACGGAAGATTACGGCAGCGCGACGTCGACCCAATCGACGCAAGCGTGGCGCACGATCTACACGACGTATACCGCGCCGCCGGGATCCGGAATCTATCAGCCGATGGTGCATTCGACGGAGCAGCCGATGCCCACGCCGTTCGACACGCCGCGGCCGACCGGAATGCCCAGCCCATCGCCGCGGCCGAAACTCACGCCCGAGCCCACCAATCCGCCCTCAAACAGTTTTTCTCCGCTTCCAAACTACGTGACGCCGTCTCCCGGGTACGCGACGCCGGCCGCTACGCCCTAAGCGTCAGACGTCCGGCGGACTCTCTTTTTGCAAGCTGCGCAAAAACGCGTTCAATTCGGCAGCGCGCTGCGCGCCGATTGCGCGCGCAGCTTTCGTGACCAGCCGAGGCGGAATTGCCTGCAACAATTGACGCAACTGTTTTACGGCCGGTGAAAACGACGGCGCCTTCTCGCCGGTGAGCGCGATGAGGCGCGCAGCGCCGATGTCGCCGAGAAAATCGAGCGAATCGGCGTCGTGCAATACGATCGATGCCGGCGCGCTGCCGGGATTTCGATAATACATGTGCGTGCGCTCCGCAGCTTGCACGGCTGCAAACTTCTGCATCGGAAAACCGTCTTGCTGCAGCACGGCCCGGCTTTCTATCGCCGCGCAGTCGCCGTGTTCCATGTGCTTGCCGGCGCAGGGCCGGAATGCGGCCATGTCATGTAAGAACGAGGCTGCAAACAGCACGTCGGTATCGACGCGCAAACCGTCCGCCCTCGCAAGGCGCATCGCGACGTTGTAGTTGCGCTCGGAATGCTGCCATCCCCACGCGGGATGGATGAACGTCGTGCGCGCGAGGTGATAAACGGCAACTTTCCAGGGAGCATCGAGCGGAATTCCCGTTGCAGTGAGCGGCGGGTGAACCGCCAGCAGGAGCGTTGCGAAGAGCAAGGCGACCATGCTTCTCTCCTATTTCGGTTTTGCGCGAAGATATTGTTTGGGCCAGTAGTCGATCTCGGTATGCAGCTCCGCCGCGGCAAGCAGCGGCCAATAGGGTTGGCGCAGCAACTCGCGCGCGAGCAGCACGATGTCCGCGCCGCCGCTCGCGATGATTTCGTTCGCTTGGTGCGCACCGGTGATGAGACCGACTGCACCCGTCAAAATATGCGCGACGTCGCGAATGTGCCGCGCGAACGGGACTTGATAGCCTGGTCCGAGCGCGATCTTTGCGTTCGGCACGATGCCGCCGGACGATGCGTCGACGAGATCAACGCCGAGCGCTTTTAGCTCGCGTGCGAGCACGCTCGAATCTTCGACGGTCCATCCGCCTTCGACCCAATCGCTTGCCGAGATGCGAACGAATAGCGGCAGTTCAGGCGGCATCTGCGCGCGGACCGCTTGCACGACCTCGCGCACGATGCGCGTGCGGTTCTCGAACGGCCCGCCGTATCCGTCGGTACGGTGATTGGTGATCGGCGAGAGAAACTCGTGCAGCAAATAGCCGTGCGCGGCGTGGATTTCCAAAACCCGAAAGCCCGCGCGAAGCGCTCGCTGCGCGGCGGCGGCAAATTGTTCGACGACGCGCGCGATTTCTTCCGTGTCGAGCGCGTGCGGGACGAGCCAGCCGTCTCTAAACGGAATTGCGCTCGGGGCCACGACGCGTTCCCATCCGCCGTCCTGCGGCCGAACGGGTTCGCCGCCCTCCCACGGGGGCGCCGTGCTCGCCTTGAATCCGGCATGCGCGAGCTGCATTCCGGCCACTGCGCCGTGCGCGTGAATGAACTCCACGATCTCGCGCAGTTTCGGAACGTGCTCGTCGCGGTAAATGCCGAGATCGTCGGGAGAAATCCGGCCTTCCGGCGCGACCGCGGACGCCTCGGTGAAGACGAGTGCCGCGCCGCCCACGGCGCGGCTCCCTAGGTGCACGAGGTGCCAGTTGTTCGCAAACCCGTCTTCGCTGGAGTACTCGCACATCGGCGAAACGGCGATTCGGTTTCGCAAAGTCACGCCGCGTATCTGCAGCGGCTCAAATAGGTGCATCCATGAACCTCAATCCAAAGGCTGCGCACAATCGTACAATGGGCATGAAGAGTATCCTCCGCATCCTCGCACTCGGCGCCATGACGCTTGCCGTACTCGGTTCGTCGCCTCGGCAAAGCGATCGCGTCGTCCTCGCAGGCGGCTGCTTCTGGGGAATGCAGGCCGTGTTCGAGCAGCTGCGCGGCGTCGAGAGCGTCGTCGCCGGTTACTCCGGCGGCAGCGCCTCCACCGCGCACTACGACGACGTGAGTACCGGAACCACCGGCCACGCCGAATCCGTGCAAATCGTCTACGATCCGTCGCGCATCACGTTCGAGCAACTGCTCGACGTGTATTTTCTGGTTGCGCACGACCCGACGCAGCTCAATCGTCAAGGACCCGACGACGGTACGCAATACCGATCCGAGATTTACTACACGACCGCGGCGCAGCGCGAAGCGGCACGGCAGTACATCGCCCGCTTGAGCCGTTCGCACACGTATTCAGCGCCGATCGTGACGCTCGTCGCGCCGCTTGCGGCGTTCTATCCGGCCGAGGCGTATCACCAAGACTACGTGGCGCACCATCCGTATGAGCCATATGTCCTAATCAACGACAAACCGAAATTGGCGATGCTGCACCAGCGTTTTCCGAGCCTATTGAAGCAGTAAAGCCTCCGCGCGCGGCGGAAGATTGCATCATTGAATGACGCTATGACGAAGCTCGCGCGCAAACTCGGCACGTTCGATGCCGTGCTCATCGTAATGGGCGGCATCGTCGGCTCGGGAATTTTCATGACGCCGTCCGTCGTCGCCGCTGCGGCGCGCACGACTCCGCTGATTTTGATTGCTTGGTGCACCGGCGCGGTCGTCGCGCTTGCCGGAGCCTTCGTCTTCGCGGAATTGGCGTGGCGCCGGTGCGACGTACGCGGCATGTATGGATACCTTCGCGACGCGTTTCATCCGATTCTCGCATTCATGTACGGATGGACCGCGCTGCTCGTTACGCAAACGGGCAGCATGGCGGCGAGCGCCGTGACGTTCGCTCTGTATTTTACTCCGCTGACCGGCTGGCACGTTTCACCGGCGGTAGTTGCCGTAGCCGCAATCATCGCGCTCCATGCGATAAATGCGTTGGGCGTGCGCGAAGGCGGCACCACGCAAAACGTTCTGACGGTGCTGAAAGCCGCAGCCATTGCCGGCATCATTATCGCCGGCGTAGCCGTGCCGAATCATGCAGCACACGCCGCGCCGATCCCGCCTTTAGGAGGCGGCGTGTTCGCGGCGCTCGGTTTAGCCCTTATTTCCGTGCTGTTTTCCTACGACGGGTGGCAAACCGCGGCGTTTCTCGACGGTGAGTTGAAAGATCCGCGCCGTTCTCTGCCCATCGCACTGGTGCTCGGCGTGCTCGGCGTCGTCGCGCTGTACGTTCTCGTCACCGTTGCGGCGCTGCACGTACTCGGGCCCGTCGGTCTTGCCTCGAGCACGACACCTGCGAGCGACATGATGCGCGTAATCGCGGGGCCGCTCGGTTCGCGGCTCGTCGCCGTCGCCATCGCGATTTCCACACTCGGATTCCTGAGCAACTCCGTGCTGACCACGCCGCGCATCTTTTACGCGATGGCGGAAGACGGCTTGTTCTTCAAACAATTTGCATGGCTTCATCCCAAGACATGCGTTCCGATCTACGGTTTGGCCGTGCAATGCATCGCCACCGCACTTATCACGTTTTCCGGGCGGTACGATCAGATTCTCAGCTACGTCGTCAGCATGGACTTCTTCTTCATGGCGCTGTGCGCCATTGCGCTGCTGATCTTTCGTAAGCGCGACGGCGCCGCGCCTGCGCAAGGAATCCTCGTTCCGGGAGATCCCTGGATAACGGTGGCGTTCACCGCCGCAAGTTTCGGTCTGGTCGCA
>DATGJX010000107.1:0-18858 GCA_035294905.1 Vulcanimicrobiaceae bacterium | reverse complement strand
CTCAAAGGCGCGCGCATCAGCACGAACATCTCGCTGCCCGGCCGTTACCTCATCCTGATGCCGACCGGCAAGTACAGCGGCGTCTCGCGCAAGATCGAGTCGGCGGACGAACGCAATCGCCTCAAGGCGATCATGAAGCGCATCCGCCCCGAAGGCATGGCGACGGTCGTGCGCACGGCGGCGTCCGGCGTCAGCGAAGCGGAACTTATCGCGGACCTCGGCGTGCTGATCCGCATGTGGCACGGCATTCTGGAGTCGTACAAGCGCGCACCGTCTCCCTCGCTTCTGCACAAGGACATGAATCTGGTCTACAAGGCGGCGCGCGATTTTATCACCGCCGACGTCGACCGCGTGTTCATCGACAACGAAGAGGAATACAAGAAGGTCTGCACGTTCTTGCAATTGCTCGGACCGCAGTATCTCGATCGGGTCGAATACTACAACTCGGGCCGCTCGCTCTTCAAAGACTACAAGATCGACGACGAGCTGCAGAAGCTCATGAAGCCGAAAATCAATTTGCCCGCAGGCGGGTCGATCGTCATCGAGACCACCGAAGCTCTCACCGTCATCGACGTGAACTCCGGTAAATTCACCGGTGGTAAGAATCTCGAAGACACCATCGTCAAAACGAACATAGAGGCGGCGTCCGAAATTGCGCGTCAAGTGCGCCTGCGTGACATCGGCGGCATCGTCGTCTGCGATTTCATCGACATGAACACTGAGGCGTCGCGCAATAAAGTGATCGCGACGCTGGAAGCGGGATTGCGCCGGGATCGGACGCGTTCGACGATACAGTCCTTCAGCAATTTGGGGCTGCTCGAATTCACGCGCAAGCGCGTAGGCAAGGATCTCAGCTCGCAGCTGCGCGGCAGCTGTCCGACGTGCTCCGGTCTTGGAACGGTGATGTCGTCGCAATCGGTCGCGATCGACGCGCTGCGAAAAATCCGCGCGCATCATCACGCCGATGGCGAAGCGGTGCTGGTGGAATCCGCACCGACCGTCGCGGCACAGCTCGAATTTTGGTACGAAGACGAATGCAAAGAGCTGGAAGCGGTGATGCGCGCGCCGATTCACGTGCGCGTCGACCCGTTGCTGCATCCCGAAAAGGTTCGCTTGCGCGACGTCGCGCACGTCAAACCGGACGGTGCGCTGCGCGTAGGTGACGAACACGAAGTCGAATTGCTGCCCGGGCGTCTGCCAAATGTGACGTCGGCCGCCACGGTGATCCATGGACGCATCGTCGAGGTGGAAAACGCCGCGAATATGTCCGGTCAAACGGCGCGTATCAAGTTGCTCGACGTCGCGGAAGATTCCGCGCTGGCCGAACTGGCCGTTGCGGCGCCGGGCGAGAAGAAGAAACGCCGTCGACGTCGAGGCGGCAAGGGCGAACTCACGCCCGCCGAGCAGACGCAGCAGCTTCGCGAACTCGCGGAAGAAGCTGCGACGTTCGCGCAGGCGCGCCCGCCGATAGGCATTACGACGATCACCGAAGAGGAAGAGCGTCAAGACAAAGCCGTCGCAGCCGAAGAGAAGGCCGAACGCGCGCCGGAAGCGATCGTCATCGCGGAAGGCGAGGTACGCCCGTCGGCAATCTCAGGACAAGCTGCCGGCGACGGGCGCCGTCGCCGGCGTCGCCGCCGGGGACGCGGACGCGGCGGGCGTGAGGAATTCGCGCAGGCGGCGCAAGCCGGCATCTCGCCGGAGAGCGCGCAGGCGCAAATGGAAGCCGAGGAGCGCGAGCCCGAGGAAGCGCAGCCGTTTCACCCGCATGAAGGGGAAGGGGGGCGGCATCGCCGGCGTCGCCGCCGCCGTCGCCGCGGACGCGGTGGTGCCGGAGTGGAAGGCGGAGCACCCGGAGCGCCGCCGAGCGCGATGCCCGATAGGCACATTTTCCGCGTCGGCGCAGACGGCAGTGCCGAGCCGACTGGCCTGACGGCGCCCCGCGAGCCCGTGCGCGCCATCGCTCCCTGGAATCGTAAGGCGCAGCCGCCGGCGGTCGAGCCTCCGCCGCCGCATCTGCGCGCACCCGAGGAGAATGCGAGACCGACAAAGCCCGCTCGGCGCCGGCGCACCGGCGCAGAGGCGAAGTCTCCCGCCGGCCGCGGCGGCGAACTGGCCGCATCGCGCGGTCCGGCCGCATTGCCCGCGCCAGAAACGCCGGAAAAGCCGAAGCGTACTCGCAAGAAAGCCGAACCTGCACTCGCCGCTGAGGCGCAATCGGAAAAACCGAAGCGGACCCGCAAAGCTGTCGCCACAACGCGTGCGCGCAAGACGTTGTCTGCCGAAGTCCCGAGCACGCCGGCCGAGGAGCCGGCGCAGTCGAAGGCGGTAAAGAAAACGCGCCCAGCTCGTAAGACTACCGCGGCGAAAAAAACCGTTACTACGGCGCGCAAAAAGAAAACGTAAGCGCTTAGGCGCGAACGATTTCCGCCAGCAGTGCGTCCGGCGCGGTTGCCGCGCCGGATGCATATGCGGCTTCGAAGGCGTGCGTGCCCAGGCGGCGACGCGCGCGCTGCACGCGGCCGTCGTAATGCCGCTGCGCACTCGGAAGACGCGGCACGCGTTCACGCTCGCGATATGCGTGCAGATAGCCGGCAATGCGCGCGGCCAAGTCGTCGCGTCTCAGATCGCCGGCTAAGTAGAGTCCGACTTCGAGCAACATCGCCCCGTATTCACGGTGGGGGTGCTCTTGCAGAATCGCATGTGCATTGCGCAGCGCGGCCGTCGCGCGTTCCCATTCCTGCCGCTCGATGCGATAGTGCGCGATGCTGACGAGCTGCCAAGCTTGTGCGCATGGACTCGAGATGCGCTCGAAGACGGACAGGCTTTCGAGCGCGTAGCCTATTGCCGTTTCGTAGTCGGACATTTGGCCCGCAATTGCGCCGAGGTTCGCCAGAGCGATGCCGACGTCCGATGTGAGCCCGAGCTGCTGAAAGATCCCGAGCGCCTCCAAAAAATACGTGCGCGCGCGCACAAAATCCAGATCGAGATCGGCGGCTGCAGCGCCTAAGTCCATCAGTACGACGCCGACGCCGCGACCCTCGCCGCACGCACGGTAATGCGCGAGTGCCGACGTAAACCACTGCACAGCAGCTTTGGCGTTTCCGAGATGCCGCTCGGCATTGCCCAATGCGTTGCATGCTCCGCCCAATTTGCTGCGCGCTTCCGAGCTTTCGGCGAGCGCGAGCATCTCGCTCGCATGCTCGCGAAGCGCAACGAAGTCCCCGTCGTACTGAGCCGTGCGTGCCGCTGCGGCAAGCAGTTCGATGCGGTGCGGATCGGTCACGCCGGCACAATTCAGTGCGCGTTGTATCCAGGCGCGAGCTTCGTTCGTGCGGCCCGACTGCAGCCACCAATCGCAGAGCGAGAGCACCAGCGCATATGCGGTGTCGAACTGCGCTTCATCGGCAAAACTGCGCTTGAGCGCTACGCGGAATTCCGCCCATTCGCCGGCTATCTGCTCGCTCAGCCGTTGCGCGCATGCCAAAAAGTAGCGCGAGTGACGTCCATACATGAGCGCGTCTTCACCTCGCTCGCGCAGCCGTTGCGCGGCGAACGCGCGCATCGACCCCGGCAGGACGTAACGGTGCTGCGGCATCGGTACGGGCGCAAGCAATCGGGTTTCGACCAGTTCGTCAAACGCGGCAGCGGCCTCGCCGGGACGCAGCGGCACGAAACCGCAGATGTCGCGTGCCGCGTCGCTGTCGAACGTGTTAGCGAAGACGCTCAAACGTTCGAACAGGCGCTGCGCGCGTTCGTCGAGCAAATCGTAGCTCCACGAGATTGCATCGTCCAGCGTGTGCGCGCGATCGCCTAAGTTCGCGGCGATTTGCGCGGGTGCGAGTCGCTGGATACGCGGCGCCGCAAGCTCGATTGCCAGCGGCACGTCGCCGAGCTGTTCGCATACCTGCCGAATCTGCATGCGCTCCTCGGCATCGAAGATCGTGCCGGTCGAGGCGTGCGATGCGTGCGCGCAAAACAGCGCTTCAGCGTCTTCGCGCGTCAGCGGGCTCAGGTGAAAGACGCGCTCGTGCGTGATCTTGAGCCCTGCGCGGCTGGTCGTCAGAATGGTCGTGCGCGGAGCGCGCGAGAGCAGCACTTCGCAAAGATCGGAAACCTGCGGGATAACGCGTTCGCAGCGATCGAACACCACCAGGCAGTGCTTGTGTGCGAAGAAGTGCACGATTGCATCCCGCGGATACCGGTGCGCGGCCAGACGCGCGTCGATGCCCGCACCGACGGCCGCATTCAATTCGTGCTCGTCGCGCACGAGGCTCAAATCGAAAAACCAGGCGCCGTGAACGTAGGCGTGCCGCAATTGATGTGCGACCGAAAGCGCACAGTGTGTTTTGCCGACGCCGGCGCGGCCGACGACTGTGGTCAGGCGCGAGAGCGCAAGACTGCGCGTGAGCGCGTCGAGTTCGATTCGCCGTCCGACGCTCTCGACTTCGCGCGGCGGCAGATTTCCGCTCAACTGCGGTGATTCGTCGGCGATTGCCGGCGTATCGAGCGCGACGCGATTCCCACTGCCCGTCTTTGCCATGGAAAGCGCATGCTCTGCGCGTCGAACCAGCGGCCGCGCATCGTCCAGAAGCGCGACCGAGCATGCGACGCCGAAGCTTGCCGTGAGTGTACCGCCCGCATGCTCCGAATGCGGAATCTGCAGCGCGCATACCGCGCTTCGCATGCGCTCGGCGATGGCAAGTGCGGCGGCGGCCGGCACATCCGGCAGAATGGCTGCGAACGCGCCGCCGCCGTAGCGCGCGAACAGATCGCCGCTTCGCGCAAAGCAGCTGCGTGCCGCTTGCGCGACCTGCACGAGACACGAATCGCCGGCGGCGCGCCCGTACGTTTCGTTGAGGGCTTTGAAGCGATCGATGTCCATGAGAATGACCGCGAGCGAAATGCCCGTGCGGCGCGCGCGGTTCCACTCGAGATTCAAACGCTCGTCGAAGTACCGTCGCGTGGCGGCGCCGGTAACGGGATCGACGGTGATGATTTCGTCTTCGCGCTCGTCGTTGGATTTGGTGAACTCCGGCTGCACCGCGACCGCCACATAGAGCGCACACGTTTCGAGCAATTGTAAGTCGTTCTCGTCGTACGCGCGGCGCTTGCTGCTTTGTACGGAGAGCACGCCGATCGGGCGCGGACCAAAGCGCAACGGAACGAAAATTGCGCTCGCCGCGTCTTCGTCGCCCGCTCCTGGGATCTGCAGCGGGACCGGGTATGCCGGCAGATCTTCCGGCCCACGCATGAGCAGCGATTCGCCGGTGTGCATGACGCGGAACGTTTGCGACTCCGGACGAATCGGCACGTGAGCGTCACGAACGCTCAAACCGTGGTCGTACACGAACTCGATGTGAACGCCCTTGTCGGACTCGAGCGCGATGAACACGACTGATGCGTCGACGTACTGCGCGAGAAGCAAACAGAAGCGCTCGAAGAGATCGGAAAGCGAGCCGCCGAGCGATAGCAGCTCGGCGGTTTGGCGGACGAGTTCGCTGTCTCGTCGTGCGGCCGTCCGTTCCATCCCCGGGTATTTCGGAGCGGACGGCTAAGCAACTTCCAGCTTTTGGACTATCGCCCCATTATTGCTGGGCCGTGGGTGCGGGTGTGGCTCCCGTGTGGGCGATCTTGTCGTCCAGAAATTGCACGGCACGCGCGAGCTGCGTATCCTTGAGCGGATCGCCGAAGCGGTCGCCTTTGCTTTCGTCGACGACGATGTCCGGTGTGATGCCCAGGTGATTGATGTCGCGGTTATGGGGTGTCAAATACCGGGCATCGGTGATCTTGATCGCGCTGCCGTCCGGAAGCGGCAGAATCTCTTGGACCACGCCTTTGCCGAACGTTTTGGTGCCGATGATCGTCCCGACGCCGCTGTCCTGAATGGCGCCGGATGTGATCTCCGAGGCGGACGCAGTGTGCCCATTTACGAGCACGGCGAGGGGAAGCGGCGGAATCGCGGTGTTTTCCGCTTCGTACGTCGTGACGTTCGATGCGCGCGATTCAACCGAGACGATCGGCCCCGAAGCGATGAATTTGGAGCTGACGTCGAGCGCCGCTTCCAGATAGCCGCCGCCGTTGTCGCGCAAATCCATGACGATGGCGCGAGCGCCTTCCTGCTGCAAACGATCGAGGGCGCGCTCCAGCTCCGACCCGGTGTCGCGGCCGAAGACGGTGAGGTCGACGTACCCGATCTTGCCGGGCAGCATCTTTTCATAAACCGAGAGCTGATGGATCTCGGCGCGGGTGATGGTGATCGGCGCGGCGAGCGATTTTCCGTCGCGCTCGATGCTCAGCTGTACTTGCGTCCCTTCCTTGCCGCGCAATTTCGAGGATGCTTGCTGCAGCGTCAGACCTTTGGTGGAAGCACCGTCGATTGCCAGGATGACGTCGTCCTGCTGGACACCCGCTTTATCCGCCGGGCCGTCCGGCACGACGTTGCTCACGTCGATGTACTTCGTCTGCGGATCCTGCTGGATGACGATGCCGGTTCCGGCGAACGATCCGCCGTCCAAGCCTTGATTGAGCGCCGCATAGTCTTTCGGCGTCAGAAACACCGTGTAGCGATCGTGCACGGAGTTGAGCATGCCCGAAATCGCGGAGTATGCCAGCAGATGCGCGCTGATCTTGCCGTGCGCCATACGCGCGGCGACGTCGACTTCGTGTCCGACGGCTTGCGCGGTGCGCGCCACGTTGTCATTACCGAAAATCGGCGGGAGCGAACTCTTCACCCCGGCACCGGCCAGATCGTGCGAGAGCTGATCGCGCGCGCCGTCGACGATCTCTTGCGGATCGGTCTTTTTGTAGAAATCCGTGCGCAGCTTGTCGTAGCTGAACTGGATTTCGGTCGCGTCCAGCGGTGAAATACCCGTGGTGGCGGCGGCGGAGCCGGCGGCGGGGGCTTGGGCGGCCGTCAGGAGGAGGACGGCGGCCGTGGCAAGGGCGGTGAGTCGCTTCATAAACCTACTAACGTGTCAGATGCTGCAAAAATGCCTTTGCGGCTGCAAGTTGTTTGTCTTTGGGGCTGTCGATGTACGAGAGGTCGATGCTCTGGGGAACGACGACGTCCGGCTCGATACCCTTGTGCTGGATATCGCGGCCCTTCGGCGTGACGTAGCGCTGCGTGGTGATCTTCAGCGCGCCGCCGTTGGGCATCGAGAAAATGCCTTGCACGACGCCTTTGCCGAAAGTCTTGGTGCCAATCAGCGTGGCGAGTTTGTAATCTTGCAATGCGCCGGCGGTTATCTCCGAGGCGCTGGCGGTGTAGCCGTTCACGAGCACGACTACGGGCTCGACGCCCTGCACGACGTCACCGGTGGCATCCTGGACGTCGCGATTGCCGAATCGATCGATCTCCGTGACGACGGGTCCGCTCGGTACGAACAAGCTCGAGATGTCGACCGCAGCAGTGAGCAGACCGCCGCCGTTGTCGCGCAGATCGAGGATCGTGCCTTTGGCGCCGTGGGCTTTGCCGTCTTCCAGCGCCTTGCGCACTTCGGACGCAGAGGTCTCGCCGAAGTCGCTAAGCCGGATGTACTCGTAGCCGTCTTCCATCTTCGCGTGCACCGTCGGCACGTGAATGATCTCGCGCTTGATGTGATATTCGCGCTCGCTGGTTTTCTTGTACGGATGCGTGATGATCGTGACGGTCGATCCTTGCGGACCGCGAATCATGCGCTCGACGCGATCCAACGTCAGTCCGTGCACGGACTCGCCGTTGACGCTCTGAACGATTTCATCGCTGCTCATGCCGGCGCGCGCTGCCGGTAGGCCGTCAATCGGCTGCACCAGCACTTGCCCGTCCTTGAGTTGATAGATGAACACGCCGATGCCGCCGAAATCGCCGCCGTTGAGCTCCTCGTTGAGCGCGCGAATTTGATCCGGCGCCAAATACACCGTATACGGATCGTGCAGCGAACCGAGCATACCCGCGAGCGCCGCTTCCGTCAGCTGATCGCGCCCGTCTTTGCCGAGATAACGTGCATAGTGGTCCTGCGCATATGCGAGCTGTCCGTCGAGCGTGTGCACGCCCTGCACCTGGTCGTCGGGCGCTTGGGGCTGAGGCAGCTGCGGCGTGACGGAAACGTGCTTGGCTTTGAGCGCCTCACGCAAGTACGTTTCCAAACCGCTGTGCTCGCCGTGCACCAGCGACGGGGTGTCCACCGGCTTGTAGTAGACGCGCTCGACTTGGCGGTACGCCAGTCCCAGCAGTTGTTCGTCGACCATCTGGGGACCGAGTACGTTGCCCACGTCCAACGAAGCAACTTGATCGGTATCGCCCGAATCTTGGGCGGCGACCGTGGCGTTCGCATGAACGGCGCGAACGTAATACGCACCCGCGAAAGCAGCGGCGACGAGTAAGAGGGCTGCGAACAGCCAGCGGGCTACAGAAGACACTCGAACAAGCGATCCTTATTACAGCGCGGGCGCGGCGTGTACGTATCCGGTTAGTACCCAGATTGCCCGTCGCCGGTTTCGGGGCCTGGGCCCAGGCCTGGTTAGTGCAGGTACTGAGCGGGGTCGACGGGCTTGCCGTTGATGCGCACTTCGAAGTGTACGTGCGGACCCGTAGAGGCGCCTGTGGAGCCCACTGCGCCAATCGCTTGCCCCTTCTGCACGTGCTGGCCCACCGAAACGAAGATCTGCGAGCAGTGCCCGTACCCCGTAGCCATCCCGCCGCCATGGTCGATGAGGATGTAGTTGCCGTAACCGCCGTACCAGCCGGCCGAGATAACGGTCCCGGCTGCCGCAGCGGTGATGGTCGTGCCCATCGGAGCCGCGATGTCCAGCCCCTGATGGAATTCCATGCCGCCGCCGAACGGGTTGCGCCGGTAGCCGAACGGCGAGGTGATCGTTCCCGACACCGGCCAGGCAAGCGCGCCCGGAGCACTGACCGTACCGACGATGCCCTCTGCGCGGCGGCGCGCTTCCTCTTCGGCGGCAATCTCGCGTTGGCGCTCGACGATCAAGGCTTCCAAATTAGCCTCCTCGGTCGCCGAGAGGTCTTCCATCTGCGCTACTTCACTTGCGACGTGGCGGCGCTGCAGGTCCGCGACGGCGACGAGGTTGGATCGCTCGGCGGCGAGTACGTCGAGCTGATTGCGGGCCCGCTGCTGTGCCTGCTCCTGGCTCTGCAGCGCTTCTTGCGTGGATTCCAAATCGCGCTGCGCCGCGGCGACTTTTGCTTCCGCCGCTTTGCGTTCGCGCACTGCGCGCTCGTTTGCGGCGATCAGCAGACGCAGATCTTCCCAGCGCTCGACGAAATCGCTGAACGACTTCGACGCGAGCAGCACGCTCAGATAGCCGAGCTGCCCGTGCTCGTACACGTCCACCAATCGACGCTTGAGCAGATCGTCGTGCAGTTTGAGCGTCTTTTGCGCCGCGTCGAGCTGAATCGTGTTCCACCAAACCTTGCGCTCCGTGCTGCGCTCCTGCGCGCCCAAATCGTCCAAACGCGCGTTGACTCCGGCGATCGCCGTGTTGGTTGCGTCGAGCTGCGACTGGAGATCGTTGACGCGAACCGTCGCGGCGTTCAGTTCGGTACGCTTTTGATGCAGACGCTGGTGAATCAATTCCGTCTTCTTGCGCTGCGCTTCGATCCGCGCGTTCAAGGTCGACGGTATCGCCATCGACGGAAATACCGCGATCAGCGCGCAAAGCGCGAGAGCGCGGCGAAGGCGAGCGTTCATTTTCGTCTCTTGTCCTTTACGTAGACCGATCCGCCGAGCGATTTGGCGTAGCGTTTGAGTTCTGCCGCCGCCTCGCCGATTTGCGCGTAGTTGGTGAGCGGGCGCTGTTCGTTCGAGACAATCGCAATCGAAAGCGACATGATTGGGAAGCGGTTGAGCGTTCCGCGCCGGTCGCGCGTCTCGATGTAGCCCTGACGCAAATCCTGGGCGTTGTACAGCTTACGGATGTCGCGGTCGAACATGTCGATGATTTCGCGAGCGATCTCTTCGGCGCGCTCGGGAAGCGTGACGATGATGAAGTCGTCGCCGCCGATGTGGCCCACGAAATCCTGCGGCGTCCCGCGGCGGCGCACGGTGTCGACTGCGCTCGAGGCGACCAGCTGAATCGCTTCGTCGCCGTGCGTGAAACCGTACACGTCGTTGAACGCTTTGAAGTTGTCCAGATCCAAGTAGAGAACGGCGAACGGTTCTTTCTCGTCGATGCGGCGCCGCAATTCGGATTCGATCGCGAGATTCCCCGGAAGGCGCGTGAGCGGCGAGAGCGAGGCGTCGACTTCGGTGCGGCGGATCTTCGCTTTCACGCGCGCGAGCAGCTCTTGCGGTCCGAACGGCTTGGTGATGTAGTCGTCGGCGCCGGCCTCGAAACCGGCGAGTTTGTCTTCGACTTCCGACTTCGCGGTGAGCATGATGATGGGCACGTGCGCGTTGGATGGATGGCGGCGGACGCGGCGCGCAACTTCGTAGCCGTCCATCATCGGCATCATCACGTCCAGCACGATGAGGTCGGGCTGCATCGCGTCCAGAATGCGCAGCGCCTCCTCACCGTTCGCGGCGGTCGTGACGTCGTACCCGGCCAGTTCGAGATTCGTCTGAATGATTTTGCGCAGATTCCGGTCGTCGTCGACGACCAGGATCCGCTTTCCGCTCGTTTCGGAAGCCGCCATCATCGCAGCGGCATCCTCAGCGTGAACGTCGTGCCGGCGCCGGGTTCGCTGCGCACGTCGACGGTGCCGCCGTGCGCGCGCACGAGTGCGTGCACGATGTACAATCCCAGACCGCTGCCGCCAACGCTCGCGGTGTTTTCCGATTCGACCCGGTAAAAGCGATCGAAGATGTACGGCAAATCCGCCGCCGCGATGCCGATGCCGTTGTCACGCACCGTGACTTCCGTGCGATCGCCGACGATTTCTCCCGCGATTTCCACCGTGCCGCCGCCGGGCGAATATTTGAACGCGTTTTCCAGCAGATTGCGCAAGATGTCGCGCAGCCGCTCGGGATCACCCGAAAGCACGACGTCGCACGCGCGGCATTCGACCGGGTGGCGAACCGGATCGTGCTGCATATGGCGCAGCACGTCGTTGACAAGTTCGTTCAGCGGCACGTTCACGCGCCGGCGCAGCATTTGCCCCGACTCGACGCGCGTGACCAGCAGCATGTCTTCTACCAGCCGCGACAGACGGTCGGCCTGCTGTTCGACGACGAGCAAGAACTCATCGCGGCGCGATTCGTACAGCCGTGGATTTTGCCGCAGCGTCGCGGTGTAGGCTTTGATGGCGGCTAGCGGCGTCTTGAGTTCGTGCGATACGGTGCTCACCAGCTCGTTCTTGAGCTGCTCGATTTCTTCGATGCGAGCTTTCGGCGCGAATCCGATGAGCCAGCCGTCAATCTCCGATCCATGCTGAAGTGCGACGGAACGCGCGCGGACGACGACTGATTTGCCTGCCGAGTCACGCAGCGTGAATGCGTGCAGTTGCACTTCGGGACAATCGCTGCGCAGCACCGGCATCGAGCCGCCGTGCAGCAGCGATTCGAACGGCGATCCGATGACGCTCTCCGCCGAATACCCAAGCATCGCTTCTGCGACGGCGGAGAATCGCACGATGAGTCGCTGATCGTCGAGCTGCACGATCGCGTCGCCCGCAACCTGCATGGCAGCTGCGAACAGGGCCCGAGCGGCGAGCAACTCGTCAAGAGTCTCGCGATTTATGTCCGCAGATAACGTCCGACTGCTATCCAAGAAGCCACCACGCCGACCGCCGCGCCAACGGCAAAGAGCTGCAGCACGAGCGAAGAGCTATCGACTTGTGCGGCGTTCAGTTGCAGCCACGGCAGTGCGAGCGCGAGCTTCGGCATCAGCGTGATGCGCGCCAGCACGAGCAGACCGATCGCCAGCGCGGTACCGAGCGTGCCGTCGATGAGCCCTTCACAGATGAACGGCAAGCGGATGTACATGTTCGTCGCGCCGACCAGCTGCATGATCGAGATTTCACGACGGCGCGCGAAGACCGTCAACCGGATCGTATTCGAGATGATGATGCCTGCGACGAGCACGAAAACGGCAATGAGTCCGATGCCCGCGCGGCGCGCGACCGCGCCGAGCTGCAGCAAGCGCGCCACCACGTCCTGTCCGTAGTCGACGCTCTGTACGCCGGGCAGCTTCTTAATCGACGCGGCAACGGCCGGCACTTCTTCCGGGGTGCGGACCCTGACGCGGAATTTGTCCGGCAGCGGATTTTCCGTGAGGAAGCTGGAGACGTCGACTTGACCGCGCATGCGTTGTTCGAGTTCTTTCAGGCCGTCGCGCTTCGGGACGTAATCCGTCGATGCGATGCGCAGATCTTTGGCGAAGGCGGTGCGCAGCGTGTCCTCTTGCGTCTGCGTCGCGTCGGGCTTCACGTACACCGAGATCGTGATGTGATTCATCAGATCGTTGCCGAAGTGCGCAAGGCTCGCGCGTGCGAACAGGAACGCACCCAGCAAAACGATCGTCACCGCGACCGTTCCGATCGCGGTTGCTTGCATTCCGGCGTTGCGAGTGAAGTTGCGAGCAACCTCACCCAGAAAGAATCTGATCTTGCCCCAGTCCAAGGAAGTAGTACCCTCGCTCTTCGTCGGTGGCGACGCGGCCGTTCTCCAAACGAACGACGCGGCGGCGCATGCGGTCGACGACGGCTTGATTGTGCGTGGCGACGACGACCGTCGTGCCTTTGAGGTTGATGCGGCCGAGCAACTCCATGATCTCGGTGGTCGTGGCCGGATCGAGGTTGCCGGTTGGTTCGTCGCACAGCAGCAGCTTCGGATTGTTGACCAGCGCTCGCGCTATAGCGGTGCGCTGCTGCTCGCCGCCGGAAAGTTCGCCGGGATACATGCGGCTCTTGTGCGAGAGGCCGACCAGATCCAAGCATCGCGGCACTTGGCGCATGATGTCCTTGGTGTGCGCTCCGGTCACCTGGAGCGCGAAAGCCACGTTTTCCCAAACCGTTTTGTCGGTGAGGAGCTTGTAATCTTGGAACACCACGCCGAGATGACGGCGCAGCATCGGCACGCGGTTTGCGCGCAGGCGGTCGACGCGGATGCCGTCGACGGTAATGTCGCCGCTGGACGGCACCATCTCACGATAGAGCAGACGCAGAAGGCTGGACTTTCCGGTACCGGAGTGCCCGACGAGGAAGACGAAGTCTCCCTTACCGATCTCAAGATCGATTCCGTCGAGGGCGCGCACTCCGTTCGGATACACGAGAGAAACGCCGCGTAATGAGATCATCGCTGCAAGAGGGTTTTTCAGAGTCTTCGTACGGATACCTTGCCTATCTATGAATTTTGACCTAACCGACGAACAAAAGGCCATCCGTCAGACGGTCCGCGAGTTTGCGGTCGAACGTGTCGCGCCGCGAGCTGAGGAGATGGACCGCGAGGAAGCGTTTCCGTACGATCTCGTCAAGGAGATGGCGGAACTCGGCCTGATGGGCCTGCCCTTTCCCGAAGAATACGGCGGGGCGGGTGCCGACACGGTGAGCTATGCGCTGGCCGTGATGGAACTTGCGCGCGTCGATGCGTCCACGGCCATCACCATGGCCGCGCACGTCTCGCTGGGAGCGAGCCCGTTTTATCTTTTCGGCACGCAGGCGCAAAAAGAGAAGTACCTGGTGCCGCTGGCGCATGGAAAAATGCTGTGGGGCTTCGGTTTGACCGAGCCCAACGCGGGCAGCGACGCCGGCAACACGCAGACCAAAGCCGTGCTGCGCGACGGCAAATGGATAGTCAACGGCACGAAGGCATTCATTACGAACAGCGGGACCGACATCAGCGGCGGCACGACGATAACCGCGGTTACCGGATCGCGTGACGGCGGCAAGCCCGAGATTACAAACCTCATCGTGGACCAGAATACGCCCGGTTTCTCGCGCAGCAAGAAGTACAAAAAGATGGGCTGGCGCGCCTCGGACACGCGCGAGCTGTCGTTTGCTGACGCGCAAGTCCCTGAAGAGAATGTGCTCGGCGCGCGCGGCGACGGTCTTAAGAATTTCTTGACGATTCTCGACGGCGGCCGCATATCGGTTGCCGCGCTTTCCGTCGGGCTCGCGCGCGGCGCCTACGACGAGGCGCTCAAGTACGCGAAAGAACGCACGGCGTTTGGCCGCCCAATAAGCAAGTTTCAAGCCGTCGCGTTCAAGCTGGTCGACATGCTCACGCAAATCGAGCACGCGGAACTCATGGTGCTGCGCGCCGCGTGGGAGAAAGACAACGGCCGCGACTTCGCGCAATCCGCGAGCTACGCCAAGTTGTTCGCCGCCGAACTTTCGCATCGCGTGGTGAACGAAGCCGTGCAGATTCACGGCGGCTACGGCTTCATGGACGAGTACCCCGTCTCGCGCATGTACCGCGATCAGAAGATCAACGAAATCGGCGAAGGCACAAACGAAGTCCAGCGCATGGTCATCGCCCGCATGATGGGGCTATGACGATTTGCTGAAATGCACGTCGTATTTGCAAGCGTCGATGGCTCGAGCGATCTTCACGGTGCCGTTTGCGAATACGACGCGCACGTCGCGCATCATCGGGCAATGGTCGTACGCACTTTCTTCGTAGCGGATGTAGAAGAAGCGTCCGGGCGCAATGGGACGCACCGGTGCGGCGTACGGATTCGCGGTGCTCCCCATATCGGCTAAGTCGTTGATGCCCCAGCTCGCTTGTCCGGTCTGTCTGTCGTTCAGTTGCGTGATAGGCACGCGCGCGTCATTGTATATCCTTAGGACGACGTACTGGGCGGCCTGCGCCGGCAGTGCATAAGCGAGAATAGATGCCGCTGCGGTTGCGGCAAGCGTTCGTATAATCATGTGCCCACGATACGAGCCGGAGCGTCTCAAAAGCGTCGCGGCACAGTCGCTTCGACTTCGCTCGGCGGCCCCTTCGACAGGCTCAGGACTACGGCTTCAAAGGAACGCTCGCGGTCGTTCGATACCTCACGATGACAATGTGCTAGTTTTGAATGACGGTGGCCCAGCCGGAATAGGTGCCGCCGAACTCTTCGGCGAGTGTCGTGAGCGCGGTGCGCATCTCCGTGATTTTGAACGGATCGATCGTGTCGTTCTTGCTGCACCGGACTGCGTTACTTTTTTCGTCGACGGCGATGGCGTAACCGTGATCGGCCATGGCGCGCGCGAAGACGTCAGCCTTTTGCGCGTCGTCGAAGCGAATCGTGTGCTCGATGGGACGCGTGCGCTCGAAATCATCGCCGGCGTCGAGCAATGCTTGCAAGGCTTTCATGTCATTCGCGAAAGCAAGCTGGTGCTCGTCCGGATACAAATACGCTGAGTAGATGCTCCACGTCGGATCCGACGCCGAAAGAGCGCGGTACCGGTATTCGGCATGAAATCCCATCACGTCGGCGACGATGTCCGCGGCCTGGTCCACGAGCGGCCCGTAATAGTGGAAGGTTCGCATCCCTCTGCCGGTGACGCGGCCCACCTCGATGATGCCGTGCGGTTCCAGCGCGGTAACCAGCTCTTCTTCGATGTTTTGCAGCGCGCGGTATTCGTGCTCCGCGGTCATGCCGTGCTCGTCCGGCTCTCGCAGCGCCACCGCAACCGTGTAAGCGGCAGGTTTCTCGGGCATGGGCGCAGCCGTCTTGAGTGCCAAATCCACGGCAATCGATATCGGAGCTCCCTCCATGCGCGCGAAGTAAGACGACCAATCAGCCATATCGATCCATGTTTTTCCCGAAGGAAGGCATTCTGCTTGCGTGAAGGCTTCCACGCCAGGAACGCGTCTTTTAGGAGTACCTCATGTATCGTCGTTTGTTTGCGGCAGCCGTCATGGTCGCTCTCACCTCCGCACCGGCGCTTGCGGCGCTCTCCGTGGGCGCCAGCGCGCCCGATTTCAACGCACAGGCGTCAATGGGCGGCAAAGTCTTCAACTTCAGCCTTGCCGATGCGCTCAAGAAGGGGCCCGTCGTGCTGTATTTCTATCCGGCCGCCTTTACCAAGGGGTGCACCATCGAAGCGCACACGTTTGCGGCGGCGATGGATCAGTTCAAAGCGCTGCACGCCACGGTCATCGGCGTCTCGCACGACAACATCGACACGCTGAACAAATTCTCCGTGAGCGAATGCCGCAGCAAATTCCCCGTTGCGGCCGATCCGTCTCTCACGGTCGCAAAGCAGTACGACGCGGTGCTCCCGCAGGCGCCGACGTACGCGAACCGCACGTCCTACGTCATCGCACCGGACGGCAAGATTCTCGCGACGCTGACCGACCTCTCGCACCCGCAGCAGCACGTTACAAACGCGCTCGCGGTGCTCAAGCAATACGAATCGTCGCAAAAATCCTCGCAGCGCTGAACTAAACCGGGTGCCCCACGCATACAGGGGGCATGAAACAAATGATTCTCGCGGCCGCAATGGCGATGGCGACGCCTCTACCCGCACTCTCGGCGGCGCCGCCTCCCACGGTCACGATTACGGACTTTCAATTCCGTCCGGCGAGGCTGACGGTGGCCGCCGGTCAGACCGTGCGTTTCGTCAATCGCGACGGCGAAGCGCACACCGTCACCGCAGCGAATCGCCGCTTCGACTCCGGCGGTCTGGACAGCGGCGAAGCGTGGACGTACCGTTTTACGCAGCCCGGACGCTATGCATATTTTTGCGCGCTCCATCCGTACATGCGCGGAACGATCGTCGTGATCGCGCCGCACCGGAACGCATCATGAAGCGCGGCGCATTTTTGGAGCATGTCGCGTGGACCGGCGCGGGCATCGCTTACGCGCTCGGCGCGAACGGCGTTTTCGAAGGGAAAGCGCTCGCGGAGGCGGACGCCGTCGAGTTCGTCCAGATCAGCGACAGCCATATCGGCTTTCATTTAGCGGCGAATCCCGACGTGACCGCAACGCTCAAAGCGAGTATCGACGCCATCAACGCATTGCCGAAGCAGCCGTCGTTCGTCGTGCACACGGGCGACGTGACGCATCTCTCGAAAACGGAGCAATTCCAAACGGCGAAAGATCTGCTTTCAACGCTCAAAGCGCCGCTCGTCGTGCTGCCGGGAGAACACGACATGATCGGCACGCAATCGCGATTCTTTGACGTATTTCCGCCGGAACGCGGACGCACCGGCTGGCGTTCGTGGGATGCAAACGGCGTGCACTACGTCGTGCTGGTCAACGTCTTCGATTTCGAGAAAATGGGTCTTCTCGGCACCGAGCAGCTATCGTGGCTCCAGGACGATCTCGGCGCGCAAAAATCGGGAACGCCGGTCGTCGTGTTCACGCACGTGCCGCTCTATGCGTTGTATCCGAAGTGGGGCTGGACCACCGAGGACGGCACGAAAGCGCTCGCACAGCTGCAGCGATTCGATCGCGTGACCGTGCTGAACGGACACATCCATCAGGTGATCCGTCATCAGGAAGGCAACATCGTCTTTGCAAGCGCGAACGCGACCGCCTATCCGCAGCCCGCACCTGGGACAGCACCCAAACCTGGGCCTCTCACACTTCCGCACGATTCGCTGCTTCACGCGATCGGGTATCGCACGGTAGAGCTGCAGGGGAATGGACGCGCCGTCATCGGCGATAGCACGCTCGCCTGAGACGCGAGAGCAGCGCGCGATCGAGGCGGCATTCGTTGCGCGCGAGCCGTGGGCATTCGAAGCGGCGTACGACGCGTATCGCAAGCAGTTGTACGGCGCCGCGTTTTTCGTGCTGCGCGAGCGTTCGGAGAGTGAGGATTGCGTGCACGACGTACTGGTACGCGTGTGGCGAAACGAGCACGCGTACTCGCCCGTGCGCGGCGCGCTTCGCGCGTTCTTAGTCGTGTGCGTTCGAAACGAAGCGCTTTCGCGCCGGCGACGCGACGCAAACCGCCGGCGGATCGAGCACACGCAGCTGCACGCCGTAAACGCGGTCGAATCGGCCGAGGAGCCCAATGCGGAGCGTATCGACGTACAGCATGCGCTCGAGCGCCTCAACGAGCCGCAGCGGCAGGCAGTTCGCCTCGCATATTACGACGGGCTCACGCATGAAGAGATCGCGCAGCGGCTGGCGCAGCCCCTCGGTACGGTGAAAAGCCGGCTGTCGAACGCACTGCGAACGTTGCGCGGCGTGCTGCGGGAAGGGACGAACGCATGAGCGTGGTCGAGCATGTCGGCGAGCTTGCCGAGCTGTACGCGCTGGGAACGCTGAGCGACGCGCAGCGCGCTCGCGTGGACGTTCACGTCAATGCATGCGAAGAGTGCGCGGCTCGCATCGGTGAGGCGGAAGCGGTCGTAGCGGCCCTGGTTGCGGACGTTACGCCGCCGCGAACGCTCGATGCTCGTATGCGCAGTGCGATACAGACGCCGCGCAGCTCATGGTGGATCGGCGCGCTCGCAGCAGCCGCTTTCGTTCTCGGGCTGCTGCCCTCGGCGTGGCTCTGGCAGTCATCGCAATCGCGCAACGCCGCCGATCAGAACCGCCGCAGCGCAATCGTGGCGATGCTGCACAGTCATTTTACGCACGCGCAGTTCGTCGGACTCGCGTCGGATGCGCCCAAAGCCAAAGCGCTCTTCGCGCGCGGCAAGACGTGGTGCTACGTCGTCGCGCAGACGAACAAAGCGTACGACGTGCGCGCGGAAAGCGGCGCGAGGAGTAGCGATCTCGGAAGGCTGCACGTGAGCGGCGATACCGCGGAGCTGTTCGTTCCGAGCACCGATGCGCAAGCGCTGGTGCTGCTCGACGGAGCGCGCCCGGTGGCGCGCGTTACGCTACCGTATCGTCGCTGAAGAGCTTTGCTTGACGCGTCCGAGACTTTGCGGGCGCGTCGGCATCGAGCGCGGTCATCTCGCGCGGCGCCGTTTCGACCGCCATCAGATCCGGCAGCTCCGCATCCGGCAGCGAAGCAAGTTCTTTGATCTT
>DATGJX010000106.1:0-6428 GCA_035294905.1 Vulcanimicrobiaceae bacterium | reverse complement strand
AGCACGGCAAGCGGCGTGAGCATCATCCCGGCTTGCGGCCGGTCGTGCAGCGCGACGAGCACGCAGCCGAACGCGCCGGCAAGCAGCAGCGTCTGCAGCGTTCCGTCGGGCCGCTGCGCGAGGCCTAGCCAATCCGTAGCGACGAGCATTGCCGCGAGAAGCACCAGCGGCATAAGCCGCGCAGTTGCTCGCAGTGCGTAGATTACCGCCGGCACGAAGACGATCGCCAAGTCTTGCTCGTGAAAATACGGCATCACCAGCGGCAGAAGCGCACAAGTCACGCAGAACCGCGACAGCGCATCCGGCACGCGCCGCATCAGCAGCACCCAAGCGCAGAACGCGCCAAGCGCGGCCACGATCGCGGTTGCTGCGGCTACAGAAGGCGCCGCTCCAAAACCGTACGCGACGGCGGCCGGCGTGATTTGGATTGCGATAAACCGCTCGGCGACGTCGTGACGATCCAATACCGCAGCGTACTGCGTAAAGCCGCGTATCCCCACAACGGCGATGCATGCACCGGCGAACAACGCGCTGCTTGCGGCAAACGTTACGAAACCGCGCCGCGAGAACAATCCGCCGGCAAGCGCGATCGCGATGTTCGGCTGAATCCACGCGAAAAACGCGGCCGCGGGCTGTACTACTGCCAGCACGGTGAGAAACGCCGCCGGCAGCGCAAGCTGGCCGAGCGCAAGCGCACTGGTGCACGGGGCGAAACCGACGGCAGCCACGGCGACCGCTAATAACGAGAAGGCGGTGACTTTCCGCCCGGCCATTCTCAATACGAGCAGCGCATACAGCGCGATGACGATTACGAGCAAGGCGCGCCACAGCGCGTTTGCAAGGGCGAACGGCATGCGCGCGAACAATCCGAAAAACGGCAGCGTTACCGGCGGACCGACAAACGGGAGTGCCTCATACCGCGCGGCGTTGACGCCCGGCAGATGTTTTTCGGCGCTCCAAATTGCTTGCGAATAGGGATTGGCGCCGGCGTTCCATGTTGCGCCGGCCGCGTAGTATGCTTCGAAGTCGCGCATCGGCGGGCCCGATGTCGCATGTGGACGCGTGAAGAGCAGTGCGATGATCGCTGCAAGCGTGGCTGTGATGAGCAGCCAGGTGCGCATCAGGCCGCGTCTTTTCCGAGATCGGCGTAGACGGTTAGACGTTCGATGACCCCTTTTGATGCCATCGCGTAAGACACGCCGCCGGGGAAGCGCGCTTCGAACGCCTGATCGTACACGACGGGGCCCGGTCCGCCGACGGCCGGAGTAAACGGCTGCGCTACGGTGTTCGCGTGGAAGCCGACGCGGACGCTTCCCGGCTCGAGACGGAATCCGCCGAAGCTCCGCGACTCCAAGTTCGGTGTGTTCGCGCCGCGCGGCACGTAGAGTTCGGCGGCGACGAGGATCCCATTCTTGTAAAAAAGGCTGAGCAGGCAACGCGTTCCGGACTCGTTCGTCGCATACGTGTGCCATCCGCGCGCCGGATAACTGAACGCAACGCCGAGTTCACGCTCGACGTCGCTGCGTTTTGTTTTTGCGACCGCAAGCGTGATGCGTTCGCTCTGCAGCACGACGGGCCGGTCGATCGGCGCCGGCGGTGTGTTCGGACTTTTGCGCACCCGTTCGTGCATTTGCGCGAGTATCTCGACTGCGCGCAGCATGGCAAAATCGGGAGGGGGCTTCTCACTCATTGAACGATGGGATGTCCCGGCACGGTTACGTGCGTCGCCAGCATGCCCGCGAAAAGACATGCGGCGAGCCCGAAGTAGCCGATTGCGATGCCGATTCGCTCAGGCAGCGTCACACCGTAGTAATGCGGGTCGAGGTTGCCCCGCCATGCGGCAACGACTTGCGGAATGCTCAGAAGGATCAGGATGATGATCAGCGGGTTGAAGATGCGGAATGCGACGATCGCGACGATGAACAGTGCCAACCCCGCAACCCAAATCCGAGGAGAGATCGAGCCGACGATGCGCCCGCCGTCCAGCGGCATCACCGGTGCCAAATTGAAAAGATTGATCAGCATGCCGAGATAGGCGGCGGCAAGCCAGAATGATTCGTGCGTCGTAAAACCGACGTATGCGCATACGGCCGAACCGAGGCCGCCGATAAGCGGTCCGGCAAGCGCGATGAGCGATTCGTGAAAGGCGGACGCCGGACGTCCGGTCATGTTCACGAGCGCGCCCATGCCTGGAATGAAAAACGGCAGCGACGACGGCACGCCGTAAAAGCGCATGGTGAACCAGTGGCCGAATTCGTGCACGGCGATCAGAATCACGAAAACAAGGCCGAACTTCCAGCCCCAAAACAGCGCGTAAAACCAGACCGATGCGAGAAACGACCCGGCGAACCAAAAAAGTTTTATGCCGATCGCAAACCATTTCAGGTTGAGCAGAACGAGCAGCACCGCTTTGAATTTCGCTAGAAACGCGGCTATCGCAATGCCGATTGCGCCGAGGCCTTTGGCGCGATTCTGCGTCTGTCGCTGCGCGGGCTGCGGCGGCTGATACTCGCCTTCCTGAACGTCGTACTGCCGATTTTCCGGGCGCTCCGCCCAGCCGCTGTTGGGGTCGTTCACGCTGCATTCTTCCCGGTGCCGCGCTTCAAGGCATGCCGGAGTAAGGACGTCCGCGCGACGTGACGCAGGCCTCGTCCCTCGCGACGAGGTAGTGCTAGGATAGCCTTATGGAATTTCGGGAGCCGATTGAACGCCTAATTCGCGATCCGCGGGAATTCACCAAGCATATGAGTTTTCCCGATCCCGCGCAGATCCGCATCTACGACGAAACGCTGCGCGACGGCGAGCAGATGCCGGGGCTGTGTTTCACGCCCGAGCAGAAGTACGAGATTGCCAAGCACTTAGCTGATGTGGGCGTGCATATCATGAGCGTCGGTTTCCCGGCCGCCAGTCCCGGCGACTGCAAGACGCTTCAGCTGGTCATGGACGGGAAGCGCCGCGGTGAGATCGGCGACGTCGAAATCGTCGTGATGTGCCGGTGCAATCCCAAAGACATCGACGTAACGCTGCAGACGCTCAAAGAGATCGACGTTGCGCCCTCGGACGTGACGTTCTTCATCTTTACGAGCGGCAGCGATTTGCACTTGAAGTACAAGATCGGCAAGACGCTGCTCAAACTCGAAGGCCGCGAGGAGAGCGAGTGGCTGGATTTGCCGCTCGAGTTTTATCGCAACGCGAACGTCAAGATGCAGTGCGATGCCATCAAATACGCGCGCGGCAAAGGTGTAACGAGCGTCGAATTCGGCGCGGAGGACGGCAGCCGCGGAGACGTGGACTACTTCATCGAGTATTTCAAAGCGGGGATGGCGGCGGGCGGCACGCGCCCTGCGTGGCCCGATACCGTGGGGTGTTTGACGCCCGAGGCTGCGCGGTGGTATTTCTCACGAATCGTGAATGCGATGCCGAAAGGCTTGCCGATGGTTTCGCATCTGCACAACGACTACGGCCTCGGAACGATCAATGCGATTACCGCCGTCTCGAGCGGCTTCAAAGTCATTTCGGTCACTGCGAACGGCTACGGCGAGCGCGCGGGCAACGTCAAACTGCACGAGTTCGTTACGGCGCTCAACGTCTTGTACGGCGTGGAAATTCCCGGCTTCAAATACAACAAGTTACGCGAACTGGCGCGCTTCATGGAGCGCATGAGCGGCGTGCCGATGCAGCAGCACGAGCCGATCGTCGGCAGCAAAGTGTTTGCGCACGAGTCCGGTATTCACACGCACGCGATGCTCATCGATCACCGCATGTACGAAGCGGTTCCGGCACAACTGGTAGGCGGCGAAACGTCGTGGGTGTTCGGCAAACATTCAGGGGTCGCGCTCGTCCAAGATACGCTGCGCAAGCACGCCGACAGACTTGCAGCCGCCGGCGTCGAGTTGACGCCGCAGCTCGCTCACCGCGTCACCGAGGAAGTCAAACGTATTCGCGAGGAACGTGCCGAGGAAAACAAGAGCGAGGAGGCAATCGCCGCATACGAACAGGCCATGCGCCGGCTGTTCATCGGTGAAGACGAACTTACGGACATCGCGATTGCATTAGGCCGTCCCGCTGCGGTAGCAGGCTAGCTGCTCCGTTGCGGCCTGCGCGCACTATTCTCGCGGTGCTGCTCGGCTATCTGGTGTGGTTTGCCGTTCTGCTCGCAGGCGGACTGCTGTTCGGCGGAGCAGCGGGGCGCTATCCGCACACCTCGCAAGTGGTCTTCATCGGCGAGATCGTGTCGTTCGTTGCGGGAATTGCCGCCGGTGCGGTTGCCGCGGCGGTCGCCGTCGCGCGGCCGCTGCTTCACGCGATCGTTTTGGGTGTTGCGATCTTGTGCGTGCTGACGCTTTCGGCAGCGTTCTCGAAGCGCCCGCCGACGCCCGGCATTCCGGCGTGGTATCCGTACGCGGCTGCGCTGCTCTCCGCGGCAGGCGCGTTCGTCGGCGGCGCGTTGGCAGGCAGACCCAAGCGCGCGCCGTGACGGTAGCGCTGATCGTCGTTAGTCTCGCGTTTGCTTGGAGCATGGGCGCGCACTACACCGGTGCCGTCATGGGTATGCCGTTTGCGATTCACGCGATTTCGGACCGGTGGGCGCTCATCGCAATCGCGATCTTCTGCGTTTTGGGCGCGACGTTTGCCAGCGAACCGGTGCAGCGGACCGTGGGTTTGCACATCGTGCACGCCGCTCGTGTGACGCCGCTGATGGCGCTCGTCATGGTGCTGGGAGCATTCATTCTCACGACGGTGTACACGTACTTCAAGATTCCCACCTCGACGATTCAGATTCTCGTGTTCTGCGTTGTCGGTACGGGAATTGCCGCCGGCGTCCCCGTAACCTGGGCAACGATCGGAAGGCTCGCAATCACGTGGGTGCTGGCGCCGATTGCGGCAGCGTTGCTTGCCTATGCCGGAACAACGTTGCTGCATCGCCGCGCGATCCCGTCGTGGGGACTCGTAGCCGTGGGTATCGCAGCTTCATTCGTGTTGGGCGCGAATGACGTCGCAAACGCCGTCGGCGTGTGGAGCATGCTGCACATCGGAAACCTGATGCTCGCGGGTTTCGCCGGCGGTGCCGCGATGGGAATCGGCGCATTGACGTGGGGACGGCGCGTTTTGCAGCGCGTCGCTTTCGAGATCGTCGACCTCGATAATTCGACCGCGACGGCGGCGCAAGGCGTGCAAGCCGCCGTCGTAATTGCGGCCGTGACGCAAGGCTTTTTCACATCGATGAATCAGGCGCTCATCGGCGCGATGTCGGGCGCCGCCGCAGCGAACCGCCGGCGCATCAACCGGAAGAATCTGATCGGTATTGTCGAGGGCTGGGTCATCAGCCCGGTTTCCGGCTTCGCGTTCTGTTTTATCGTGTACCAGTTCGCGCTTTTGCTTGGAGCTCGATGAACGCCCGCCCCACTGCACGAAAAGGAGACCGGCGAGAGTTCGTAGGCTTACGCGGGTTCGTCGGCTACGGCGCCCAATCTGAAGGCGGCGACGAAAGCGCGGAACACGGTCGGATAGTCGTTGTGCTTGAAGCGCACCTGGCGCGGGCCGCTGCGCTCGAAGCCCGGAATGAGCGCGACGTAGTCCGCCTGCTCGATGCGCGTCATGTCGATTTCCATCGTTACGGTGGCGTCGAAAACGAACGGTTTGGCCTTCGCCGCATTCTTCACCGCTTGCACTGCGCCGGCGCGGATGGCATCCTGCGCTGCCTGCGGCGAGATCGAATCGACCGCGTAGTTGCCGATGCTTTCCTTCACGATGACGCCGGTGATCCACGGCATCTGCGCTTTCGCGCTTTCGACGGTGACACGGTCGCCGGTGACGAGCAGAACCGGTACGCCGAAATGGCCGGCGAGCGCCGCGTTCAGCGTCGCCTCGCTGCAGCGTACGCCGTTGATGCGCACGTCATAGATAACCGAAGGCGTGTACGTGTGGCATAGCGTCGCATTTGCCTCGCCAATCGCGCCGTGATAGCCGGTGAAGAAGACGCCGCCGAACGCGGCGTCGACCTGTTGCACCATCGAGAAGGGCTTGCGATTGCCGAAAACGATGCGCACGTCTTCAGGAACCTCGTCCAGGATGATGTTGCGCATCGGCCCATGCGAGTCGTTGACGGTGATGCCGGTTGCACCCGCCTGACGCGCGCCTGCGATCGCCGCGCAAACCTCCGCCGTCATGTACTTTCGATAGATGAAGTAGTCCGGCGTATATTTGCGCGCGTCGACCTGCTCCCAGCTGCACACCCCCGCCGTGCCTTCCATGTCGCAAGAAATATAAATATTCATGCGACCACCGTGGCGGCGCCACCGAGGCGAAATGCGCAGACGAATGCCCGGAAGATTTGATGGTAATCGTGATGTGCGAAGCGCAGCGTCCGCCCGTCGACACGCTCAAAACCGGGCATAAGTTCGATGAAATCCGCCTGTTCGACGCGA
>DATGJX010000105.1:0-11406 GCA_035294905.1 Vulcanimicrobiaceae bacterium | reverse complement strand
ATATGTGAAGCGGTTCTCCAACCGCACCGATGGGCGAATGTGAGCGCGATGCGGAGCGCGTTTCGTCGCCGCCTGCAGGCGGGCGAGCACGACCGCCAGCGTCTGCGGATCGGCTTGATGTTGGCCGAACAGCGTCGCGAGCGCTCCGCACTCTTCCAATTGCATCGCTTGCAAGCGCAGACCGATGATCGGCGACTCGAACGCGAGTCCTTCGAGTTTCGCGCGCATAACGTCCAGCATCGTGCGCGGATCGCCTGTCGCCTGCGCGAAACCTGCGTCGAGCACGCGCAAGTCGCCGTTCTCGCATTCGAACGTCACCTGCAGCAGACTCGCCGCTTTTCCCGCGCGCGAGAGATCGCTGCAGACGCGTTCCGCGAGCACGCGCAGTGCGAAATAGACCTGTTCTTCTTGTTCGGCGCTACCCTCGCCGTACGCCGCCGCACCGATCTGCAACTCGTGCGGACGCGGACGAAACGGCGTGGGGTCGATGCCGCGCGCGCGATCGTGCCAAGCTGCGGCTTCTTTACCGAAGCGCCGCACGAACGGCCCATGCGGCAGGTTGGAAATATCTTCTAACTTCGTGACGCCGAGCAGGCGCAGGCGTTCGGCCGTGCGCGTATCGAGCTCGAGCACTTCAACCGGCAATGCGCCGATGTCGCCGCCTGCGGCGTACGTATTCGCGCGCGCGACAAACTTATTCGGTCCGGCGGCCGCACGCACCGGAAGATCGAACTCGCACAGCACGCGCAACGCGCGTGCGATCCACTCTTGCGGCGTGCCGCCGATGCCGCGCATGTCGAGATATGCCGTTCCTTCGCCGCTATCGTCCACGAGCGGCGAGACGGCATCGAGCGCATCGAGCATGTCGTGCCAGACCAAACGTGAGTGCGCCGCGTCGTGCACGAACACGCGAATGCCGCCGCCCGTCGCAGCACGCGCCTGCAGCACGGTTTGCGACGGACGCGCGCCGAGACCGTGCGCCGCAGCGTCACACTCTAGCACGTGCCCGCGATCGCGTTTGTCGACGAGTACGGCCGCTTGCGCATCATGCCGAACCGGCTCGCTGTCGCGACGCGCTACGCAGAGGCGAAATGCAGGCACGTGAACGCAGAGCAGCATTACTAACACCTCGAGTTCGATCGAAAACTTGTAAACGCGCGGTTGCGCCGGGCGCGGACCGGCGCGCTTTGATAACGTGCGCGCAGACGTCGTAGCCGGCGAGTTCGGAAAGCACGCCGGATTGGCCGGACCACAAGACTTGCTCGATCGCGCAGCGCACGCGCGTCGACGCGAAATAGGCGAGATCGGTGTTCGCGTGAACGCCGAGCGTAAGCAGCACCGCGCCGGCCTTTTGCGCGAGACCGCAAAGACGCGACCATACCGTCGCGCGCAGCGGTATCGCCGGCATCGCCACTACGGCGAACGCGCGCGAACGTAAGATGATGTCCGTACACCGCCCTATCTCGAGCGGCGCCTGCGCGCTTACGATGAGCACGCGATCGAGGCGCACGCCGGCGCGCTCTAAATCGGGCGGGTAGAGCGAGCCGTCGTCGACGATTGCCGCCAGAGCATGCTGCGTCGCCTCGGCCAGGGCGGCGGCCAGCAGGGTGGTGCGTCCGGAACTCGGCGGCCCCTCCAGGCTCGCAATCCTGCCGCGCGGAAAGCCGCCGCCCAAGGCCGCGTTCAGTGCTTCGAATCCGGTCGAAAGCGCGTCGCTGCAGGCCGCCACGATGCGCCCTCCGGCCCGGATGTCCAGGCCGGCTTTCAGGTCCTGAAAAACCTTGTCATCCTGAGCTTCTCGAAGGGGCGGCGCCGGCGCAGTTTCCATGGGACCACGATCCTAATCGAACATATGTTCGATGTCAAGGCTCATTCAAGCGCGGGAGGGGCCCCGAACCGGCGCACCGAGCTTCCCAGCAGTGGCTGCTTTAGAGGCCCCCCTCCTGCGCGTCGGCATCGACGTCGGCGGCACGTTCACCGATCTCGTCGCGATGGACGCGCGCACGGGCGAGCGTATCGTGATCAAATGCGCCTCGACGCCGCGCGCGCCCGAACAAGGCGTGCTCGCGGCGATCGATCGCCTTCCTCCCTGCACGATCGAATATCTCGCGCACTCGACGACGATCGCCACCAACGCGCTGCTCGGTCAGATGCACCTCGAGCTGCCGCGCATTGCGTTCATTACGACGGCAGGCTTTCGCGACGTCATCGAGATCGGACGGCAGAACCGCAGCGAAGTCTACAACCTGTTCGTGACGCGGCCGAAGCCGCTCGTCGCGCGTGAAGATCGTTTGGGCGTGAACGAGCGCATCGACTTCAAAGGCAACGTGCTCGTCGCGCTCGAGCAAAAGGAGATCGATCGCATCGTCGCTCAGCTGCGCGAGCGCAACGTCGCTGCGGTGGCGATCGGACTGCTGCATTCGTACGTGAACGACACGCACGAACTTCGGCTGCAGCAAGCAATTGAAGCCGCATTCCCCGGCTTGCCCGTGACGCGCTCTTCCGCAATCGATCCGGAGTATCGCGAATACGAACGTTTCTCCACCGCCGTCGTCAATGCAGCGCTATTGCCAATCATTCAGCGCTATGTCGATCGCCTGTCCGCGGCGTTACGCGAGCGCGGCATCGAAGCACCGTTGTACGTTATGCAGAGCAACGGCGGCATGGCATCGGCCGATCGCGCGGCGATGCGCCCGGCGTCGATCGTCGAAAGCGGCCCTGCAAGCGGCGTCATCGGCGCCGCCGATCTTGCGCGAAGGGTTGGAGTGGCGCGCGTGCTCTCGTTCGACATGGGCGGGACGACTGCCAAAACGGGAACGATCGTCGACGGCGTCGTGCAAGTCGCGACGGAATTTGAAGCAGCCGGCACGACGCACAGCGGGCGCTCGGTCAAAGGCAGCGGCTATCCGGTGCGTTTTCCATTCGTCGATCTCGCGGAGATTAGCGCCGGCGGAGGAACCATCGCGCATGTCGACGATGCAGGCGCGCTTCGCGTAGGCCCGCTTTCCGCGGGTGCAGATCCCGGACCCGCGTGTTATGGACGCAGCGACCGCGCAACCGTGACGGACGCGAACGTCGTACTCGGCCGGCTGAATCGCGAAGCGCTCGTGGGCGGCACGTTTCCGATTCACGCGCAGCGTTCGTATGAGGCAATCCGCAAACTTGCGGAGCGCATCGGGTTGTCCACGGAGGAAACCGCCGCAGGGATCGTGCGTATCGTCGACGCGCAAATGGCCAAGGTGCTGCGCATCGTCACCGTGGAGCGGGGACTCGATCCGCGCGACTTCACCATGGTCGCGTTCGGCGGCAACGGGCCGCTGCATGGATGCGCGCTCGCCGAGGAACTCGGGATGCGGCGCGTCATCATTCCCGAACACCCCGGAGTATTTTCGGCACATGGACTGCTGGTTGCGGACCTGCGCGCAAGTTTCGTTCGGCCTGTTCTGCGCGAAGCGTCCGAGGCTGTGGACGATTCATTGCGGGAAACATTCGAAGCGCTCGAACGTGAGGCGCGCGAACTGCTCAGGCAGCAAGGCGCGCGTGATGAGAGCATTACGTTTCGGCGAGAATACGACATGCGCTATCGCGGGCAGAGCTTCGAATTGGACGTGGAGCATGAGCCGAGCGCGCTCGTCGCCGCCGAACGCTTTCACGACAAGCACGAACGCCGCTACGGCTATGCCGTTCCCGGCGAACCGGTAGAAATCGTGAATGCGCGCCTCACCGCTACCGCCGCCGCAACATTGAAAAAGGCCTCGACTGCGCTCGGCCGCGCTTCGACACCTCAGCGTGGCGCTCCGGCACACATCGCTGAACGCAACCTGTGGATCGAGGGAGAATACGTGGAAACCCACGTGTATGCGCGGGAAACGCTGCCGCTGCATGCGATGATTGGTGGGCCCGCGCTCATCGAGCAGTACGACACGTGCACGTATGTCGCGCCGGGATGGTCGGCGAAGAACGACGGTACGATGCTGTTGGTGGAGAAGCGATGATCCGGCCGAGCCTGGTTGAATGGGCGCAGGCGCTGCTCGGACATGAGGTCGACGCCGCAGGCGAGGCGATCACCGCATTTTGCCGCAAGCCGAAGTCTACCAAACGCCTGCATCGCACGCGCAAACGGCTCGCGCGACTGCGCGCGGTACTCGACGATTTCGCTACGCTCGCCGGTGTCAGCGAAACGTTTTCACAGCGCATCGCCCGCCTCCACCGCCGCGCCGGTAAAGTGCGTGACTCGGACGTCCTGCTTGCGCGCGTGAAGAAGTACATGGATGACGCTTCTCCGGCCGAATGTGTGGAATTGCAGCATTTGCAAAAACTGCTGCGCAACCGCGCGAAAAAGCAACGGCGCAAACTCCGGCGGGCGCTGCTGCAATGAAGGACGCAGCGCAGTTACGCTTTGGGTCCCTTGCGACGACGGAACAGGCCGAACGGCACGTCGTCGCCGTGCGCTTCGCCGAGTGTCTGCAGCGCCAATCGGCGCTCGAGGGCGGAGACGACGACCAGGTGCATGCCTTTCGTCTGGCGTGCAAACGCCTGCGGTTCGCCATCGAACGGCTCGAGGTACGCGTTCCGCAACTCGAGGAAACGGCCGAGGCAGTTGCTGCGATGGCCGACGAACTGGGTTTCGCGCACGATTGCGCGCGCCTAGCCCGGCTCGCGGAGGAATGCGGCGCTCCGCTCGTGGCTGCGCGCGCGCGCCGCGACCGCACTCGCTACGTAACGCGGGCGCGCCGCATGTGGCGCTCGGCGTTTCGCACGCGAGGTGAATTCGCCGCGCTCGCAGCGTACGCGGGTTTTACATGGAGCATCGAGTGAGCATCGATCCGATTACCGCGGAAATCATCAAGGGCTCGCTCATCTATGCGAGCGAAGAGATGGGCATCGCAGTGCGCAACAGCGCGTATTCGCCCAATATCAAAGAACGGCTCGACCACTCGTGCGCGCTCTTCGATCGTGCGGGGCGGCTCATCGCTCAAGCCGAGCACATCCCCGTGCATCTCGGATCGCTGCCGTGGGGCCTGCGCGCGACGTTGGACGTCATCAACCTCGAATACGGCGGGGTGCGCGAAGGCGAGATGTGGGTCGTCAACGATCCGTACGTCTCCGGCACGCATTTGAACGACGTCACACTCATTCGACCGATCTTCTTCCGCAGCGAACTTGCAGGTTTTGCAGCGAATAAAGCACACCACACCGACGTCGGCGGAATGGTGCCGGGGTCGATGTCGGCCGATGCCCCGGACCTTTTCGCGGAAGGTCTGGTGGTTGCGCCGATGCGTTTGATGGAGAACGATCGAATCGCCGATGCCACCGTGGCATTGTTTCGCGCGAATTCGCGCACGCCCGATGCGCGCAGCGGCGATTTGCGCGCGCAGGTCGCCGGCAACTCCACGGGCGAGCGGCGGATGCTGGAACTGCTCGAGCGCTATGGGCGCGAAACGGTAGAAGCAGCGGTAAACCGCCTGCTCGACGAGAGCGAACTGCGCGCGCGCGCCGCGCTTGCCGATCTTGGCGACGGCGTCTACGAGCAGCGCGACGTGCTCGAAGATCGCGACGGAAATCCGTCGATCGAAATTCGGCTCAAACTTACGCTGCGGAGCGGGACGGCGCATTTCGACTACGACGGAACCGCGGCGCAACTGCCGTTTCCGATGAACGCCGTCTACGGCGTTACGCTCTCCGGCGTCTATTACGCGCTGCGGGCGGTAACGGACCCGACTATTCCAATGAACGAGGGTTGCTTTCGTCCCGTAACGGTTTCCGTGCCCGAAGGCACGATGCTCAACCCGCGGCGACCCGCGCCCGTTTCCGGCGGCAACGTGGAGACCAGCACGCGCAATGCCGACGTCGTGCTCGGCGCGCTCGCGCAAGCGGCGCCCGGCCGCGTGCCGGCGCAAAGCGGCGGCACGATGAGCAACGTGATGATCGGCGGCACCGGATGGGCGTTTTACGAAACGAACGGCTGCGGCATGGGCGCGCGGCCCGGCATGGACGGCATCGACGGTATTCAATGCCACATGACGAACACGCTGAACACGCCGATCGAAGCAATCGAACGGGACTATCCGCTTCGTGTTACGCGTTATGAATTTGCCGACGGCACGGGCGGCCGCGGGCGCTTTCGCGGCGGCGACGGATTGATTCGCGCGCTCATGCTCGTCGACGGTGAAGCGCGTATCTCATTGCTCGCGGAGCGTCACACGGTTGCGCCGCGCGGCGCTCAGGGCGGGGGCAACGGCGAAACCGGCCGCCACGCATTGATCGATGCAAACGGTGAATCGCACGTCCTGCCGGCAAAAACGACGCGAGCGTTTGCGGCCGGGCAAACGCTCGTCATTCAAACGCCGGGCGGGGGTGGTTATGGCGACGGGGTCGCCTGACCGGGAACGACGCCGCCGCAGAGCGGCACCGCTTGCACGACGCTCTTCGCAGCGTCCTGCTCGCTGCCTTGAATGTCCAGCTGATACGAACTTATCGCGTTCTCGAAAACGTTGAGCGGATTGTTTGCGAGCGCGGAGTTGGAATTCAAGTAGCGCGGATCGAGTTTGCGCGTGGGATCGTTTGCAGTGTTCAGTCCCGCGTTCAAAACCTCGTTCGGCTGCGACGAGGGAGCGGGGTTCGGCGGCGTAGTCGGCGTGCCCGTGCCGTTGATGGCCTGATCGTATTCATGGCCCTCGGCCTGCAATTCACCGAGTTGCTGCGTATCGACGAATCCGCTGATGACGTCCAGCGCCTTCTTCTGCTGGTCGTTCACGGCTTGTAACTCTGCGCGCATTTGCAAGAGACGCTTGTCGTCCTCCGAGCGGGCGATCCTCGGAAACGCGTAGGGGCTGTTCAGTAAATTGTCGACGTCTTGGGTATTTTTGACGAGCGGCGTGATCAACTGTTCGAGATGCATCACGTCCATGTCTTGTGCAGCTTTGGACTGCTGCGCCGCGCTTTTACGCACGTAATCGTGAAACATCGGTTTGCTCTCGCTTATCAAGCGGTCGCTTTGGAGCACCTTGCCGATTGCGGGCGCGATCGCTCGGCGCAGCCCCGTGCAAAGCGGCGAGCTGTGAATGTGCGTTATCGTCTTCAGCGGTGTCGGAGCCGGATTCGGCGTAGCGACGGCTGCTGCCGGGACCCCGCTAAGCGCAATCAGGGCGCCGAGGGTGAACGCGGCAGTGAGGCGTTTGAGCATCGTTCCTAGTATACGGGCCGAAAAGGCCGATCCCATCCTCCTGGAAACGCGCTCCGGTCAAAGTGCGTGACCAAGTCAAGCGAGCTCGCGGTTACGGCCCCTCGACCCCCGTCATGTTCGCGTGCGCGATATCGCGAAGGGTCGCAGCATCCAGAGCGCTGCAGTGTTTTGGTTCCCCATGGCCCATGAAGTCGCAAATCTGCGCCCCGCGAAAAGTCGCACCGCGCAGATCGGCGCCCGAGAAGTCGCTGCAGTGCAGACGTCCGTACGAGACGACTTTGCCGTCTTGAACGTCCGTGTCGTGCGCGCAGATAGCCGCTCCTTCGAAATTCGCGCCGCGCAAATCCGCGTTTGAGAAGCTGTCGGAAATCAAGGAGGCGTTTCGGAATGACGCGTTCGCAAGATTCGAATCCTGCAGCGAACTCCCGACGATTTCCACGCCGTCGAGGTTCTTGCCGTGCAGGTCCACGCGCGCGATCTTGCATCCGGCGCAGTGTGCGAGCAGCGCGCGCGCTTGCGAATCCGGCAACCCTTGGAGATATGAGCCCGACAGATCTGTTCCGGCGATCCGGACGCCGTCTAATCGCGCGCCGTCGAGGTGTGCGCCTTGCAGTTTGACGCCCGCGAGCATGGCGTCGCTTAGATTCGCACCGCGCAAATCCGCGTCGCGCAGATCGATGCCGGCAAGTCGCGCGCCGGAAAGGTCGGCGTTGCGCAGATTCGCGCGCCGCAGGTCGCTTCCGGCCCACGCGACGTTGCGTAAATCGCGGCCGTGCAAGTCCATTCCCGACATGTCGCATCCGACGCAGCTCACCGGGATCCCGTTTGCGGCGACGAGTACGGTCAACAGCAGTCCGAGCATCTCACGTTCTCCTTGTTTTGGGCGCAGGAAACCACGCCCGTACGAGCGCGGGCATTCTTACTTGCGTGAAGTTGTCTTACGGGTTACTCGTCGCCCGGGTCGCTTAACTTACTGCCGGAGATCCGGGCGTTCGAAAGGTCGACGTTGTGGAGGTTGACGCCGCTCAGATCGCAACCGCTGATCTCCGTTCCATTGAAGCGCGCACCGTCGAGCGTCGCACCGCTCAGATCGACGCCGGAGAGATGCGCACCGGAAAGGTCGGCATTGCGAAGATTGGAGTGCGTCAAATCGACCCCACTCAGTGAAAGGCCGCGCAAGTCTTGCCCGCTCAGATTGGCGTAACTGAAATCGCAACCCGTCCGGCAGCCGCGCAGGAGCGCTCCCGCTTGCGATGACGTGAGGTTGCGAGCGTCGACGTCGCATCCGACCATCGTCACGCCGTCAAAGTTCGCTCCGGTGAGATCGGCGCGGCTTAGATCGCAGCCGGTCAGCTTCGCATGCGAGAAGTTCGCGCCGCGAAGATCGGCGTTCGCGAAGTCGGCGCCGACCAGCGCGCTGTAAGAGAAGTCCGCATTTTGCAGGTCAGAGTGGCTAAAGTCCGGTCCGCTGAGTTCCTGGCCGCGAAAGCTCTTGCCCGAAAGGTTCTGATGGCTGAAATCGCAGCCCACGCAATTGAACCGGCCTTTTCCGCTGAATGCCTGCGCCATCGACTGCGCAACAGTTTTGGAGACCGTGCTCGAAATTTGCGAAACCGCGCGCATCTTGCCGGCGAAATCCGGCGGGAACGATACCTGCACTTTCGGCGCCACGGGCGGCATGCTGGGCACCGCAAGGTGAATGCGGCGCTTAGGCAGATGCGCGTGCACGTCCATGGCTGGAAGAGTTACGTCCATCGTACGGGTAGGAGCAGGGGTCTCATATACGACGACCATCTTGGTCTTTTGCTCGATCGTCGTTGCCGGCTGCGCGACCGCCTTGGGCCTTTGCTCAACCGGTTTCTGCTGTTCGGCTTTGTGCGGCGCAGATGCTGCGAGGGCTGCCGTTGCCTGGTCCTGCGGCAGCGTGAACGCAAACGACGGCGCGACGTTCTGCAGCAGGAAAAACAGCACGATGAGCGCGGCGGCAATCGCGCCGGCGGGGCCGAACGAAATGCTCGTGCGAACGTTGCGCCCGGCGCGCAGCAGGCGCTCGACGCGAACCGAAAGGCCGCGACGCGTCACGAACACGCCGGGTGCGGCAAGCGGCCGATGCGGCCACGCCGTCACTTCCGCCATTTTCGTCAAGCACGTGGCGTAGGGACGCACTTCTTTCGTCTGATGGACCACCCAATCGTCGCAGGCGACTTCACGCTCGAGGTCGAGCTGCTGCGCGATGTACAGCACGGCGGGATTGAAGAAAAACAGAGCCTGAATGAACCGCTGCAGCCCATTCGTCCAGTCGTCCGCACGGCGAAGGTGAGCCAGCTCGTGCAGGATGATCTGATCGATTTCGTTTTGCGAGAGCGTATCGAGCAGGTGTTTCGGAATGAGGATCATCGAGTCGAACAAGCCGACCGCAACCGGTACTTCGATGCTCTCGCACGTGCACAAGCGCACTTCGCGCTCGCCTTTGTCCGCCTGCGCCCAGCGCTCTAATCGCTCGCGGTATTCGACAGGCATCGGAAGTGCGTCGCCCTTGAGCCGCTCTAGTCGCCAGAGATTCACGATTAGGCGCACGAGCAGCAGCAACGCCGCAACGCACCACACCGCAAAAATCGCTAGCGCGACATACTGCGGAACGGTAAACTGCAGCCGTTCGGGCAACCGGAATGCGGCCGGCGACGACGCCGAAGACGCCGCCGGCGCCTCGATGTCCTTTTCAACGTCGGGCTTCTTAGCCGGGGCAACGACCGTCCCAATCTGCTTCAAAGGCCCCGCGTGCGTGTTCGTTTGCGTGTGCGACGGCGGCGAGGTCGCGCCGAAGCACACCTGAATCTGCGGTATCGCCGTGACGAGCGGCAACAGCAGCGCTGCGCCGAGCGCGACGCACCAAGCCGCGTAGCGCGTCGTCGCATTCACGTTGGGCACGACGCGAAGCACGAGCGCGACAACGGCGGCGAGAATTGCCGCTTCCCACAAGCTGTTGAAGAGCGTGACGGAAACAATGCGCGCTACGGGCTCGAGTCCGGCAATGAATGGCTGCATTAGCCTTGATCCTCGTACCTTTCGATGAGGGCTTTGAGACGCGCGAGTTCATCGTCGCTCGGGCGCTCTTCTTCAACTAATCGTAGCGCGAGAGCGGCGGATTTGTTTCCAAAAAAACGCTGGAGCAAGTAGCCGACAGCCGACTTTGCCGCGTCGTCGCGTTCGACGACAGGTTCGTACACGTAAGCGCGGCCGTCTTCGTGATGCTGAACGTAGCCCTTCTGTTCCAGGATACGCATGGTCGTGAGAACCGTGTTGTAGGCCAGGGGCGGAGGCGGGAGCGCCTCGGCGACCTCGGCGACGGTGGCTCTGCGCTTGCGCCAGAGCACTTCCATCAAGCGCAACTCGGCTTCGGTGAGGGTGGGCGACTTCTTACGGGCCACTGGGGGTACCTCCACTACTAATTTCTTAGTAGACTATACCGCGCCACCTGCTCGCTTGTCAACTAAAGAATTAGGGGGATTGGCCCTCGGCCCGGGTTCTACGGAGCGGCGATCTCCATGGTGTCGAGCTGGGCCTTCTCCTCGCCGGTCATGACCATCGTGAGATCGAGGAGGATGATGAGACGCTCGTGGACTTTCCCGACGCCCTGAATGTATTCCGTGCCGACACCGGCGATCATGTCGGGTGCGTCCTCGACCTGCTCGAGCGGAATATTGATGACCTCGGAGACGCTGTCCACGATGATGCCGACCTTTTTGCTGCCGATCTCCGTGACGACGATGCGCGTGCTCTTCGTGTGATCGGCGCGAGGCATCGCGAAGCGCGTGCGCAGGTCGATGATCGGAATCAGCTGGCCGCGCAAGTTGATGACGCCTTCCATGAAGCGCGGCGCCCGCGGCACGTGCGTGATCTCGACCATGCGGATGATCTCCTGCACTTGCGAGATGTCCACTCCGTACTCTTCGTTGCCCAGCCGGAACGAGACGACTTGCACGACCTCGCCGGAAGCTTGAGCCTTTTCCTTTTGCTCCATCGTTTGCATTGGCCGCTCCTATACTCCGGAGAATTCGGCGCGCGCTACGCGCCCGCTGTTGTAGGCTTCTGAAATCAGCGAATGGACGTCGATGATCAGCGAGATCGAACCGTTGCCCAAAATCGTCGCGCCCGATATGCCCGGAATTCGCCCGACGACGTCCGAGAGAGGCTTGATGACGATCTCTTGTTCGCCTTGA
>DATGJX010000104.1:0-12087 GCA_035294905.1 Vulcanimicrobiaceae bacterium | reverse complement strand
TTTGCGATGCACTACCAGCCGCTCGTCGACGCCGAGAGCGGCTCACTGCTCGGTGCCGAAGCGCTCATCCGCTGGGACCGCGGCGACCGCCAGACCTCCTTTCCCGACGACTTCATTCCGTTTGCCGAACGCACGTATCTCATTCACGAAATCGGCGACTGGGTGTTCAAGAGCGTCTTCTCGCAGGTTCAGCGGTGGTGCGCCGCAGGGCATTCGCTTCGGACGTGGCTGAACGTCTCCGCCGCGCAGCTCGATTCCAGACTTCCCGCGAAACTCGAAGCTTTGATCTCGCAGTACCGCATGGACGTGAACTGCATCGGGCTCGAATTAACGGAAACGGCGTTCATCGGGCGCGACGACGAAGTGCTGCGGATTCTTCGCGACGTGAAGGCCCTGGGCGTTCGCCTCGCGCTCGACGACTTCGGCGTGAAGTACTCCTCACTCGATCATCTGCAGCGCTTGCCCATCGACGTCTTGAAGATCGACCGCATATTCGTGAGCGGCGTGAACACCAATTCGGTGAACCGGGCGATCATTCGAGCGATCATCGCCGTCGCGCGCGAACTGAACTTCGAGGTGAGCGCCGAAGGCGTCGAAACGCGCGAAGAGATGGAAATGCTCAGGACGCTTGGGTGCGATACGCTGCAGGGCTACTACTTCAGCGGTGCCGTTCCGCCGCAAGAGATCGCCAAGTACATGCTGCAAGGGCGTACCGCATGAGGAGCGGACTTGCCGGTGTGCTGGCGCACTTGCAGGGGCGCGGCGACGAGAGTGGGTTTTTGAAATCCTCCGACCTCTTCGAGAACAACCCCACGCCGATGTGGGTCTACGAGATCGTCGGGTCGGCGTTCGTTGCCCTGAATCGCGCGGCACTGGATCTCTACGGTTACACCCGCGAAGAACTGCTCGGCAAAGGCATCGATTGTCTGCTCTCACCCCATGCGGACATCGGAGCGGTAGTCGAAGCGTTCGCGGGGATCGCGTCGATTCGTCCTCATCCCGTGTTCAAGCATCGCACGAAAAACGGCGACGAAATCTACGCGGAACTGCGCACGTACGATATCCGGATCGACGGACGCGACTTACGTGTGGTCAGCGCCGAAGACGTAACCACACAAGTGCTGGCCGAGCAACGGCTCGTGCAAAGTCAGACGGCGCTCGCGCACGGCGAGCAAATCGCGCATCTCGGCAGCTACGCGTACAATCATGCGACCGGCATCGCGTATTGGTCGGACGAAGTGTATCGCATCGTTCGCGGACCCGTCGGGGTGACGGACATTCACGCGGGCGTCCTCCCATTTTGCCACGCCGACGACGTCGAACGCGTGCGCATGGAACTGGTGCGCGCGGAGCGCCTGCACGAACCGTACAACGTCGAGCACCGCATCGTGCGCCACGACGGCACGATCGGCTATGTGCAGCATCAAGGGCACTGGGTGTTCGGCGACGACGGGGCCGTCGTCGCGCAATTCGGAACGCTGCTCGACATTACCGATCGGCGCATGACGGAAAGCTCGCTGAGGGAACTCGCGTATCACGACGCGTTGACCGGGCTGCGCAATCGCACCGGTCTGCGCGCTGATATCCGCCGCCTCATTCAGGATCATCGCGGAGAGTCGCTCATCGCGGTGTTATTCGTCGATCTCGATCGTTTCAAGATCATCAACGATACGCTGGGACATCGCGTCGGCGATGCGGTGTTGGCCGAGGTCAGCCGCCGGCTGAAAAGCGCCGCGAGCGCGCGCGACGTCGCGGCCCGAACGGGCGGCGACGAATTCATCATCGTGCTCTCCGGCATGCCCGACAAGATGGAGATTGCGCGCCGCGCAAACGACGTGCTGCAGGTTTTGGCTCCGCCGATTCCCGTCGGCGAGCATCAGCATTTCGTGGGCGCGAGCATCGGCATCAGTTTATTTCCGCTGGACGGCACCGACCCCGACGCGCTGCTCCGAAACGCGGACGTCGCGATGTACGACGCCAAACGCGGCGGCGGCGGATCGTTCAGCTTCTATACGCCGCAGCAGCAGTATGCGGCCTCTCGCAAGTTTCGCATCGAACGCGCGCTTCGCCAAGCGCTCGTGCGAAACGAACTCTCGGTGCATTATCAGCCGATTCTCGATCGCGGCGGCCGAATCGCGGCGGTTGAAGCGCTCCTGCGCTGGAATAGTTTGGAACTCGGCCCCGTCGAGCCGGCGCAATTCGTGCCACTCGCGGACGAAGCCGGCATGATGGTGGAAATCGGGCGCTGGGCCATCAAGCACGCCTTCGAACAAGCCGCGCAGTGGATGTCGCTCGGCAAGGACGTGCCCGTTTGGATAAACGCGTCGCTGCGCCAGCTGCTCGACCGCACGTTTCTACAATCGGTCGAGGATTTGCTGAGCGTGCATGCGCTAGCGCCTCAGCTCATCGGCTTCGAGATCTCCGAAACCGTTTTCGGCTTCGGACACGACGAAGCGTATGAAGTGCTGCGAGCGCTTCGCAGCCTCGGCGTTCGAGTCGCGCTCGGCGATTTCGGCGTCCGCTCGTCCTCGCTCGCATTGCTGCAAGACTTGCCGCTCGACGTGCTCAAGATCAATCGCGCATTCGTCGAGAATCTCGAGCGCAGCACCTACTCGTGCGAAGCCGCGTCAATCCTCGTTCGTTTGGCGCGCGCGCTTGGATTATGCGTCACGGGCGAAGGCGTCGAAACACGGGAGCAATTGGATCGGCTCGTCGCGCTCGGATGTGATTTCTGGCAGGGCTCGCTCTTCTCGGATGCGCGCGAAGCGAGCGAAATCACGCGTCTGCTGCGCGCGCCGCGCGTTATCGGACAAGTAGCTTCGGGGGAATGAGCCAAACCATTTCGCCGCTCGTCGACGTCGAGTCGGCAAGATCGATGCGCGCCAGGCCACCCTTCTTGAGAACGATGTTCGCGCCGCCGCTAAGCTCTCCAATCGTTCGGCTAAAGTCCGGTTCGTGCCCGACGAACATGACCGTCTCCGCAGCACCGTGATCACGCAAGATTTCCGCCACGACGTTGCCGTCGACGTTCTGCGCAAGGCGGCCATCCTGTATCAGTCGATCTTCGAGCTTTAATCTGCAGGCGACGATTTCGGCAGTTTCTCTCGCGCGCTTCAGTGGACTCGTCACGATGAGCGTAAGCCCGAGGTCGAGATCGTCCATCGCTTTTGCCTCACGCTCCATGCTCTTGCGCCCGTCCGCAGTTAGCGGCCGCGACGCATCGTCGCCTTGCCACGTCTCGGGATCGACAGCGGCGCCATGACGCAGAAAATACAGCTTCATAGGCTGCTCTTACCCCCGCCTTCGCCTGTTCGCGGCAGGCGCCGCGATTTGGCTCGTTCCCGTAGCCGCGTTCTACCAGCATTTTCGTTCGAAGGAGCAATTGCTGCTGTTTTTGATGGAAAAGCTGCTCCAGGATTTGAGCCGCCGAACTCCCGTCGCGACGTCGACGTCCCGACGATGGTGCTCCTGTTCGACCAATTCTTTTGGGCACTGCTCGCGCGCATTACGCAAGGTACGGCTGACGCCGGAGCTATGGCGCGAGCCAGCGCGGACCTGATTTATCACGCGTTCGTCAAAGGGTAAGCCTGATTGCTTCGTAGTCCAAATGGCTCACGCAGAGTAAGACAGACAATACAGCACCGGCGCGGAACGTTGTGCCATGCGCCCGCGACCCGTCGGGATGCAATCTGCCGGCAGCCGCTTCACGCTGCTGCTCTTCTTTCTGCTCGCGCTCGTCTGGGCGGCGATCAACGTTGCGACGCTTGGGCAGCGCAGCGCTCTGTACGGATGGAACGTCGCCCCCGACGGCACGACGCTGGAAAGCGTCACGCCCGGAATGCCCGCCGCAAAAGCCGGGTTGCGCGCCGGCGATAGGATCGATTGGCGATCGCTGCCCGCGTCCGGACGCGCCGATTTGGGTTTCTCGCAAAACGTCTTACCGGGATCGATGATCACCGTGCGGTTCCATCGCGGCGGCGTGGCGCACGTCGCGACGTTCGGTCCGCAGCCTACGCCGCCGATCATTTACTACACCGATGGTCTAAGCCGCGTAGCGGGATCGATACTGCTGCTCATCGCGGTCGCGCTGGTCTATCTGCGGCCGAGCCGCATGACGTGGGCGTTTGCTCTCGCGTCTCTGGAAGCCGCGCATCCGTATGCGTTCTTGCGCTGGAGTTCGTACGAACCGGCGCCAATGGTCGCGGCGAACGTCGGGCTTTCACTCGTTCGCGGATGCTTTGCAGCGGGCATACTGATTTTCGTCAGCCGCTTTCCGACGGATAGCCCGCGCGGCGCGCTCGCGTTTCTCGATCGCTTCGCCATCCCCGCCGGCTTGGCGTATGCTGCAATCGGCATCTACACAGCGGTCTGCGTTGCGCTCTCAGGCGCGCCGCCCGCGGCTTGGGCGTTTGTCGCGTACCAATACGTCGTGCCCGCCGCACTTCTGCTAACCGCGCTCGCAGCGCTCACCAGCGGGTATCTTCTGCACACGGGCAGCGACCGGCAACGGATCGCCCCGGTTCTGGCGGCATTTGCATTCTATGTGGCCACGATTGCCTCGCGCATGATCGAGGCGGCAACCATCACCAGCAATCTGACGTTCGGACTCTCCAGCGACTTGGTCAGCCTATCGCAGCTCACACTTGCCGCCGCCGTACTCTATGCGGTCTTGACTCGCCGCGTCTTCGACCTTTCCTTTGCCGTCAGTAAGACGCTGGTCTACACGATCATCACGTCGCTCATCGTCGGCGCTTTCGTCCTCATCGACTTCGTCTCGTCAAAAATTCTTTCCGGTTTGCAGATCACGCTGGTGCTCGAAGCGTGCGTAGCTTTGGGCTTCGGAATTTGGCTCAACGCGATGCACAACCGCATCGATCGCTTCGTCGACCGCGTGCTCTTCCGACGGCGACATCTTGCCGAAGCACGTCTCGAACGCGCCGCGCGGACGCTCGCGCACGCGGAATCGTGCGACTACATCGACGAGGTGCTCACGATCGAAGCGTGCGATGCTCTCGATCTTTCTTCGGCGGCGGTGTTCCGCTCCGACGGCGACCCAGTCTTCAAACGGTTCGCTTCGCGCGGGTGGAGCACGCAGCACGCTGTGCAAATCGCCAGCAATGATCGCCTCTCGGTGACGCTGAAGGCCGAACTGCAGACCGTGCATCTGGCGGACACCCATCGCGTCTACGGGACCTTTCCAATCGAGAACGCGCAGCCGCTGATGGCAATTCCGTTCGTCGTTCGTCACGAACTCGAGGGATTCGTGCTCTACGGCGCGCACAGCGGCGGCGAAGCCGTTGACCCCGACGAGCAACGCGTGCTCGAACGTTTGGCACAAGCTGCTGCCGCGGCATACGAATATCTGCGCGCGAGAGCGCTGCAGGACGACGCACGCGGGCTGCGCGCGGAAATCGATATTCTACAACGCGAGCAGCGGCTGCTGTACGGGGTGATCGACAAACTCGGCGGGGTGCCGGAGCGTGGGTAGACGCGTCGCGATCGTCACGTTTCTTCTGCTGCTCTCGACCCTGACGTGGGCGCCGGATTTGCGGCGCCTCGCAGGTCATCCGCTGGGTATAACCGGCATTTCGTTCGACTACAACGCCGTGGTGACGAATGTCGAGGCGCGCGCGGCATCGTCGGGAATACGCATCGGGGACCATCTCGATTTGGCCCGTGCGGATCTGACGCAACGCGCTTCCTATGCCAGTCTCGGTACGTCCGATGCGGGTATGCTCGTGCGCCTCCCGATGCTGCGCGGCGACATTCCATATACCGCCAAGATAACGACCTTCGCCGAGAGCAACGAACGCATCGCCATGATTTGGCTGCGCGACGCGGCGCAAATCTTCGTCATGTTCATTGGCGCACTCGTGGTGCTGCGTCGCCCGAGCCCCGCGACGTGGGGGTTCTTCCTGGCAGTATTTACCGGTTGCGGTACGGTAAACGACGTGTACTTGCTGGGGCCGGATTGGTGGCGAGTCGTCGGGACAAACCTGTATTGGATCGTCGCAAACAACGGCCCCGGCTCATACGGCGCAATTATCTTTGCCCTGTATCTCCTTCATTCCGGGCCGCTTCCGCTCTGGCGCCGCATGGTTGAAGCGCTGACGTACGTATTCGCCGCGGCGGCCTTTATCGTCGGCGCTTGGCAGGCCAACAGTTTGCTGTTCTCATCGCACCCGAACGGCGGTGTATGGTTTGCATATAGCGCGCTGGTTGCGCTTCCGCTGTTCGTTGCGCCTCTGGTGCTCATCGCGACGTACTTTGAGAGCGGGCCGAATCTGCGCGAGCGTCTGCGCTGGATTATCGGCGGCTTTTTGCTCTCCGCGATTTGCAACGTGTTCGACCAAATCGGCTCGCAAGGTAACCTGGGGCTGATCCAGATGTCGTACGTCACGCACTCGCTGCTGGTTTGCGGTATCTATCTCTTCATCGCCGTTCCGGTCGCATATGCCGTGCTCAAGCATCACATCATCGACGTGAGTGTTGCCGTCAGCCGCGCCACCGTGTACACGGCGCTTTCCGTGTTCATCATCGGCCTGTTTGCGCTCGTCGATCTCTTCTTCACGCAGGCACTGGATCAGAAGAGCGCCGGCATGATTGCCGACATCGGGCTCGCGCTCATTCTCGGGTTTTCGTTCAACACGATGCATCACCGCGTCGACGCATTCGTCGATCGCTTCCTGTTCCGTAAACGTCACCTCGCCGAAGAGCACGTTCGCTCGGTAACGGACGCGATGGCCTTCGCGCACAACGAAACGCACGTGCGAACGATGCTCACCAAAGAGCCGATTCGCGCTTTCGACCTAACGGGAGCGCGCATCATCGCCGAGTTGACCGATGCGTCCGACGACGTGCAGACGCTCGCGTCATACTTGGGGTCGCGGCGCACTGCCGTCCGGCTGACGGACGGGCAATGGCACGTGCGCGGCGCCGCTTTTGACGAGTTTCAGCCGGCGGCTGCCGTACCGTTACTCTCGCACGGGCGCGTCGATTCGCTCGTGTTGTACGGACTGCATATGAACGGGACCGACTTAGATGCGGAAGAGATCGCCCTGCTCGAACGTCTGTGCGCCGCAGCGGGTTCGGCGCTCGATCGTTTGGAGGCCGAATCGCTGCGGCACGAGATCGACGTGCTGCGCGGGATGGTTCGCGCATGAAGCCGGTCGTTCGAATGCTGTTCATCGTCGCGTTTTCAGCCATCGCGATCGCCTTCAACGCGTCGGATTTGACGATCCCATGGCATCCATACGGCGGATTCAAGGTCGGCACGCTCCTCAGCGGCAGATTCAATGCATTTACCGTTCCGGGCACTCGTCGCGGAGAGACGCTCGACGTCCGCGCAATGACGCCGGAAGATCGATTCTCCGTCGGTAGAGCGACGCTGTCCGGGCGAACGCTGAGATTGCCCCTTACGTCCCGACGGGTGATGTCCGTCGTCGTGCAACCGTTGCCGCGTTCGCTGCTCGACAACGCGACCAATGCAATCGAGATCTTCGCCACGTTTCTGTACATCATCATCGCGGCGGCACTGGTTTTGCTTCGCCCCGCCCCGGCAACATGGGCCTTCTACGCCTTTTCGTACGGCTTCTGGCTCTTTGCGGCCACGCCAAACACTTGGCCGTTTCCGTTTGCCGTCGCCAGCCAAGTCCTCGTAACGGTTGCTGCATCAATCGCACCGGCTGCATTTGTTTCATTTGCGATTCGTTTCCCGAACGCAAAACCGAACGCGCCGTTACGTGCCTTTGAGCGCATACTGCTACTTGCCTGGACGCCGTTGCTCGCGGCGTGGAGCCTGTTCGTTTCCTTGGGATTCGTCTTCGGTGCCATCGTCTCACCGGTGTGGACGTCGGTTGCCGTAGACGCCGCGGTTCTTGCCGTCTTCGCCGCCGGCATCGTCGTCCTCGTCGCGCGATACGCGAACGCGGACGTCTCCGAGCGCAATCGGCTCCAATGGGTCGTCGGCGGATTTGCGGTCGGCTACGTGCCGTGGCTCACGCTGACGTTCTTTTCCGGCGGGTGGACGACGCTCATACCCTTCAGCCCGGCGGCGGCGAATCTGTGCATCGCCTGGGAAGTGATGGCACCGATTGCGCTTGCGTACACGGTGCTCAAACATCGGCTGTTCGACCTTCGCTTCGTGCTCAGCCGCGCGCTCGTGTATGCAGTGTTGACGTCGGTAACCGTCGGTTTGCTCGCGCTCGTCGACTGGGCCTTTGCGCATTGGCTCGAGCAGTCGCGTTTCGCGCTTCTGGTGGAACTCGCTCTTGCCGTCGCTATCGGCGCTGCGCTGACGAGCGTGCATCGTCGCGTGGAACGGTTCTTGAACAGCGTCGTCTTTCGCGCGCAAACGCTTGCGCTTCGGGCGTTGCGGCGTTTCGCGCACGAGACGGATTTGTTCCGCAATCCGGACCACCTGCTCGAGCAAACATATGACGCACTGCGCAAACGGCTGGAGTGCGACTATGTCGCAATTTACACTGCGGAGGGTTCGTCATTCGCGCTGGCGACGCCGGCGGCCGATTCCACACCGCATCTTCTGACCGATCACGATTCGGCGGTGCTGCCTTTGCGCCGCTGGCACGAAGCGCTTGAGTGCGATGAGCCGGAGCACCCTCTGCAGGGCGCGCTGCTGCTTCCCATGACGGCGCTCGGACAGCTCGTAGGCTTCATCGTCTGCGGGCCGAAGCGCGACCGCACGCATTATTTGCCGGAAGAGATCGAGACGCTCTCGCTGCTCACGCATCGTACCGGCAGCACGTATGCGCTTCTCACGATGGCGGAAACGACGCCCCTTCCGGTTACGCCATGAACAAAGCCGTCGTTCGAACGCTCTTCGTCATCGTCTTTACCTCGATTGCGATTGTGATCAACGCATCGGATCTGACGCTTCCGTGGCACCCGTACGGCAGCTTCACCAACTCTCTATCGATATCTCGCCACAGCGAGCAAATCGATATAAGACGCATGACCCCCGCGGATCGATTCGCGCTCGGCCGGGTCACGTCAATTGGGCGCGTTATAAGCGTGCCGCTCACTTCCGGGCGGGTAGTAACCCTTGTCGCGCGGCCTCTCAATCGCACTGCTGCCGACAATATCACGGACATCATCGAAGTATTGGCCACGCTTGCATACCTGCTTATCGCAGCGGCGCTCGTTCTGCTTCGACCGGCGCCCGCCACGTGGGCGTTCTACGTCTTCTCCTATGGTTTCTGTTTGTTCGCGGCAACGCCGAACACATGGCCGTTCTCCGTAGCGCTGCCGCTGCAGATTTTCGTGACGATAGCGACGTCCTTGAGTCCGGCGGCGTTCACATCATTTACGATGCGCTTTCCGGACGCTCTACCAAGCCGCCCGATGCGCGCGTTCGAGCGCGGCTTTCTGTTCGCGTGGACACCGATACTGACGGCATGGAGTCTCTTCGCCGCTCTCGGATTCGAGCTCGGCGGCATCACGGTCCCGAATGCCGCCGTTACCGCGGTCGATATTGCCGTCGATGCCGTTTTCGCCTGCGGTATTGCGATACTGCTCGCCCGCTATGCCACGGCGGCAGTCGAAACGCGTAACCGATTGCGATGGGTCGTCGTCGGATTCGCGATAGCGTACATACCGTTCTTGGTACTGACGTTCGGTTCCGGCGGTGACGGCTCGATCGTTCCGTTCACACCTGTGGTAATCAACCTCTGCCAAGCGTGGGAAGTGATTGCGCCGATAGCGCTGGCATATACGGTGCTCAAGCACCGTCTATTCGACGTTCGCTTCGTGCTCAGCCGCGCTTTGATGTACGCCGTGCTCATGTCGCTAACCGTCGGTGCGCTCGCGCTCGTCGATGGGGCTTTTCACGCTGGCTCGAAGCGTCGCGCTTCGCGCTCATCATCGAGCTCGCGCTCGCCGTCGTTATAGGCGTTATGCTGACCACTGCGCACCGCCGCGTAGAACGTTTCTTGAACACGGTCATCTTCCGCGCGCAGACGGTGGCCCTCGCTGCGCTGCGGCGTTTTGCGTTGGAGACGGATTTAATTGCGGATCCGGATAGGCTGCTCGCTCAAACCTACGAAGCGCTTCGGATGCGGCTCGAATCGGACTATGCGGCTGTCTACACCGCCGAAGGTTCCTCGTTCGTTCTGTCGACGCCTAACGGCAACGCAACGCCGCCGGTTCTGGCGGGAGACGATTTCGCAGTTCTACGCATGCGGCGCTGGGGCGAGCCGTTCGAATGCGACGAACCTGTGCATCCCTTGCGCGGTGCTTTGCTGGTGCCGATGACCGCGCGCACGCAGCTGGTGGGCTTCATTGCCTGCGGACCAAAACGCGACCGAACGCATTATTTGCCGGAGGAGATCGAAACGCTTACGACGCTGGCGCATCGAGCCGGCTCCTCCTACGGGTGGCTCACGATGAGTACGATTGCGCCTCGACTACGCTCGGCGTCCTTCGATACCTCAGGATGACACTGTAATGCGCCGACGCACCGCGAATTGCGGCCTCCGGCACAACCTACGGGCGGATGCGATAGATATTTCCGGTTTGATCGTCCGCGATGAAGAGATCGCCTTGCGGTCCGACTGCGATGCCCGTCGGTCGTCCGATGCGCGAACCGTCCGAGTGCTGAAAACCGCTGACGAAATCGCTCCACTGCTTTGTGGGATCGCTCCAATTCACCGCAATTGGCGGCGAATCGCCGTTCATCGGCACGAATGCGATGCGCGGCGGAGCAACCGGCACGCCGTTCTGCGCGTGCCACGAGCCGTGCATCGCGACGAACGCGCCGCCGGCATACTGCTGCGGCAGATGATATTCACCGATCGGTGATGCCGGATAGAACGCCGCGCCGATAATCGTTTGATACGCCGGGAACTCGACCCGCGGGATAACCGTGTTCGAGCAGTTCGCGCCTTGCGTGTAGGCAATCCGATTTTCTTCGCAATCCGGCCAGCCGTAATCCGCGACACCCGCGTGCAGCGAGAGCGCGTCGAAATATTCGTACGGATGACCTTCAGGCAGCGTGTCTTGCCCGGCGCCGCCGGCCCACAACGTGCCGGTGTTCGGATTGATTGCGAGCGCAATCGCGTTGCGGATATGTACGGCCTTCGGCGTCATGCTGCTCCCGCTCAACCCCATCTGCTGCACCGTTGCCCGCGTCGGATCGGTTTCGGTGCACGCATCGCACGACGATCCCACACTCGCATACACTGTCGAACCCGCAACCGCGACCGATGTCGTCGAATGATCGCCCGACCCTCCGGGACGAACCGACGCGATTTTCACCGGCGGCGATTGCGCCGTTTGGTCGCCAAGCGTGTACGGAATGCGATACACGCCGAATTGCGTGCCCACGTACAGCGCAGAGTTTTGCGCACTCGTATCCAGTGCGACACCCGCGGCCGGCGAATCGCCGAGATCCGCAAAGACTTTCGGTGTGCCCGCACCCGAAGCGCCGTCCGCGTTGGGCACGATATAGACTTGCGAGCTGCTCGTGCCGACGAACAGGTCACCGTTTGGCGCGAACGTCAATTCGCGCGCACCGCTCACGTTCGCGACGACGCTGATCGTCAGTCCGCTTGGTACCGTTAAACCGTTCGCCGGCGGGGGCGTACCGCCGCCTGTCTGCTGCGGTACCGGGGTTCCACTTCCGGCTGGAGAGCTTCCGCCGCCGCATGCGGACAATAGGACCGCGGCGGCAATTGCGAGCGTGAGCCCAAGTCTGGTCACAGTGCTGCGACGAGTTACGTCAACGGCTTGACGGAAGTCGACGGAGAACGTGTGACGTGGTGGATTACCAAGATTGGCTTGCACAACAATTCCAGGACCGGCGCACCCATCTGCACGGCGTGGCCTACCGGATGCTCGGTTCACAAGCGGAGGCGGATGACGCCGTACAAGAGGCATGGTTGCGTGCCCAGCGCGCCGGAACCTCCGACGTTTCGAATCTCGGCGGCTGGCTGACGACCGTCGTATCCCGCGTCTGCCTCGACATGCTTCGCTCGCGCAAGTCGCGCCGAGAAGATTCCATGGACCGGCCCGCGGCATCGGAGCCCGTCGAGCGCATCGATCCGGAAAGTGAGGCGGTTCTCGCCGACTCCG
>DATGJX010000103.1:0-2105 GCA_035294905.1 Vulcanimicrobiaceae bacterium | reverse complement strand
CAATCTCAAAGTAATGCGCCGGGTAGCGCGCGCGCGCTATCTCGGTCTGGACTTAGGTGATTTATCCGCCCTGGAAAACGTCGCAGCTCTAGACGCGATTGACGCTAGGCGCTAGACTATGCCTGCTATCGATTCTACTTTCGAGGAGATCGAGCACCAGCACGCCGTTCAATTCTATGACTCCGACGATGGTGCGCTGGTCTCGAATGTCATCCGATACCTCGCTGACGGTTATCGCAACGGCGGCTGCCTTCTCGTTCTGGCGACACAGCCGCATCGCGTAGCCTTCATCGCGGGACTCGAAGCGCTGGGCATCGCGGCGCAGCAAGCAATCGACGACGGGCGGTTCGTCGTGCTCGACGCAGAGGAAACGCTGCGCGGCTTTATGGTCCACGGCTATCCGGATGCGCTGTTGTTCGACGCGACGTGCGGAGCGGTAACGCGCGCGTGCATCGAGCGAGCGCAAGGCCGCGGTGTGCGCGGATACGGTGAGATGGTCGATCTTTTATGGCGTTCGGGTAAGACGGCAGCTGCCGTGCGTCTCGAACAGCTCTGGGACGAGCTGTACGCGAAGGTCGATGGCTTCTCGATTTTTTGCAGCTATCAAATAGATATTTTCGGACGTGAATTCCAGCCGGGAGCGGTCGATGGCGTCCTCTGCACGCATTCGACGGTCATTCCCTCGGGGAACGACGACCGACTGCATCAATCGATCTCAACCGCAATGGCGCACGTCCTGGGTGTCGATCGAACCGCGGAAATATTGCCGGAAATAACGGGCGTCATGCCTCGCAAGTGGGCCTCACTCCCACGCGGCGAGACGATGGCGCTCCAGCTGCGCAAGACGCTCCCCGAGCAGGCCGGCGATGTGCTCAACCTAGCTCGGAAATACTATCTCGAGAAAGCTGGTTAGGGCGAACTAGGAGTCAAAAGTAGGCGTGCCTAAATGCACCGTCTACGGAGGCCCGGTGTTCAGCCGAATTGTTTTCTCAACCGCCCTCATAGGGTTTTTGGTCGCCGCCGGGTTACGCTCGGGGCCGGCCGTCGCTATTCCGATTTTTGCGCACCAATACGGCGTGACGTGCGAAAAGTGCCATTCGGTGATCCCGCACCTCAACGCGTTCGGAGCCGCCTTCATGGCAAGCGGCTACCGGATCCCCGGCGTGAAGCCGGGTCCTGCGTTTCCAATCGCGGCAAAAATGAACCTCGTCGCATCAACTGAGAATCAAGGCGACGGCCTGCCGAAAGATATCGTGGACGAGGTCGAGACGTTCACCGCCGGTGCGATCGGAGACCGCGCCAGTTATTTCCTCGAACAATACGTCGTCGACGGCGGGATGCCGGGCCTTACGCGCGACGCCTGGATCATCGATCGCGTCAATCCTTGGAATTCGCGCATTCCCGTCTTTGCGCAGGCGGGCTCGTTCACATTGCCGGTTCCCGTCGATCCGGAGACGTTTCGCGACTCGTATCAAGGTTACGCCGTCATGGAGCAGACGGTCGGCAACAATCCATTTAACTTTTTCGATCCCAAGATCGGCATTCACGCCAGCGCCGGCGATGCGACACGCGGCTTGAGCGGCCAAGCTTTCGTTGGGCAAGGGCACGACCGTCAAAGCGGAACGCCGTCGTACGGAGATGACTGGATGGGTGTTTTGCAAGAGGCAATGGGCCCGTTTTCGTTTTCCGGTTACCGTTATTCCGGAGCTCGTCCCCTCGCGAGCGGTGTCATCGATCGATTTGCGCGCAACGGCTTCGCCCTCGTCTACAACGACTTCGCGCGCTGGGAATGGGACAACCTAATCCAGACCGGCTGGGACTCGAACTGCAACCTGCTCTTGCACGCAGGTTGCGCTTCGAGCGGCGGCCTGACGCAGCTGCGTTACATGTTCAGTCGCAGATTGTTTGCCGAAGGCCGCTATGAAGGTACGAACTCCCCGGCGTCTATGCCGGCCCCCGGTTCGCCCAGCGGCGGGTTCTATCGCGACGGCCTGGTGATGCTCGGTTACGGAACGGGCGAAAACTCGCGAGTCACACTCGAAAACGTGATCTCGAACTCCGCACCGGCGCACGTCTGGAATCTCCAATTCACGATCGGCATCTGA
>DATGJX010000102.1:0-8741 GCA_035294905.1 Vulcanimicrobiaceae bacterium | reverse complement strand
ATGCTCGGACCGCGGCTGCTGTCCTACCACAACGTCTACGTGCTCAACGCGTTGATGCGCGAAGCGCGCACGGCCATCGAAGCAGGGGCTTGGGCGGCTTTTCGCGATAGCGTCCTAGAGGAAGCATGATACGTCTCTTCGTTGCGGGATATCCGCGTGAGGCCAGCAAGGCGGACTTGCTCGCGCTCTTCAGGCAGTTCGGCGCGGGCGAGGACGACGTGACGTTTCCGCGCGATCGCCGGAGCCGCCGCAAGAAGGGCTATGCATACGTCAACGTCAGCGACGATCGAACGGCCGACGCGGCAATCAAAGCGTTCAATCTCTTCGAGATCGACGGCAGAGCACTGACCGTCATCCGCGCTTCGGATCGACCGCTCAAACGTCCGAGAAGATAAGAAGAACCTGAGAAGGGCGGCGGAAGCCGCATTCACGCAGCGTTCGTCATTGCTGCTCCATTGTCTGCGATATTTGTCGGACAGATCCACATGGAGGACGACATGGACGAGCGCAGCATGATCTGTCTGCATATTCCCGTTACCATCGCGCTGGGGGAGCGCGTTCTGCGCGGCGAGTTGTCGCTTCCCGCGCATGCCAGCGAGGTTCGAGTCCGCATCGGACGCGAGGGCGACAAAGCTGCGCATCGGCGCCAAACGCGGCACCGCTCGAAGCGCGAGATCGCCGCATTGGACCTGCAAACCGCACAAACGCTCTCGTCCGGCGATTTGCTTCGCGTCATCGATTGGGTGCGTTCCCGCCGTTTGCTGCAGCGGCTGCCGATTTCGCTCGTGCTGCCGTCAGACGACGCGCTGGCCGCGCTCAAAGCGGCGCATCATCGCCCGGCATCCGTTTCACACGTTTTCGTACACTCGTCGCGGCACCTCACGCTGGCTCACTCTGCGTAACGATTTGCGCGCACGGCGCGCACAATGCCGGATGTGCCGGATCGCTTCCGAGCGGCAGGTACTTCCAGCAGCGTGCGCATTTGTCTCCGTCTGCGGGCAGCAGCTCGCCCACATGCACGTCATCTTCCAGGGTCGAGTCGCATTCCAGCGTTAGACCGGACACGACGAGTGCTTCGCGCACGTCATCGGCGTGCGCGGCGAACCGCTCGTACCACGCCGCAGGCAGCGTGAGTTTGGCCTGCAGCTCGTAGTCGCGCCGGCCTTCGCTTGCCGCAACCCACGCGCGCAAGTCTCTGAGTTTCTCCCATGCGGCGATGTTTTCGGCGGAAACAGGCTTCGCCGCGGCAAGCGACAGATCGAAGACGCTGTTGCGCTCGCCGCGCAGCGGCTCCGGAAGCGACTGCCACGCTTCCTCCGCCGTGAACGAGAGCAGCGGCGCAAGCACGACGAGAAACTGCTCGAGAATGCGCAGCAACGCGCTCTGCGCGCTTCGCCGGCGCGCAGCGCCGGCCGCGCTCGAATAAAGGCGATCTTTCAGCGCGTCGAGATAAAAACTCGAAAGGTCGTCGCCTTCGAAACGAATGATTTCGAGATAGGCGTCGTGCAGCCGGTAGCCGAGGAGATGCTCGCGCACGCGCGTGACCCATTGATCGGTCACGTCGCACGCAAGGCGATCGAACCAGCCCATCTGCTCGCGCGAGATGACGTCTTGCGGACGCAGGTCGTCGACGTTGCCGATCATGAAGCGCACACGGTTGCGGATGTTGCGGTAGACGCGGCTGACTTGATCGACCACGTTCGGTCCGAACCGTACGTCGTCGACGAATTCCACGGACGCCGACCACAGGCGCAGAACATCGGCGCCCCACTTCTGCATCGCGTCTTCGGCATCGATGCCGGTACCGAGCGATTTGCTCATCGGCCGGCCGTGCTCGTCGTTCACCCAGCCGTTTTTCACCACGTGCCGGTACGGCGCCGCACCCTTGATCGCCGTTGCGGTGACGATGGAACTGCGGAACCAGCCGCGGTATTGATCGCCGCCCTCGAGCACCAAATCCGACGGCCACGGCAAGCCGTCGTGTCCGAGGACGGCCAGATGCGTTACTCCGGACTCGAACCAAATGTCGACGATGTTCTTCTCTTTTTCGAACGAACCGCCGCCGCAGCGCGGGCACGTGAATCCCGCAGGCAAGAAGGTCTCTACCGGGTCGCTCCACCACGTGTCCGCGCCATACGCGCGAAAATGCTCCGCGGCTTTGCGCGCGACTTGCGGATCGAGCGTGGATTCACCGCACGACGTGCAGATGAGCGCGGGAATCGGCGTTCCCCACGTGCGCTGACGCGAAATGCACCACTCCGGATGCTGCTCGAGCATCTGGTCCATGCGCTTGCGACCCCATTCCGGGGTAAAGGCGACATGTTTCGCGCTCTCGATCGTGCGCTTGCGCAGCAGGTTTTGGTCCATCGCAATGAACCATTGCGACGTCGCCCGGAAGATTACCGGATTGTGGCAGCGCCAGCAGTGCGGATAGCTGTGTGTATACTCGTACGCGTTCCACAGAGCGCCGCTTGCGCGCAGATCCTCGACGATCTTGGTGTTTGCCTTCCAAATGTGCATGCCGGCGTACGGGCCGGCGTCTGCGGTGAAAACGCCGCGAGCGTCGACCGGATTGAGAATCGGCAGATTGTAACGCAGCCCCGTCTCGAAGTCGTCCGCGCCGTGACCGGGCGCCGTGTGCACTGCGCCGGTTCCCGTTTCCAGATCGACGTAATCCGCCGTGACGATCGCGGAATCGCGATCGAGAAACGGATGGCGCACCGCAAGGCCGCGCAGCGCCTCACCGGTTACCGAACCGAGTTCGTGCGCTTGTCCGAAATCTTCGCCGATCGTTTGCGCGGCGAGCGCCTCAGCCAGTACCAGTACCTCGTGTTTGAAGCGGTAGAGGCCGTATCGCGCATCCGGCTCGAGCGCAATGGCGACGTTGGCGGGAAGCGTCCACGGCGTCGTCGTCCAGATGATGAAGCTCAGCGGCTCGGAAGCCTCCGGCACCCCGAACGCTTTGAGGATGGCCGTGCGTTGCGGCGCATTTGCCGCGAACCGGACGAAGACCGACGGCGAGACCTTTTCCTTGTATTCGATCTCCGCTTCGGCGAGCGCCGTTTCGTCGTGGATGCACCACAGCGTGGAGCGCAGGCCTTTGTACAGCTGCTCGTTCTGCGCCAAGTCGGCCAACGCATCGACGATCGTCGCTTCGAACGACGGATCGATCGTGCGGTACGGATGCTCGAAGTCGCCGAACGTGCCCATGCGCATGCGCGTCTCGCGCTGCACGTCGAGCCAATGCAGCGCGCGTTCCTTGCAGCGAGTGCGCAGTTCGATCGGATCGATGTCGTGAAAATCTTTGATCTTCAGATGTTTGAGCGTTTCCAGCTCGATCGGCAGGCCGTGCATGTCCCAGCCCGGCACGAATTTCGCCCACTTTCCGTCGAGCAGCGCGATCTTCACGAACATGTCTTTGAGCACCATGTTCAGGAAGTGGCCCATGTGCAGGTTGCCGTTCGCATAGGGCGGCCCGTCGTGCAGAATCCACGGCGGTCGCGAACTGTTGCGTTCTAACCGCTGCTCGTACACGCGCTGCGATTGCCACCACGCGACCCGATCGGGCTCGCGCGTGGGCAAATCCGCCTTCATCGGGAAGGTGGTTTTCGGCAAATTCAACGTGTCGCGGTAATCGCGCTGAACGGTCTTACTCATGGGGAAGTCCGCTTTTCGGCAAGCAGCTCGTCCAGGACCTCGAAATTGCGCAGAGCAAGCCGGCGCATATGGTCGCTCGCGCCGTGCAGGTGGGCCGCCAACTGCTCGCGGCGCTGCCAAAACGCGTCAATGAACGCGTCCACCGCTTCGTGTTCAGGCTTTGGCCCGGGGGGATTCAACGTGAAGAGCGGCTGCATGGGATACGCCAAATCCTCGCAAAGCGCGCCGACTTTCGGATCGTAGGGAATCGCGATGAACGGCACCTCGTAGCGTGCGGCGAGAATCAACGCGTGCAGTCGCATCCCGACGACCGCTTTGGCTCGGCGAATGATGTTTGCGGCGCGCTCGAGCGTACATTCCGGCAGCAGCACGGGAGCGGTCTTGCATTTGCGGATGACCAGCGTCGAGACCTCGGCATCGGCAGCTCCGCCGATTGGAAGAAACGCGATGCGAGCGCCATGCTCGTTCGTCATCCGGTCCACAGCGTGCGCCACCGTATCGAGACGATCTTTCATGCCGGCCGCTTTACGCACGCTGACGATGACCAGCGGGTCGCTCTGCGGCCCGAGCCCTTCGGCAGAGAGATCGACGTCTTCATCGGGAGCGTCGTATAGAAACACGGGATCCGCCGTGCGTTCCAAACGCGTTCCCTGCGGAATGAGCGGAGCGAGCAACTGCATCGATCGCTTGTCGCGAACCGTGGCGGCGGAAAGCCCTTTGCAGCACTCTTTGACGAGCGCGCGTCCCCAAAAATCGAGCGGGCCGATGGACTGTGCGAAGATCATCGCTTTGCGATTCGCGCGCGCGGCGGTCCGAATGATGCCGGCATAATACACCAGGCTGCGCAGACTCGTTGCATTCTGCAGCAAACCTCCGCCGCCGGAAAGCACGACGTCCGCGCGATCGATTGCGCTGCGAACGGCTTTGGCTTCCCAGCGCGGCGTAGATTCGACGCGAAGCTCGTGCGCGGTCGACTCGGGCTTGTTGGAGAGCACGTCGATCTCGCTGTACGGATGGCGCGATCGCAGTTGGGACACGATGACCCGCAGCAGCGCCTCGTCACCCAGATTGTCGAAGCCGTAATAGCCGGAGATCAAAAACCGCAAGACCTAGGCTTCAATCAGTTCCCCCGGCACGCCGGGGGGTACGAGGTCGCTCGGCGTCCTCCGCGCGTCCAGCCGGCGATACACGGCAATCGCAATCGAGCCGATGATTGCACCGATGACCAGGCCGTAGATGACCCGCACGATCGATATGAGCAGCGGCGTATGCAAGTGCGAGAACGTGTCGATGACATCGCCTATGCCCACGCCGATACCCAGCGAAAAAATGATCCCCGCGGCGCGGCGATCCGTTCGGCGCAATGCCGGCAGCAGCATCATGAACGGAAAGCCGACCAGAAACTCCTTGAAGCGGGGACGTACGCTCAGCAGCGCGGTCAGATGATGGCGCAGTGAGAGTTCGAAGCCGGAAGGAGCGATGTCGCTTTGATTTCCGCTGCGCATCAGCACGAGCACGCCTGCGCCGATGACGACGCACGCGAGCAGCAACTGATAGATGCGGATCGGCGCGGCGAACGCCTCACGCGCGCTGCGAATGCCGGAATCGTAGCGGTCGGTGAAGAGATAGAGCGCCAATGCGACAATCGGCGGCAGTGCCAGCACGAGTTTCACGCCGCGGAACGGTTCGACTTCTTCCATCGTCAGCGGCGAACTCATGATACCGACGACCACCAGTGCCCCGAGCAGCGCAACGCCGGTCGCAACCAGCGTCCAGCCCAAACTGCGCACAATCTGCGCATTCGTCGACGGCGCCGGCTCTTGCGAGAATGCCGGCGCGAGCGCCATGAATGCCGCCGTAGCGAAGAGCAGCGCACCGATGAGCGCGACGATCGAACGCCCAAGCAGATCGTGATGCGACGCGTAGCCGCCGACGTAGATGCCGATTGCTACGAGATACGCAAGTGCCGCAAACGAAGGCCGGTACCAGCCCAGCCAACCCAGCAGCAGCACGAAAAGCGAGGGCACCGCAAGCACGGCAACGCCGACGGCGATAGCGCTGTTTCCGCGATACAGCGGAATCGGCGTCGCGCGGCCGAGCCGGAATCCGTGCCCGCGCAGATCGTCGGCAATCTGGCGAACGATCTCGACGTTGGTCTTTTCGATGGAAAGCTTGCCGTACTGGTGCGGGAATGGACGCAGATATACGACGCGCACGTTTCGCTCGCGCACGCCCAGTTCGTAACGCGCGACGATTTGCGGCACCGTCAGCTTGTCGAGTTCCAGCTTACTGATTGCCTGCACGCGCACCACGTGTCCGGGAATGAGCCGCGCCAGCTCCAGGTTGCCCTTCTGCTCTTGGCTGGTATCGTATGTTTCGATCTCGCCGTAGTTCGTGTACTTGCGAGTTTTGAAGACCTGCGCGGTGTCGTTGAGGTGATCCGGGAAGCCCAAGACCTGATTGCGCAGCCCGAAAAAGACGACCGTCGAGATCCACTTGCCGGCGTGCAAATCGTCGAACATGAGCGGGATTTGCCCGTCCTGCAGCCGCTCGTCATTTTGGAAACGTGGTATGACGAAGAATCCGACCTTGCGAGCGAGCTGCACTTGTTCGGCGGGGATGCCGAGCGACGTCGTATTGAAGTAATCGATTTGCGTGCGCAGTGCGATAACATATGGCACGGAAGCGTTCAACACCGTAATGCTGTTGCGTTCGAAGTGCAGCGGTAACTGCTGCATGTACCGCTCGAACGTGGGTCTGTCGTAGATCACCAGGTAGATCGAGCCCGGCCGCACCCGCTGCCTGCGCACGAGTGAGGCCAGCGTCGGGTCCGAGACGGGCGAGAGCCGCGCCGCACTGAGCAGGCCCAGCCCGGAAATCGCCGTGGCATGGCTGCTCGTTGCCCCGGTAAGCGAGTTGCCCAGTTCTTCCGTGAGCGCCAGCGAGGTCAATCCGGCACGGCGCAGTTCGATGAGGAACGCCGCCGGATTGTAATTATACGAACGCGCGAAGGAAAGGAAGTCGTTGTAGTCCATCGCGATCTCGACGCGATTGGTCTGCCGCTCTTTCGTCGCGCGACTCAGTGCGACGAAGGCGCACGAAAGCAGGGCTATCAAAAGCAAAAACGCGGCAAAGCGCGTTCGCGGATCGATCCGGTTCACGAGCTGTTTCCTTCGAGCAAAAAACAGGAAGGCCCGCTGAAAGCGAGCCTTCACTGTCGTCGCGTATGCGGTTTCCCGCATACCGGGTGTGGGCGACGCTTTGTTCGCATCACTCACGGCGCCGCGCCCACATCGTGCGCCGGAGGTCCACTTGGTTTAGCAGTATGGCTCCTGACCCCTGCGGGTTTGCGAGCGAACTACGTAATATTAACACAAGTTCGTTTTCAGTGCCACGCCGGCGGCCGCCGCTCCAGGAATGCCGAAATGCCCTCCTGTGCGTCCTCAGCCATGGCGTTAAGCGACATGACTTCCTTAGCATACCTATAGGCCGCGTCTTGTGCCAGGTCAATTTGTACGTAAAATGCCGCCTTGCCCAGTCCGACCACCGGTTCGCTCGCCTCGGCTATCTTGCGCGCCAGTACGAGCGCCTCTTCGTGCAGACGCGCGGCCGGAACGACGCGGTTCACCAGGCCCCATTCCGCTGCCGTACGAGCATCGACGAAATCTCCGGTAAGCAACATTTCCATCGCGCGCTTTCGACCGACGGCGCGCGAGAGCGCGACCATCGGCGTCGTGCAGAACAGCCCGATTCGCACACCCGGCGTTGCAAACTTCGCATCTTCCGAGGCTACCGCCAAATCGCACGTCGCCACGAGCTGGCAGCCGGCGGCAGTTGCCACGGCGCCGACTTCGGCGATCACCGGCTGCGGAACATGTTGGATTCGCTCCATCAATTGCACGCACGTGTCGAAGATCTCTCGATATGCTACGGCATCCCGGCATTGCAGCTCGCGCAAATCATGACCCGCACTGAACGCCGGACCTTCACCGCGCAAAATCACGGCGCGCACGTTGCGATCGGCACCGATCTCGTCGAATGCGACGATGAGTTCGCGCATCAATTCCAAAAAGAGCGCGTTGCGCTTGTCCGGACGGGCCATCGTGACGACGGCGATGCAGCCGTCCTCGCGGCCCGTGGTGATGAACTTGTACGTGCTTTGCTCGATCATGGTTTCGGCAACGAAGACTTGGCAGAAAACTTGGGCGATGACGGGCTCGAACCGCCGACATCCTCCTTGTAAGGGAGGCGCTCTCCCAGCTGAGCTAATCGCCCCTGGGCCTTATTTTACCTGACTCGTTCCCGCTGTACTGCACCCTTCCCGGGTCTGGATCCCTTGTCCTGACCCTTGGGTGACCTAGTATCGGCCCACGAACTCGGAAAAGGAGCCGGGCCTATTTTGTCCTAGCCGTCTTGTTTGGCCTTCAGAGGGTGCGGCTGTGTTTCGAACGGGCCAATAGCGCTGCCGCAGACGCCGCGCAGGTTACAATGCAGTGCCAACCCATAGAGGTTGACTGTTAGAAAAGAGTGGGCGATCATGCTCCCAGCCCACGCGAACCGCGTCGCGCAGGGTATGGAGCGATCCCTACCGGCCGGCGACCACGGGCCGCAACATCGCGCGCAACTGAAGATTCTCGATGCGGATGTACGCCTGAGCCGCAATTTGGCAGAGCGATTCGAGGACGTCGACCTCGTCGGGATCGAGCCTTGTGCCGTCACGATGCAGACCGTACAGCGCGAAGCCGCGCAGATCGTCGCCCTCGAAGATCGGAACGGCGATCGCCGGCATAACCCCCGGTTCCGCAATTTCGGCCTTCACTCGCTGCCGCAGGTCGCGAAGCTCCAAGCGGCGCCGCTCCGTCGCAAGGAAACGCACGACGTCGTGCTCGCGTTCAAACACGAGCGCGGCACCATTCCAACCTTGCGTCGAAACGATGGCATACTGGTCGCCGTCGATTTTGAGCAGCGCGGCCATCGTGAGCTCGAGCCGTTCGTAGGGGTCATCAACGACAGCGCGATCGATCGTATCTTCGCGGTCGGCTCGCAGAAGCGTGGGTGCAAGCCGTTTCAGGTAGTTCTCCGCC
>DATGJX010000101.1:0-2395 GCA_035294905.1 Vulcanimicrobiaceae bacterium | reverse complement strand
CGTTCAGACTCGAAAATCCCCGTTTTGGGTGATTTGCCGCTGCTTGGCCCGCTTTTCCGCAATCAAACGATCAACGGTGATAGCAACGAGCTGATCATTAGTGTGACGCCGCACATCGTCAACCCAAACGGACCAATAGTGTATCCAGGTCCGCCGCTTCCGCGCATCCCAAAGCCAGTGGCGCTACCAACACTTCCACCGGGTACGGTCCTTCCCGCGTCTGCCCCGACTCCGATGGCAACAGTGGGACCGCAGGGAATCGGTACGTCCGCACACACCGAACTTATTGGTGCGCCGGCCCCGACGCCAATGCAGTCCGCTCTCCCGCCGCCCCCGCAGCCGAAAACGTTCGCCTATGGCTCCATGCCGAACAGCAACAGCGCGACACCGACGGATCCGCCGATAATTTATTATGCAAAGCTCTCGCCAACTCTGCTGAGCTACGGCACGCCAATACAATTCTCTGCGGTTACGTCGCCCAACATTGCGCGTCTCACGCTGAGCTACAGCGGCGTTTCAACCTCGGTTTTGCAGACAGGAGCCGGGAGTTGGCAGGGCACATTTCCGTTTACGCTGGTTGGCACGCCCGGTTCAGCCGGGCCGATCCAACTAACCCTGACCGCAATCAAAGCCGACGGAACTTCGACGTCGATTTCGATTCCAGTTACCCTTACTGCGCGAGGTGGCACCGCGGCGGCGCCGCAAAAGGACGCTATAGAACGGTGACGTGGTGCGGATCGGCGCGGCCGACGATCTCGCCGCGATCGGTTTCCATTACGACGTAAGCGATGTCGGGTCCGTCGCCGCACATCTTGGCTGCCCACGTGCTGCGGGCTGCCGCGAGCACTTCTTGTTTTTGCGCGTTCGGAAGGCGCGACCACTGCATCGCGTCCATCGTGAGAAGCAGTTCCTTGTGCTCGCAATTCATCGCTCCGACGCGAACGGCGCGCACCAGCGCATCGGATGAATAGCGAATCTCGAGCCCTTCGACGCTTCCGGGTTTCGGATGCACGAGCTGCACTTCACCGACCCGCGCGCGTTGCGCCGGCGCAGGTGCGGGCGGAGGCGGCACAGATGCGCGCCTGCGGAACGGGTGTAGCCAAGAGAGGAAATCCACTGGCCATTACCATACCCCGCCGCGCGCAAGCAAGGGCAGCCCCGATAGTCCCTGGCCATTGAGTCCCGCGGCTTAGGCGAAGGCTAGGCCGAAGCGCGGGCCTGAAGGCCTTCCAGCGTTTCGCCGAAGAAACGCGCCTGGAAAACCACGATATCCTCGACGCCGGGGAAGTTCGGGTGCGTGCGACGGTCGCTCAATTCAAACCGGTCGCCCGAGCGTCGTAGTATGCCGAGCTGGGCCAGACGACGCACGGCTTTGCGCGCCATACCCCCTGGGTCGCGTGCCAACTCCGGATCCAGGAAGAGATCGTGCGGCAGCGAGACGACGCGTGCTCGCATCGCCGACGCAACTTCGTCTTCGGTGAACGAGCCGCTGCGCGAGGTAAGCCATTCCGCTACGAGCGCGCTCGTCGTCACGGGGCGCGCTGCTTTGAGTTCCGCAATTGCGGTTTGCGTACCGCGAACTTCCAGCACCCGATACAGCTGCGAGAGGCGGCGTCCGATGAACGGATCATAACTGATCGCTGCGGCGAACACGTGGTCAGCGTACGGAAGCAAGCGATCCCAAACGCCGCGAAACGGCAGCATTGCTCCGGTTTTCGTGTACTCGCCCTCCGGCGTCACGTAAAACGTCGCGCCTTTCTTGAGTGCACCTTCGATGCGCTCCAAATCGGCTTCGACGCCTGCTTTCATCTCGTCGAACGCTTCCTTGCGATACTGGACGTTGAGATCCGAGAGGCGAACGTACGTGTCTTGTGCCTTCTTGAAGTGCTTGCCGGAAAAGAGATCGTCGGTATTGCACGCGCCGAAACCGGTTTTCTCCAAAACGCCGGGTTTGAAAAGTTCGGCGAGCGGGAGCACGCCGTGCCGGCGCTGCGCGCTCCACGCCCAGCGCGCAATGGATCGCGACTGCAACTCGTTCTCCAGCGGCAACATGCCCATGCCTTCGAACAGCCAGCCAAAATTCACGTTCTTCATGACGCGCCAAAGCCACGGAATGCGCACGGCCATGAAACCCGGCTCGTACATCAGTTTGGCGCTGGCGGTGATGACCGGTTTATGCCAGCCGCCGTGCAACGTGAGCGTCGCCATCGGCCCCATCAGGTCGAGTTCGACTTGGTGATTCGAGATGAGCAGCGACGGACCGCGCCCCGCCTCCAGCCATCCCCATGACCTGATGCGGTATGCAGCGTGCACGTATGCGGAGACTGCAACCGCAGATGCTAGACGCAGCGGCACTCCCCACCACGGAATGAGCGGGCGTTGCCCGACGGCAAGC
>DATGJX010000100.1:0-11389 GCA_035294905.1 Vulcanimicrobiaceae bacterium | reverse complement strand
GCACGCATAACCGATCCCGGTGGACGCACCAGTGATGAGAACGGCGTTATGCATGAGGCCCGCATTTCTGCGGGCCTCTGCGTTTTACTCCGGTCTACTCGAGTCGGCGGCGCGGTCTGCGCGGCCGGCGGCCCTCACCGCCGCCGTGTGCTCCGTGACCGCCGCCGCTGCGAGCGGATTCGTGGTGCTCGGCTGCGCCGTTGCTTGACGCGCTTCCGGCAAGCACCGCTTTGCGCGAGAGATTGATGCGGCCTTGGTTGTCGATTTCGACGACCTTGACCATGATCTCGTCGCCGACTTTGACGACGTCTTCAACCTTCTCGACGCGCGTCGGCGCGAGTTGGCTGATGTGGACGAGACCTTCTTTGCCCGGGAGAATCTTCACGAACGCACCGATGTTGATGATGCGCGTGACCTCGCCCATGTAGGTTTCGCCGACGACGACGTCCTTGGTGATCGATTCGACGATGGCGCGCGCTTTGTCGGCGGATTCACCGTCGAGCGCGGTGATGAACACTTTGCCGTCGTCCTCGATGTCGATCTTCTCGACGCCGGTTTCCTCGATGATTTTGTTGATGACCTTGCCGCCGGGGCCGATGACGTCTTTGATCTTGTCGGGATTGATCTGCACGACGATCATACGTGGCGCGAACTTGCTCAGTTCGGTGCGCGGCTCGGCAATCGTTTCGGCGAGTTTGTCGATGATGAAGTAGCGCGACTTCTTGGCTTCCGCCATTGCCTCGCGCATGATCTGCACGGTGATGCCTTGGACTTTGATGTCCATCTGGATCGCGGTGATGCCCTTCTTGGTGCCCGCGACTTTGAAGTCCATCTCGCCCAGCGCGTCTTCCAGGCCTTGAATGTCGGTGAGAATCGCGTAGTCTTTACCTTTGAGGATCAGGCCCATTGCGACGCCTGCGACGTGTTCCTTAATCGGTACGCCTGCATCCATGAGCGCGAGCGTGCTGCCGCACACCGACGCCATCGACGACGATCCGTTCGATTCGAGCACTTCGCTGATCAGGCGCAGCGTGTACGGGAAATCTTCCTTTTTCGGAAGCACCGGTACGAGCGCGCGCTCGGCGAGGTGACCGTGACCGATCTCGCGGCGGCCCGGACCGCGCATCGGGCGCGTCTCGCCGACGGAGAACGGCGGGAAGTTGTAATAGTGCATGTAGCGTTTGTCTTCGAGCGCGACGATGCCGTCCAGGCGCTGGGCATCGCTGATCGATCCGAGCGTCGCAGCGGTGAACACTTGCGTTTGTCCGCGGGTGAAGACGCCCGAACCATGAACGCGCGGCACGTAATGCACCTTGCTCCAGATCGGACGGATTTCGTCGGGCTTGCGGCCGTCGGGACGAATTTTCTCGTCCACGACCATCACGCGCAGCTCGTCCTCTTCCATCGCTTTGACGATCTTGCCGAAGTCTTTGCCGAGAATCGGATCTTCGAGCAGCGCCTTGATCTGATCGTCGTTGCCTGCACGCGCGACTGCTTCTTCGCGCGAGAGCTTGTCGAACGCGGCTTCGCGCTCTTGCTTGTCGACGACGCGCATCGCTTTGGCGACGTCTTTCTTGAACGTCTTGCGTACCCACTTGTCGAGATCGGGGTTGACCGTCTGGACGGGATACTCGCGCTTTTCTTTGCCGCCTTTTTTCGCGAGCTGATTGATCGCTGCGACGATCTTCTTGATGTTGTCGTGCGCAAACTCGACGGCGCCGAGGAAATCTTCCTCGCTGATTTCGTTGCCGCCGCCTTCGACCATCATCACCGCATCGGCAGTGCCGGCGATGACGATGTCCATGCCGCCGCTTACATATTGCGGCAGCGTCGGATTGCAGATGTAGTTGCCGCTTTCATCGCGGCCGACTCGCACCGCCGCGACGGTTTTGTCGAACGGAATGTCGGAAACGGCAAGCGCCGCGCCCGCAGCGCACACGCCCAGCACGTCGGCGTCGAGTTCGGGATCGATAGAAAGCACGGTCGCCACGACTTGCACGTCGTTGCGGAAGCCGTCGGGAAACAGCGGCCGAATCGGCCGGTCGATTTGACGCGAGGAGAGCACGGCGTGCTCGGGCGGACGCCCTTCGCGCTTGATGTATCCGCCCGGAATCTTGCCGGCGGCGTACATTTTCTCTTCGAAATCGCAGGTTAAGGGGAAGAAATCGATGCCTTCACGAGGTTTCTCGGAGGCGGTGACGGCGCAGAGCACGACATTTTGATCGCCATAACGAACCAGCGCGGACCCGTTCGCTTGCTTCGCGAGTTCGCCGGTTTCGATGATCATCGTGCGCCCGCCGATCTCAATTGAGACGGACTCTGGCACGGTTACTCCTAGATTTTTGCTATTTTTGCTCTTATATGAACCGTGGCGGGTTCGGGCAAATACCGTTCCGGACCTGGGAGGTGGAGTGGAATGACCGGTTTCCTCGGTCAAGTGACCTGGATTTTCGGTCGGTTGACCGATAGGATAAGTCGATGCAGCCGAAATCCTTGCGACGCCGCGCGGCCCTATTCGGAAATCCCACACGTACAGCAGTTCTGACGGCGCTCGCGCTTCTGGACCAGACGCATGGCCGCGAACTTGCTCGTCTGACCGGCGCCTCGCTTTCGTCGGTTCAAGCAGCCGTGGCGAGGCTGGAACGCGAAGGCGCGGTTGCTACGCGGCGGCTCGGCAGCGAACGGCGCATCGCGCTCAACCCGCGGTACTTCGCGCATGCGGAGCTCAAAGAACTACTCTTCAAACTTGTGGACGCTCAACCCGAGCTGGTCGCGGCGATTCGCGAAGCGCGGCGGCGTCCGCGGCGCGTGGGCAAGCCGTTGTGATAACGGTGCAAAGTTCGTTGGTCGAGTGGCCTTCGAGGTGTGCACAAAGCTTGACGCAGCCGGCGTCATCGCGGTATTGGTCAGCGCTGCAAACTACTACGCAGCACCGGCTGCGTTCGTGACCGTTTGGCGGCATTCTATTTCTGGGGCGATCGCAGTCCCTCTACGCGGCGGTCGATCTTGCGCGAAGCGGCAAGATTGACATTGCAGTCATAGAACGCTGGAGCGAGAAGGAACGTCAAAGCGAAAAATTTAGGCGTTTTGCCGCACTCCTGGACAAATGAGGCGCACCGCATGAAAAGGGCCGTTTCCATCACCGCGCTTGCCGTACTCCTTTGCGCTGCGGCTACGCCATCGATTCAACCGGCGCCCTGGCAGAGCATCCGGCCGGCCAGCGCAGCCCACGCGATGGTCGCAACCGAGCAGCACTATGCGACGCAAGTCGGGATCGATATTCTCAAACGCGGCGGCAATGCGGTCGATGCGGCCATTGCCGTCGCGTACGCGCTCGCGGTGGTCGATCCGTGCTGCGGCAATATCGGCGGCGGCGGTTTCATGCTCGTGCGCATGAACGACGGGCGCGAGCGTTTTATCGATTTTCGTGAGAAAGCGCCGCTGCGCGCGAATCCGCACATGTATCTCGATGCCGAGGGCAACGTTATTCCGCACGCGAGCACGAAGGGATATCTCGCCGTCGGCGTTCCCGGAACGGTGATGGGCATGGAACGCGCGCGTCAGGAATTTGCAACGATGCAGCGGCACGAACTCATGGCGCCGGCGATTTTTCTCGCGCAGAAGGGTTTTCGTATTGGACCGGGAGACGCTGCAATCTTCAAAGGCGCGCGCGGAGTAGATAGCCCGTATACGTTCGAGAATCAGCCGAACGTCAAAGCGATCTTCATGAATGACGGCCGGCTGCCGCAGCCGGGAACCGTGCTGCGCCAGCCGCAACTCGCACAAACGTTGAAACTCATTGCTCAGGACGGCGAGCGCGCGTTCTATGATGGGCCGATTGCCAAAGCGGTCACGGATGCGAGTTACAAAGAGGGCGGAATGCTCTCGATGGATGACTTCAAAAACTATACGGTCGGCGAGCAGGCGCCGATCCATTGCAGCTACCGCGGCTACGACGTCATCTCCGCTCCGCCCCCCAGCTCGGGAGGCGTAACGCTCTGCGAAATTCTGAATATCACCGCAGCATATCCGCTGCACGAGTGGGGGTGGCATAGCGAGCAGAGCGCCCACTACGTCATCGAGGCGGAGCGCCGCGCGTACGCGGATCGCAACACGTACTTGGGCGATCCCGCTTTCGTGCAAAATCCGATAACCGACTTGCTGTCGCAAGGCTACGCTGCCAAACTTCGCGCTTCGATATCGGCCGACAAGGCGACGCCGTCGGTGCAAATTCATCCCGGGCTCGGTCCGGTGGCACACGAGAATGACGAAACGACGCACTTCTCGATTGTCGACAAATGGGGTAATGCGGTCGCGGTCACGTACACGATCAACGATGCATTCGGCGCCGGCGTCATAGCCGGCGACACCGGCTTCTTTTTGAACGACGAGATGGACGATTTCACGAGCAAGCCCGGTGTCCCAAACATGTTCGGACTCGTGCAGGGTGTGCGTAATGACATCGAGCCGGGAAAACGGCCGCTTTCATCGATGACGCCGACGATCATCACCAAGAACGGCAAACTCTTCATGGTGACGGGAAGTCCCGGCGGTGCACGCATCATCACAATCGTGCTTTCGACCATCCAAAACGTGCTCGATTACGGCATGAACGTGCAGCAAGCGGTAAATGCTCCGCGCATTCACATGCAGTGGCTGCCCGACGAAATCCAGGCGGAACCCGATGCGCTCGATGCTAACGCGACGAGCGCGCTCACGGCAATGGGCTATACGATCAAAGAAATTTCGTCGTGGGGTTCGGCGCAAGCCGTGCTCGTCGATCCGAAAACCGGTATGCGGTACGGCGGAACCGATCGCCGCCATCCGGCGGGACTTGCCGCGGGCTATTAGTCAGCTAGTGCGGCTGCGCGCGAAGGCCGATGCTGAACAGTCGCCTGCCGGCGATCCGTTCGGTTGCGCCGAAGATCCGCAGCTGACCTGAAACCGGCGCGGATATCGACGCGTCGAAATGGGGATCGGGATTGGAGTCGAGGAGGTCGCGCCGGTAGATGGCGTCGATGCGCACCCCCGCGCTCTCATAGGTTAGCCAGTACGACCCGACCGTCGAAGGCTCCACAGGAACGCCGAAACGGTACAGCGGCTCGTAAGGCTGCGTCTGATCGTTGTCGCGCAGCAGCCATGCGCGCAGCGAAAGAGCCGGCGCAAGTTGCCACGCCACCGAAACGCCGGGCGAATGAACCGTCCCGACGTCGAGGCCGCTGATGCTTTCGCTCATGTCGGTAACTGCAGCTCGAAACCGGCGCAGGTCGCTGTACTCGAGCGTTTGCGTGATCTGCGTGTAGCGATCGAACGCGAGAGCCGGCGTATCGGGCGGCGACGCGAAGGCCTCGAGGATTGTGGGCAGAGTGAACGATTGGCCGGCTTGCAAATCGTACGTCCAGTGCGGATCGAATTCGTACGAGCCGGTGAATCCCGGCGCAATCGTTCCGCCATAGAGTCCCTGATGCGCAGCCGATCCGCCGCTGTACTGCATCTCGAATGCGCCGATGCCAAGACGCAGCTGATAACGATCGCCCGCGGTTTGCATGCCCGCGTCAACCCGCGTTTGCGTAATGACGGCCGCGGTAAGCGGCACGTCGCCCGGAGCCGCGCTCGAATAGAGCCCGCTCGAGTTGCGCAGGGCGGTGCTCACGAAGAACTGCACCGGCGTCTGCGTCGTCACGCCGGCCTGCGCTTCGATGTCGCTCCATCTTGCAGAATAGCCGTAGCCCTGCGCCGAACCGTCGTATCCGCCGCTGTCGGAGGTCAACGATGCATCGACGCGATTTGCACGCGTGCTCGTGTAGAACAACCCAAACCCGCCTTCATTGGCGTTCAGCTGCTGTGCTTCGAGCGAATTGCGATCTTGTGAGGTAAACCCACGCAGATCGAATGTGTCGTCACCGGCGGTAGCGCTTGCGCCTGCGTCGGCACGCGTGCGCAAATCGCCGCCGGTGTTCGACGTGGCGGCCGACCAACTGACGCCGGGAAATGTTTGTGCGGCCGCAAATGCGTTGCCGCTTCCGCCAAGCGAAACGCCGTTCCATGCGCCGGGCGTTCGCGTGTCGAGCTGGAGCGTTCCGCCGCCCGCGAGATCGCCATACTGAAACGCATCGCTCGGCGCGTGCTGATCGATCTGTTCCACGTCGTAACTTGGAAAAAAGACGAATGGCGATTGATTGCTTGTAACATCGTAGATCGGAATGCCGCCGGCTTGCACGAGCATGCCCCGCGACGCGCCGCCGTGATCGGAAAGCTGGGCTCCGGGACGCACTTGCGAGCTGTTCTCCAGTACCATGAAGGGACGAAGTGCCGCGATCGATTCGGCCCTGTCGTATGGAACGAATGCGAGGTCGCGCTCGGTCGGAGAGCCGGACGCAAGCGCATCGTATCGATGAACGAGCGCAACGACCGGTTCGCCCGGCTTGACGGGTACGGTTATCGCGTCGCAATAATCACAGTTGATTCGCACGTAGCCGGCATCGGAAGCAGCAAGCGCAAAAGTGCCCCGCGCATCGGTGAGTGTGCTTTGGGTGCCGGCGCTTATCCGGGCACCAAAGACGGCGGCCCCGAACTGGTCGCGCACGCTTCCCACGATGAGCGGCGCGGGACCGGCCGCCAGTAGGATCGGAAACAGCACAAAAGGGAGCCAGCGATTCACGGATTCTTCAGAGATTCGGCTATACTGAAGGCGATGTCAAGACTTTGGCTGCGTCTGACGCTCGTCGTCGTACTGTCCGCCACCGCAATCGGTGGTGCAGCACTCGGCGTTGCTTCGGGCGCCTCCGTGGAGTCTATGCTCGAGGGCGCTTTGCAGCCATCGTCCGCGCCCTCATTGCTTGGGCCAATCACCGAGGCGGGCCGAAAGGGATGGGCGTGTAAGCCCGAGCAAGCCGCTGCGGCGCAGGATTGGCATCGAGCGGAGCTACCGGACGCGACGGCTCCCTAGCAATGCGGGCGCGAATTTTCGCGGCGACCCTCGTATTTGTCATGACCGCCTCGGTGCCGGGCACGGCACAAACATATTCGCCGGCTACGCCGCCTCCGCGTACGACGGATCTCCAAACGCTTCGCTCCCTCGCGCAAGCGCGGGAGGTGCACGAGCGTTTCAACATCGGTTTGGAAGACGAGCAGCACGGCCGCTGGGACACCGCCGCCGCCGAATTCGAGCGCATCGTCATCCTCCGTCCAAACGAACCCCAATACTCGACGGCGCAGTACGATTTGGGGATTGCCTACGCGCATCTCAACCGGTTCGATGACGCGGCGAACGCCTTTCGCGCAGCGATTGCGGGCGACCCGCAGTTTCTGGCTGCGATGGCAAATTTGATCGCAGTCGACCTTTCGCGCGGCGATTTGCATGAAGCGCGAGCGATTGCCGATCGATTCGCCGCGCTCGCGCCCAGCTCGGCTCGCGCACTTTATTCGCGCGGAATCGTCGCATTGCGTCAAGGCGATACGGCTGCTGCGCGCGAGAGTTTTGGACGTTTGCTGCAAACGGATCCGCAATATGCGCTCGCGCACTACAATATCGCGCTGGCGCAAGTGCAGGACGGCGATTACGCGTCCGCTGAACGCGAATTGCGCATCGCATTGGATTTGGCGCCCGCGTATGGGCGCGCACGCTTTGCGCTCGGCACGGTGTTGCTGTGTGAATGAAAACGTGAACAAGCGCGCGCGGCTTTCGACAACGTGGCGCACGACACCGGAAGCGATCTCGCACTGCGCAATCTTGCGCTTGCGATGCGTGACGCGATTACCCGGACGCCGTAGCTCCGACTGATTCACACTTTTTTAATGCCTTAATCGTACCCTCAACCCGAAATTCGCATTTCGGAGGGTTACATGATTCAACGCATTTTTGGACTGATTGGCGGCCTCGCGCTGAGCGCGGCGTTGGCGGCGTGCGGCGGCGGATACGGCGGCGGCGGCGGCGGTTATACCCCGCCGGGCGGCGGCGGCGGCGGAAGCGCACCTCCACCAGTCGCCGCGGACACGATCGGGATCGCGATTCCCAGCGGAACGATTGGAACGGTGAACAGCGCGACGTACGGCACCGTCGGCGGATATACGCAGCAGACGTATTCGCAAGTGCTCGCGTTTGCGCCCGGAACGAAGGTAACGCTCAAGAATCTTTCGAGCAATACGCCGCACACGCTCAACGTGCTGAGCACGAGTTCGTTCCCCGCAAGTCCTTCGCTTTCGACGAGCGCATCCGGCGGTTCGACGCTGAGCGCTTCGTATACGAGCGGCACGATTGCGCCGGGCGGCACCGTTACGGTAACGCTTGCGAATCCCGGCACGTACTACATCGGCTGTGCGTACCACTACACGCTCTCGCCCAGCATGCGCGACGTGCTCCTCGTGAGCGCAAATGCAACGCCGGGTCCGCAAGCGACCCCGGCGCCCGGCAGCGGCGGCGGCGGCAACGGAAACGGCTACTAGGTGATGCTCGGTCGCATCCGGGCAAGCGCGTTTGCCATCCTGGCGGCAATCGCGCTTGCCCAACCCGCGAGCGCCGCGCGCTTACCGCAGCTTATCGATCAAAACGGGCATCCGTTCACGTTTGCATCTCTGCGCGGAACGCCGCTGATCGTAACCTTCATTGCGGCGCACTGCACCGATGCGTGTCCGCTGATCAACGCGCAATTCGCGCAAGCGTCGCAGCAACTCGCGAAGGCGCACGTTCACGTGCGGCTGCTCACGATCACGCTCGATCCGGAACACGACTCGCTTCGGGACATGCGCGAGATCGCGCGACGGTTCGGTGCGGACCCGCACATGTGGATCCTGGCGGACGGATCGCGCAGCGACGTGCACGCGATCATGAATGCGTTCGGCGTCACCGCGGAGCGCGGCAGGAAAGGATATGCCGACGTGCACACGACGTTCGTGTATCTCGTCGACGCGCGAGGAAATTTGCGTAAGACGATTCTCGCATCGACCGCGCTGAGCGATCAGATCGTCGAGCTGGCGCGATGAGAGTCGTGTGCGCGCTAGCGCTTGCGGCACTGTGCGCGTGCACGCCGAACGGTATGCTCGGATCGCAATCAGGCGGATCGTCGGGCGGCGCGCCGGTCACGAAGATCGACATCAACCTCACGCTGCACGGTTCGCCCACGCAGTTGCCTCAAGGTTTCGCGGGGGGATATGCGCCCGTTCAAACGATGGTGAGCGTCGGCTCGTTCGTACAGTTTACGAATTCCGACGGCTTTGCGCATACTGCCACCGGAATTACGGGAGCTACGAGTTTTCCCGCCAGTTCACCGTTCAGCGTGAGCGCCCAGACGCAAAGCGGAAGCGCGATCTCCGGCGGATGGAGCAGCGGTGTTCTGCAAAGCGGTCAGAGCTCGCAACTCATCCGGATCGATGCGCCCGGAACCTATCTTTTCGGCTGCTTCTTTCACTACGGCGCGCCAATGCGAGGAGCCGTCGTTGCGCAGTAAGATGTTTGTGCCCGGCGTCATCTTCACGATCCTCGCCGGCGTCCTGTTCGCGTTTCCGCAGCACGCGCAGGCAATTCCGCTGTTCGCGCAGCGGTATCGTCTGCAGTGCCAGGCGTGTCATACGGTGCTTCCGGAACTCAATGCGTTCGGGCTATCGTTTCGCGCGCACGGCTACCAGTTGCCGCTTCCCAAACACGGCACGACCGGCATAGCGCTGCGATATCAACTCGAGTACGAAAAAGATCCCGCACCGGGAAGCCGCCGGTTCTCGCCCGGAGGCGTGCTGCTTTCGAACGCCGACTTCGGCAAAATCAGCGCGTTCGTGCACTACAATCTGGGAGCGGGCGGCGGACCGTCGGCGCTGTTCATGGGATATCTCGCAACGTACGACGCGCGCACGCTGACGCTGTACCGCGCCGGCTTGTTCGAGCTGCCGCTCGCGCAATCGCCGGGCCAGCGTCTAGACGATTTGCAGCAATACGGCTATTACGGCACGCACGTCGGCCTGAACGATCTCTCGCTCGCCTCGCCCCGTTGGGGCGTGCAGGTCGAACGCACGTCAGGCGTCGTGACGAGCGATCTCACGATATCGACCGGTGAGTTCAAAGGTGCCGCGTACGGCGGCAAGCCGCTGGCGACCGGGGAAACGACGTGGGCTGCCTCTCCCGAGATTGGCCTCTTCCTGCGTGCGCCGCTGGTCACGGATCTCACGATTGGCGGCGAGTGGATTACCGGCTCGCGCTGGATCGTGCCCACGGGACGAACCGGGTTCGCCGACGGATACAACCGCGCCGGCCTACTGATTCACGGGCAACGCGGGCGGTTCGACCTGCAAGCCGAGCAGTGGTGGGGACGCGACGCAAACGGCGACGGCTTCGACACGGTGCTGGGCAGCAGCGGCGGCTACGTGCGCCTGAAATACTATCCGACGCCGCACTCATACTTCGGCGTGCGTTACGACGCTTCGGCCGCGCCTTTCATAACGCGCGACGTCGTCTACTACTTCGCCTTTCAGGTCACGCCCCACGCGCGGCTGCTCTTCCAGCAGGTCCAAACGGTCGGCGGACCGGGGCATTTCGGCGCGGCCTTGACGGTGGGCGCGCCGTGGCCGACGAAGTTGTAGAGGGCTTTCATGCGGATATTGGTGATTGAGGACAACGCCCGCGTTGCCGGCGCCGTGCGCGCAATGCTTGAACGCCGCAAATACGCGGTCGACGTGGCGCCCGACGGCGATACGGGCTTGGACCATCTGCTGCGCCAAACGTACGATGCGGCGATCGTCGACATCGTGCTGCCGAACCGCGATGGATTTGCCATCGCCGCCGCAGCACGCACGAACGGAATTCAGACGCCGTTGCTGATGCTGACCGCGCGCGATGCGGTCGAGGATCGCGTGCGGGGCCTCGACAGCGGCGCGGACGACTATCTGGTAAAGCCGTTCGAAGAAGAAGAGCTCGTTGCGCGCGTGCGCGCACTGCTGCGCCGCGCGGATCGTCCCGTCAAAGACCTTCTGCGCAGCGGCGATCTCGCGGTTGACGTGAGCGCGCGTCAAGCGAGCTATGCGGGCAAGAATATTCCGCTCGGGCTCACGGAATTTCGCATGCTCGAATTCTTCGCGCGCAACGCGGGGCTCGTGCTCAGCCGCGAGCACTTGCTCGAGCGAGTTTGGGAATACGAATTCGACGGATCCAGCAACATCGTTGACGTGTACGTCAGCCAACTGCGCCGCAAGCTCAAACGCGCGGGCGCAGGCGACGTGATCAAAACGGTGTGGGGCGTAGGATATCGATTTCAGCCGTGATTGCGCGACTGGCGCTGCGCTATCTTACCGTTTTCGCCGTTGTGCTTGCTGCACTCAGCGCAGGTGCCTATCTTTTTTTAGGACGGGAATACGCCGCGCTGCTGCAGCCGGCGCTCGGCACTCCGGAGGCGGCGCACGCATA
>DATGJX010000099.1:0-5355 GCA_035294905.1 Vulcanimicrobiaceae bacterium | reverse complement strand
TGCAGCTGCGTACATCGGCGCAGTAACGGTGCCTGCATTTTCCGGCTACGGTCCGCAAGCGCTCGCGACGCGGCTCGCCGACGCGAAAGCCAAAGTACTTCTGACCGTCGACGGTGTTTCTCGCCGCGGCAAGCCCGTTCTCATGAAACCGCTCGCCGACGAAGCCCTTGCGGAAGCTCCGAGCGTGGAGCACGTACTCGTGTACCGGCGCATCAAGAAAGACGTGCCGATGCAGACTGGCCGCGACCACGATTGGGAGAGGCTCGTCGGGACGCATCAACCGGTAGAAACGTACGAGCGCACGTTGGCTGAAGACGAATTGCTGCTGCTCTACACCAGCGGTAGCACCGGCAAGCCGAAAGGCGTCGTGCACGCGCACGCCGGCTTCCCGATGAAGTGCATGATCGACGGCTACTTGTGCATGGACATCAAATCCGGCGACCGCGTGCTGTGGTTCACGGACATCGGTTGGATGATGGGGCCGTGGTTGATTTTTTCCGCGCTTGGAATCGGCGCGACCGCGGTGCTTTATGAAGGAACGCCCGACTATCCAAAACCGGATCGCTTATGGAGCGTTTGTGAATCGCATGGCGTGACGCACTTGGGGATTGCGCCGACGGCGATTCGTTCGCTGATGGTGCACGGCGCAGAGCCGGTGCGCGCGCACGATCTTTCGCGGATGCGTATTCTCGCCAGCTCCGGCGAGCCGTGGAATACGGAGCCCTGGAAATGGTTTGCACACGTTGTCGGCGGCGACCGTCTCCCGATCATCAACTATTCCGGCGGAACCGAAATCTCGGGCGGCATCGTCGGGTGCTTCCCAACGATGCCGCTCGTTCCGAATTCGTTTCACGGACCGATTCCGGGAATGGTCGCAGACGTATATGATGCCGACGGCAAACCCGTTCGCGGCGACGTCGGCGAATTGGTCGTCACCGAACCGTGGCCGGGAATGACGCAATCGTTTTGGGGCGGCAGCGCGACTAAGCGGGACGACGTCCGATATCTTGCTTCGTATTGGGAGCGCTTTTCGCGCACGTGGGTGCACGGCGACTGGTGCATCATCGACGCCGACGGTTACTGGTACATTCGCGGACGCAGCGACGATACGATCAACGTGGCGGGAAAGCGCGTCGGCCCTGCAGAGTTCGAGAGTGCGCTCGTCTCCGATGCGCGCGTGCGTGAGGCCGCGGCGATTGCCGTCCCGGACGAGATCAAAGGCGACGTCGTGGTGTGTTTGGTCGTCCCGAAGCGTCGCGAGGATGAAAGCGAAGCGATGCGTTCGGAGCTGATGGGCGTAATCGAGCGCGTAATGGGAAAATCGCTGCGTCCGAAATCGATCGCGTTCGTTGACGATCTTCCGAAGACGCGCAACCTCAAAGTGATGCGACGAGTAGCACGCGCTCGCTACCTTGGTCTCGATTTGGGAGATCTATCCGCCCTTGAGAACGTCGCATCTCTCGATTCAATTGACGCCAGGCGGTGAAACATGCTTGACTGTTTCTTGACAGATGCAGTCCTCTAGCGCCTTAGCGGACATCGAGCACCAGCACGCCGTCCAGTTCTACGATTCGGACGAAAGCACGCTGGTCTCGAATGTCGTCGAGTATTTCGCGGAAGGCTACCGAAACGGCAGCAGCCTTGTCGTTCTCGCGACGCAGGCGCACCGCATAGCCTTTATCGCCGGGCTGGAAGCACTCGGAATTCCCGCGCAGCAAGCGATCGACGAGGGCCGGTTCGTTCTGCTCGACGCCGAGGAAACACTGCGCGGCTTCATGACTCACGGCTATCCGGATGCGCTGCTGTTTGATTCAACGTGTGGTGCCGTCGTGCGCGCATGTATCGAGCGAGCCCAAGGCCGCGGCGTGCGCGCCTACGGTGAAATGGTTGATATCTTATGGCGCGCCGGAAAGTCGGCAGCTGCCGTGCGTCTCGAACAGCTTTGGGCCGAGTTGCACGCGAAGATCGACGGATTATCGATTTATTGCAGCTATCGAATCGATATTTTCGGCGGCGAATTTCATTCCGGAGGAGTTGAGGGCGTGCTCTGCACGCACTCGACCGTGATCCCATCCGGGAACGACGATCGGCTGCATCAATCGATCTCCGTCGCCATGGCGCACGTCCTGGGTGTGGATCGAACCGCGGAGATACTCCCGGAAATTACGGGCGGGATGCCGCGAAAATGGGCCTCGATGCCGCGTGGCGAGACGATGGCGCTCCAGCTGCGCAAGGTGCTTCCCGAACAAGCCGGTGACGTTCTCGCCCTGGCGCGGAAGCATTATTTTCAAGAAGCGGGTTAGGACGAACTAGGAGTCCGAGGTAGGCGCACCTAATGGGCGCTTGCGGAGGACCGATGCCCCGTCGAATTGCTCTCGTCGTCGCCCTCATTGGGCTCTTGCTCGTCGCCGGCTTACGCTCGCGACCGGTCCTGGCTATCCCGATTTTTGCGCATCAGTACGGCGTGACGTGCGAAAAATGCCATTCGGTCATCCCGCACCTCAATGCGTTCGGCGCCGCCTTCATGGCGAGCGGCTATCGGATCCCCGGCGTAAAGCCGGGTCCGGCTTTTCCGATCTCGGCAAAGACGAATCTCGTCGCATCGACTGAAAATCAGGGTGACGGTCTGCCAAAAGACGTCGTCGATGAAATCGAGACGTTCACGGCCGGTGCGATCGGAGAGCGCGCCAGTTATCTCGTCGAGCAATACGTCGTTGACGGCGGAACGCCGGGTCTCACGCGCGACGCGTGGGTGATCGATCGTGTCAATCCGTGGAATGCGCGGATTCCGGTCTTTGCGCAAGCGGGCTCGTTCACGTTGCCGGTTCCCGTCGATCCCGAAACGTTTCGCGATTCGTATCAAGGCTATGCCGTCATGGAACAGACGGTCGGCAGCAATCCGTTCAACTTTTTTGACCCGAAGATCGGCGTGCGCGCGAGCGTCGGCGATGCGACGCGCGGCTTGAGTGGGCAACTCTTCGTTGGACAAGGGCACGATCGGCAAAGCGGGATTCCATCGTATGGAAACGATTGGATGGGCGTCGCCCAAGACACGCTCGGTCTCGTGACGCTGACCGGCTATCGCTATTCGGGAACGCGGCCGCTGGGTGCAGGCATCGACCAATTTGCGCGCAGCGGTTTTGCCGTCGTCTACAATGATTTCTCACGTTGGGAATGGGACAACCTCATCCAGACGGGCTGGGATTCAAACTGCAACGTGCCCTTTCACGTCGGTTGCGCATCGAGCGGCGGATTAACGCAACTGCGTTACATGTTCGATCGCAGGCTGTACGCCGAAGCCCGTTATGAAGGGACGAACGCTCCTTCGCTTGCGCCGGGCCCCGGTTCGCCGAATGGCGGGTTTTATCGTGACGGCTTGCTGATGCTCGGTTACGGAACGGGCGAGAACTCACGAATTACGCTCGAGGACGTTATCTCGAACGCCGCGCCGACGCACGTCTGGAATCTCCAATTCACGCTCGGCATCTGATGTACGTTCGACTTCTGGTTACATTGGCTTTTGCGTTCGCCGTTACGACGTCGCGAATCGCTGCGGCGAACACGGAGCGTGTCGTCGACCCGTCCGCGTCCAAAGTCGGCTTTAGCATCTCACATATCTTCGTCGAACGCGTAACGGGGACAGTTCCGATCGAAAACGGCGCCGTTGTTTTTGCGAACGACTCACCGATTCCGTCGAGCGTAACCGTCACGCTCGACGCAACAAAAGTCTCGACGGGCGATCCCGATCAAACCGGCTGCATTCAAAGTCCGGACTATTTCGATGTCAAGAAGTTCCCGACATGGATTTTTACCAGCACGAAGATTACGGCGCACAGCGGCACATCGTTCGGAGTCGACGGGAACCTTACGATGCACGGCGTCACCCAACCCGAACATTTCGACGTGATGATTGAAAATGTGACTGGTCACGCGGTGTATCACGCCGTCGGGCAGATCGACCGGCACGTATTTGGAATGAAAGGCACTCGCCTCGATCCGGCGATCGGCGGGATCGCGAGCGTCACCATGGACGTCGTCCTCAAATAGCCGCCCAGTAAGAATTAGGCATTAGGAGGCCCTTGAACGCAAGGAGAGCGGCCGGCCTGTGTCCGAAACGGCTGCATGCAAAGACGCGCTGCTTTTGCTATTGGCTGGGCTCTTTTTACGCTGTTTGCCACCGGCTGCGGAGGCGGCGGGGGGCATAGCGCGGCGGGTATTCCGTCAGGCGGAAACGGTGCGTCTGCGAGCCGTTCTCAAGTGCCGACGCAGTTCAAGCTCACGTTCTCGAGCGCGTCCAATACGGCGTCCTATGCGCGTAAGCCGAAAACGATTTCGCCACTCAGCGAATCGGTCGTTATCAGCGTGAACGGCGGTCTGCAGCAGACGTTCAACATCGCAGCGCCGCAGTGCACGCTCGGAGCGACGATCACCTGCGATTTCACGGTCAATGCGTATGTCGGCAGCGATACGTTCTTGATTCAAACCTACAGCGGTCCGAACGGTACCGGGACGCTGCTCGATCAAGTGACCCTGAACTTCACGGTCGCGGCCACCGGCACGAACTCGATCACGGCAACGCTCGGCCCAGCCGTCAGCACAACGGCTGATAGCGGAGCCGGCTCGCTGCGTGCGGCAATCGCGGCCGCGAATCCGGGCGACACGATCTCGTTTGCTCCGTCATTGACTGGGACGATCACGCTGACGAGCGGTGCGATCACGCTCGCACAAAACATAACGATCTCCGGTCCCGGCGCAAGCACGATCTCGGTGAGCGGTAACAACGCGAGCGCGATATTCATCGTAAATTCGGGCGCAAGCGCAACGGTATCCGGATTGACGCTAACAAACGGTGCCGGTGCTGTATGCGCCGGTAATTCGCCTGAGGTCTGCGGCGGCGCGATTCAGAATGAAGGAGTGCTTACCGTCACCAGCGCGACCTTTACGAACAATGTTGCCTCGCCGGCGTCAACGGGTGAGGGTGGCGCCATCTACAACGATTTCGGCGCGACGCTCAGCGTCACGAATTCGATCTTTAGCGGAAACGAGGCGGCGTTGGGCGGTGCAGTTGCCAGCGAATCGCCGAACGCGACGATCGCGAGCTCGACGTTTACGAGCAATACGGCCCAGGGTACGCAAACCGTCCCCTTCGGCATCGGCGGCGCCGTCTATTCGGACGATGACATGACGATTACAGGCTCGACGTTTACGAGCAACGTTTCGACCAACGGTGGAAGTGTGAATCTCGGCGGCGCGATCGTCGAGGACAACTGCACAAATACAGGACTCACGCTGACCGCCTCGACGCTGAAAACAAATCAAGCCGGCGTGCCGGCTAACGGCGACGCGAGAGGTGAC
>DATGJX010000098.1:0-16091 GCA_035294905.1 Vulcanimicrobiaceae bacterium | reverse complement strand
TCAAGGCAGCGGCGACCGCAGCGATTCGCTTCACAACTTGGAGTCCGGCAACCGCTCGATACGCACGATTTTGTCGCTTTCGATGAGCCGCCCGAGCACGTCGAAACCGCCGATCACTTTACCGAACACCGTGAAGTCGCGATCCAAATGCAGCTGCGGTGAAAGCGTAATATAGAACTGCGTCCCGGCGGAATCGCGAATCGCGTGCGCATTCGGGGGATTGGTGTAATTTAATCCCATCGAAATGACGTAGCTGTCCTGCTCGATTGGATTTTCTTCCGCCGGAATCGTGTAACCCGCATCGCCGTTGCCGGTGTTCGTCGGATCGCCGGTTTGCACGACGAAGTCGGGAACGATGCGGAACCAGCGGTTATTGTCGAAATAGCCTCGGTTCGTGAGATTCAAGAAGTTTGCGACGGTCAGCGGTGCCCACTCCGGATAGAGTTCGAGGTACACGTTGCCTTCGGTCGTCACGATGCGCACGCGCGGATGCGGTCCCTTCGCCGGGCCGGTGAACAGCGCAATCGTCGAAGGATCGAGTTTCGGCTGCGTAATGATGTCGCTCGCCTGCGGCGCCGACGGTTTTCCGGTTGCATCCGTGCGCGGTAGCGCCGGGAGATATGCCAGCTTGTCCTGCTGCGGCGCAGGCGTTTTCACGCCCTGCGCGATGCTCGTGAGATGTTCGGTCATCTTGCCGCCTTGGAGGACGGTAATCGATTCACGCGTCTGCTCTTGCACGCGCCATGATGAATCCGCGAGCAGCGGCCGCAGCAATTGCACTGCCGATGCATCGCCGCGCTTGCCGAACGCGCGAACGGCTTGAATGCGCACGATTTCGTCAGGATCGCGCAAGCCGCGGGCAAGCACGTTTTGCGGCGCCGCCTTTGCATAGCTCCGATACAGCGTCCACATCAAGTGCCAGCGCACGAAGCCGTCGCGTTCGCGCGCGTAGGCGCTCGAAAGCGCGCGTATCGCTGCGAGACGCGCGGTCGATGAACTGAAAGCCTCCAGCGCCGTTCCCGCTCGCGCCCGCACGACCGGCTGCCTTCCATGCAGCAAAGCAATGACTCGCCGTGCTGCCGCACGCTCTTGCGAGGCATCGAACGCGCCCGCAGTCTCGAGGCGATCCGTCGCGTCCAATGCCGACACGATGACGCTGCCGCTTGTGTCACGGAGCCCTTCAAGCACAGTCGCGGCCGCTGCGTTCGTACCGATGAGGCCGATTGCATAAATCGCCATAGCTCGCATTGCTGCATCGCGATCGCGGGTGTGACGAACCAGCAGCGGGATGCCTGCGGCTTGTTTGGTGCGTCCGATCGCAAGAGCGGCTCGCATGGCAACTAAGCGGTCATTCGAGTTCAGGAATTGCTCGAGCCGGCCGTTACCTAAAGAGCGCGACTGCTCCAGTTGGACGATTTGAACGTAAGCAGGCGGCGGCGGAGCAGAGACACCGAGCGCTAGGATGCACGCGAGCGGCAGAGTGGTCAACCGTATTGCCTTCTTAATCAAATTAATACCAACTTTCTGGACCGAACTTGCGTTCTAGTATATGGAGCATGAGATTGCCGTCCTTCTGGGGCGGCGCAAGAAACTGAGGATAAGCAAAGAGTCAATGAACACACCCAACGGCCCGGCACCGAAGAAAGCCGGCGGCATGACGGTCCGGGAAGCGGGCCAAAAGGGCGGCGAAACCGTCAAGAAAAAGTACGGCCCGGAGTTCTACGAGCAAATCGGGCGCAAGGGCGGCCAGGCGACGAAGCAAGCGCACGGGCATGCCTTCTACGAGCAGATCGGCAAGAAGGGCGGAAAGAAAGGCGGCGAAGCCACGCGTGACCGCTATGGTCCGAACTTCTACGAGCAGATCGGTCAAAAGGGCGGCCAAAAAGTAAAGCAGCTCATCGAAGAAGGCAAACGTGCAGCAGCCGCAGCAGCCCGCGATCAAGAGAAAAAAGCCAGCTGACAGCGTCCGTAATTTAGCCGTCGCGGCGGTTTTCGCCGCCGCGGCGGTAGGCGCTGCTCCGCAAACAGCTCGCGCCATCCCCGTGCCGACGCCCGAACCCGCGCGCCGCATTCCCGCTACCAGTCCCACGGGGACGCCGAACTCCACGATTCTCCCCCTCGATTCCAGTCTGTTCTTCGTTCTGGACGAAACGATCAGCTCGGCAGCCACACCAGGCTCGCGCGTGCGCGCGCATTTGCGCGATCCCATCGTTCTGACCGGAAGAACCGTTGCGCCTGCGGGAACGCCCGTCGAAATCGAGATCACGCAAGCCAGCCGCGCTCATATGGGAAATGAGGACGGCTCGGTTGACATTTATTTCGAAGCGCTCACACTCCCCGGCGGCAAGCGTATTCCGCTTATCACGCCGACCGCGCACATCGATCCGCACATGAGCGTTGGGCAATACAACACGCGTGCCGTGACCGACACCGTCGGCGACATCTTTATCCCGGGGCATTATATCTATCACATGCTGCGCAAGGGGCACGAAGTCGCGCTGGGGCCGGGTACCGTGCTGCGCGCCCGCACTGCCGCATCGATTTCCGTAGCGTCGGGAGGCGCGCTGGTCATCGCGACGCCGCAGCCGTTCGTAACCGTGCGCGATACGCCCCATCCGGCGTTCGTTCCGGCACCGCTCTACACGCCTCCGGGATTCCACATGGCGACGCCGAAGCCGTCGCCTAGTCCTCATCCAACTAGCACACCGTAAATCGTAAAAAGAATCGGAGGTTGCCATGAAACGTGCGCTGTTCGCGCTCGCGTTTTTGGCGTTCGGCGCATTAGCCGCTGGTGGCGGCTGGAACGCGCTGGCCGCCCCCATGAGCCAGAAACTTCCCGACAAACCGTTACCCGCGGAAGTTTCCTTCGTGCAATCCGTCACGAAAGATCTGAACGCGCGCTTTGCCACGCCGGACGACGCGGTGAAAGCGGGATACTTCCGCTACAACAACGAGGATAAAACCGGAGCAATCAGCTACGCCAACCTCAATTGGAACAGCGCAGCCGACCCTGCAAATCCGCAACCGAGCCAGCTGTGGTACGACGTGAAAGGCCGTCTACTCGGTGCCGACTTCTCTGTGCCGCTTACCGCGCAGAATAGCGCGTCGCCGCCGAAGCTTTGGGGACTCGCTCCGGGGCGATGGTTCAAGTTCAGCCGCCCGCATGTGCACTACATCTTGCAAGGTACGACGGATGCCGCGTACGGCCACGCCGTTCGCGGAACGGACTTTACCAAGAACGGCGGCGATCTCAGCAATCCGACCGCCGACGCTCTGATAAAGATGGGCAAAGTGAAGAGCGCCGATCAAGTCACCAAAGTCTTCACGTTCCCCGCTCAATGGGACGTTGAAGTGTGGGTGACGCCGAACCCGCTCGGCGCATTCGCAGAAAACAATCCGCTCGTCAAACCATCGAAGAACGCCGGCGCGGGCGAAATGTAAACCCCGCTCGCGATCCGCGTAAGAGGCGACTGGCCACGTCAGTCGCCTCTTACGCGAATCACTCGCTTCTCTCGGATTTTGGACTATTTATTTATTGCGCAGGTGTGTTGGACGAGTGTGATTGCGGAGTCGGCGGCTGCGTTTTCGGATTGGTTTATTACGTCGCGCTGGCCGTCGAAGCGCAGGTAGCTCTTGATGTCGCGTAAGTCTTGCGGCATCTGCTGCTCGGCCAACTCTTCTTGGGCAATATCCAGATTGTCCGGCGGCTGATAGTCCATCATCGAGCGGACGACGCCGGTAAGGTCGGTTTCGAGCTGCATTTGCTTGTTGTATGCGAGCTGCAGTTTTTCCGCGATCTGGTGGATGGCTTTTGCGTCTTGCGGATCCTTCGTCAGCGTCTCGCCCTGGCGCAGCTGGTTGATCTGCTGCTGCATGAAGGGCAAGCTTTTCTGAAGCTCGGCAACTTGGCCCATGAGCTTGACGCGAATCGTGCTGTAGCGAATCGCGTAGTCGGGGTGATGGAAGACGTCGTTGAGATCGACGAGCTGCGGATCGATTTGGTCGAGCGTGGCATCATTGGCGAGCATCGGACCAACCGCGGCGTTAAAATGCTGTGCGATCGACGTGAAAAAGGGCGTCGACCGCGTGTTAACGATGGTTTTCAGCTGGCTGGAAGGCTGTGGGGACGGCGTGGCCATCGCTGCTGCGGCAACGACGGCAAGCAACTTCATTCGTTGCTCCAGTAGTCCTTCAATGCTTTGCCGCGGGAAGGATGACGCAGTTTACGCAGCGCCTTCGCTTCGATTTGGCGGATACGTTCGCGCGTGACGCCAAACTCCTGGCCGACTTCTTCGAGCGTGCGCTGGTGGCCGTCTTCGAGGCCGAAGCGCAGCACGAGCACTTTGCGCTCGCGCTCGGTGAGGTTTTGCAGCACGTCCTGCATCTTTTCTTTGAGCAGCATCACCGATGCGGCTTCCGCCGGTGCGACGGCTTCCTGATCTTCGATGAAGTCACCGAGGTGCGAGTCTTCCTCTTCACCGATGGGTGTCTCGAGCGAGATCGGCTCTTGGCTGATCTTGATGACCTCGCGAACCTTTTCGGGGGTCAGGCCCATCTCCGCGGCAATCTCTTCGACCGACGGATCGCGGCCGAGTTCTTGCAGCAATTGTCGCGAGATCTTGATGAGACGGTTGATCGTCTCGACCATGTGCACGGGGATGCGGATGGTGCGCGCCTGATCGGCAAGCGCGCGCGTAATCGCCTGGCGAATCCACCACGTGGCGTACGTGGAGAATTTGTAACCTTTTCGATAGTCGAATTTCTCGACGGCGCGGATCAGACCGAGGTTGCCCTCCTGGATGAGATCGAGAAAGAGCATGCCGCGGCCGACGTATTTCTTCGCGATCGACACCACGAGCCGGAGGTTGGCTTCAGTGAGCTGGCGCTTCGCTTCTTCGCCCTGTGCGACGACGAGCGAACTTGCGGTACCGTTTTTGGCCAGCTCTTTTTCGCCCGCCTCGATGCGCATCGCGAGATTTTTCTCGTCCTCCATCGAGAGCAGCGGAACGCGGCCGATCTCCTTGAGGTACATGCGAACCGGGTCGTCCAACGACAAACCGGCGGACAGCGTCTCTTCAGGCCCTTCCGCCTCGTCCGGTTTCTCTTCTTCGGCCTCTTCGATGACTTCGACGCCCGCGGCGTTCAGGTCGGTCATCAATTCTTCGAAAATCTCGGCCTCGTTCAAATCCTCGCGCGTTTCCGCAAGGCGGCCGACTTCAATGTTTATTTCGTCGAGCGTAATGGAGCCGCGCTTTTTACCGCGCTCCACGAGCCGCTTCTTCAGCTCCTCGACGGTTGCCGGCGCCGCTTCCGCGGTTGCGGTCGCACCGTTCGTTCCTGCGCTCTTTTTACGTGCCATGCTTTTCCCAATCACCTCCCTTCCGGTTGAAATGGCGCTGCGCTCTAAGCTGCGCGCCCCCCACTTCGTGGGGCCCCCATGTATCTCTTGGCGCCTAAACCGGCTGCTAACGTGACGCCTCCCCGTGGGCGCCGCGATATCTTTACCGTTTTAGTTTTGCCACCAGTGAATCGAACTCGTCCCGGAGTTCACTGTTCACCGTTTGCCCAGCCATCACCAATTCGTCAATCTGCCGGGACAACTCCTGATAACGCTGCCGCTCCTCGTCGAGTTGCAGCCGTTCGACGACTCGGTCGAGATGCGCCCGGCGCTGGGTTGAATCCTGGTAGCGGACCGTCGAACTGCGGTCGCGCTGCCCGAGGGCCGTCAGCGCCTCTATCCCTTCGTTATCGTCCGCAAATAGCGCAAATACATCCGGCGTGTCGCCCAGGCGTTCCGCGTTCTCGACCATCGCCGCGTAAACGCGGGCGTAGGTTTCGCTGCGGAAACGCGCAACCGGTATACGCTCGCGATATTCCCGCACGAGTTCCGGCTCTTCGATCATGATAGCGAGCGCTTCACGTTCGAACGAAGACGGCTGCACGTTGCGGGAAAGATGGCGGGTTGCGACCCCGGCAGAACGCGGCGCGAAATTCGCCGTGTTCGCAAGAAAGCGGCTATTCCGGAGGTCGTTCTCATTGACCTTCAGGCGCTTTGCGATCCACACGCGCCAACGATCCCATTCGGCTTGCGGCGTCATGCGTCGAATGAGCACTTCGGCTTGCGCGGCAATGCTGGCAGGCGAGTCGAACCCGCGCTGCAGACGATCCGCTTCGCGCTCGAGGCGAACTTCTATAGCGGGTTTGGCTGCGTTCAACAATCTTCGGAACGCCTCGGCGCCTTGCTCGCGCACCAAACTATCGGGGTCGGCACCCGGCGGCAGCGTGACGATGCGAACACCGGAACCTGCATGCTCGATCACGTTCGCCGCTATCTCAACGGCTTTTTCGGCCGCCGCGTTCCCAGCCTGGTCACCATCGAAACACAAAAAGATTCCGTCGGCGTATTTCCGCAGCTCTTTGGCCTGGTCTTCGGTAAAGGACGTGCCCAGCGAGGCGACGGCATTCTCGAATCCCGCTTGATGGAGCGCAATGCAGTCGAGATAGCCTTCGACGACGATCAGCGTGCGATCGCTTGCTGCCGCGCGCCGGGCAACGTTGAGTGCGTACAGATGCCGCCCCTTCGTGTAGACGGGCGTAGTCGAAGTGTTCAAATATTTGGGTTCTGCATCGCCCAACGCGCGGCCGCCGAACGCAATCACTTCGCCCGTAGTCGCGTAGGTCGGCACCATCAAACGATCGCGGTAGAAATCGCGGTAACCGCGCTCTCCACGTTTGACCAAACACGCCTTTTCGGCAATCGTCAAATCGACGCCGCCGCGTTGCAATTCGTCCGCGAGCGCACTCCACGAGTCCGGCGCGTAGCCCAGATGAAACTTCTCGATGCTTGCTTGCGAAATGCCGCGCCGCTCGCAATAGTTTCGCGCCGCGCTTGCGGTCGAGTCCCGCAGCACGCGCTCGAAGAACGCCGTTGCGATACGATTGGCTTCGTAGATCGCCTCGCGCTCGCTGCGCATGCGCAAGGTTTGCGGGCTTTCAGGTTCGAGTTCGACGCCGGCTTTTTGGGCCAGCACGCGCACCGCGTCCGGAAACGAAAGATTTTCGAGTTTCGAGAGAAACGTGATGACGTCGCCCCCCGCACCGCATCCGAAACACTTGAAAAATCCCTTGTCGGGATGGACGTGAAACGACGGCGTCTTCTCGGTATGAAACGGGCACAACCCGACCAAATCGTTTCCGCGCTTACGCAGCGAGACGTACGAGCCGATGAAACCCGCGATGTCTATGCGAGCGTGAATCTCCCGAACGGCGCCTTGGTCGAATCTCATTTCGTGCAGGTCCTACTTCGGCGCGCTCGCAAGAAGTCCACCGTGAAGCGCATCTACGACCCGGTGCATCACTTTATCGAGCTCACCACCGCCGAGGCGCGTTTGCTGGACTGCACGGTGCTCCAGCGTCTGCGGCGCCTGCGGCAGCTCGGTCTGGCCTACTTGGCTTTTCCGTCTGCGGAACACTCGCGCTTCACGCATGCCCTCGGAGCGCTTGCAATGGGCACGCGCGCCTTCGATCAGGTACGTCGCGAGGGTCGTGAATTTTTCGTAAACGACGCGGAGGCCGCATACCAGCGGCGCCTGGTGCGAGCAGCACTCATCCTGCACGACATCGGGCACGGGCCGTTCAGCCATGCTTGTGAAGACGTGCTCGGCGTTCGTCACGAAGAACGAACGAAAGCCCTGCTCGCACTGCCGGAATTGCAGGCGCATTTAGCAGACCTGGACGTGGACGCCGGCGACGTGCTCGATCTGATTCTCGGCGCGCGTTCGAAATATCCGGTGCTTACCGAGATCGTCAGCGGGCCGAACCTCGACGCGGATCGCATGGATTATCTGCTGCGCGACGCATACTTTACCGGTGTCATCAGCGGCCGCTACGATGCCGATCAACTCGTCGCGTCGCTGCGTGTCTTTGAAATAGAGGGCCGGCCGGTGATGGGTATCGACCGGCGCGGCGTCGTTTCTCTCGAATCGTTCGTCCTGGCGCGCTACATGATGTTCGCTTCGGTCTATTTTCATCACACGACGCGCATGTTCGAACGCGTGCTGCAGCGCGTGCTCCGTGAACTTTGGCCCGACCCGCACCGCCTGGATCCCATCGAGGAGTTTCTGGCTTGGGATGATTTCCGTGTGCTAAACGAGCTGCGCGATGCGCCGTCGGAAGCGGCGCGCGCGCTGCGCGAGCGATTGCGCCTCTATGCGGTTGCCGCAGAGTTCAATGCCGAACACGATTTGCGCGTCTTCGAGGCATGCGAGTCGGCGTTGCGTGCGCATTACGGCGACGCGGTGTGGAGTGACGAGCAATCGCAGCTGATTCACCGTTTGCCGCTGCAAATTGACGGTGAGAGCCGCACCGTGTGGGTTGGAACCGCAGCGGGCTCCGTGGTCGATGCGCGCGACGCATCGGATCTCATCGCGAAACTCTCCGGAAAAGCATACTGGCGTAAACTGTTCGTCGAGCGAAGCCGCGTCGACGTAGACCAAGCACGGCGCATCTGCCGCGAGATCGCGCGCGGCGTCGCGACGTGATCCGAGTCGCGCTCGCCGATTATGATTCGCGATGGCCGCAGCTGTTCGAGGAGCATCGCCGCCGCATAGCCTCTGCGCTCGGCCCGAACGTAACCCGCATCGAGCACGTCGGTTCGACGTCGGTTCCCGGCCTTGCGGCAAAGCCGATCGTCGACATTATCGTTGACGGTATCGACCCGGTGGTCGGATCCGGCCGACTCCCAACGCCACGTGATTTTCCGCGATTGGCTGCGTATGCGCCCTGCAGATCGCGCGCTGTACGAGCACGTCAAGCTCCGGCTGGCGACGCGCGTCATGCGGCGAGCGCGCGGTGAAGAATCACTCGAACGGATAGACGCCTTCTTCTCACTTCTGATGCAGCACTTGCCTGCGCGAGCTCGCGTCCTCGAAATCGGCGCCGGCGTTTCGCTCAGAGCGCAGCGATTTGCAGACGTCCCATGCGATGCTGGCCGCGCTGCGCCGGCGCTTCAGCGAAGCGTACTATGCAGATACCCCCGTACGTCAGCGACGGTACGCAAAACGATTCGCTAGGTTTCACATTCTTGGGGCGACGCCGCTAAATACGCCTCGAAGGCTGCCAGCGCTTCATCGATACCCGTGCGCCCGTAACCGATGCGAAAGCGATCCGCGGGCGTTTCCAAAAGTTCGCTCCGATACATTGACGCAGGCAGGAGCAGCACGCCGGCCTCTTCCACGAGGCGCGCGCAGAAGCGTTCGACGCCGTCCGCACCGAGGTAACGTGGATACGCGATACAGCCGCCGTCAGGCACGTACCATTCAAACCGGCCTGCGTGCCGCGCGAAAAACGCATCCAACGCGTCCAAGTTTTCAGCGCATAAATCGCGGTTGCGCTCGAGGATGCGTTCGCGCGCGCGTAGAGCGATGCACGCGAGCAGTTCGCTCGGTCCTGCGTTGCAGATCGACAAATAGTGCTTCAGGCCAAGCATCTTGGTCAGCACGCGGCGATCTCGGCAGGCAATCCAGCCGACACGCAGCCCCGGCAAGCCGTATGCTTTCGAGACGACGTTGAGCGAGAGCGCCCGCTCGTACAAATCCGCGGCTTGAGGCAAACGCTTGGAATCGTCTCGCTCGATGCCGCGATACACTTCGTCGCTGAAAAGATAGATGCCGCGCTCGCTGCAAAGCGCAATCAATCCTTCGAACGTTTCTCGATCGGCAATCGCGCCGGTGGGATTGTTCGGAAAGTTCACTGCCACCAGGCGCGTATTTGGACGCAGCGCGGCGCGAACTTCGTCGAGATCGAGCTGCCAGTCGCGCCCAGAGTCGAGCGCAACGCCGCTCACGGCGCAAATGCTTCGCGGAACGCTCTCCATCGACTGATAGTTGGGAACGAGAACGACGGCGTGATCGCCGGCTTCGAGCAGCGCGTGCATCGCGCAGTAGAGGCCTTCTTCCGCGCCCGCAAAGCACAGCACGTCGGCGGCTTCGACGCCATCGTACGTTTGCGCAATCGCCTCACGCAGTTCGGGCGTTCCTTCGGTGGGGATGTAGCCAAGAGATAGGTGCTCCCACCGCTCGCGATCCGCTTCCGTTGCCATCGCGAGCAATTTCGGGAGCCGCACAGTCTGCGCGTCTGAAGCGGCCAGATTGTAGCGCGCTTTGAATTCCCAGATGCCGAAATAGGATTCTAAACGAAACTCCGGCAGATTCATTCCGCCGGAGTTTCGTCTCTTTGCCGTTATTGTCCCGGAATCGATGTTTCGAGGTTACTGTCCCGGATGAGCGGTGTCGTATTGGATCGCCTGGTCGAGCTGCGCCCGAGCCTGGACGAGGAGGTTGATCGCGTCGACGCGGTGCCCACCGTAGTCGCGCTGATCGTGCTGGAGATGGTCGATGACGACTTCGAGGCGGCGGCGCTCTTTGCGGATATTGTACCGGCTCGCGCCTTCACCACGCATCCAGGCCGGACGTGCGGTCGTGCCGGGAGCCGGCATCGTTTGCGCATGCGCTCCGGACGTGTAAACGGCGCCGGCTGCAAACATGGAGGTGGAGAGCGCTACAGCTGCTAGGGCAGTCTTCCAGTTCTTGATCACATGAACTCCTTTGCATCATGAAGACAATGGATATGCGGTTAACGGAAGCATAAAGAAGTGCGGTTCCGCAAACAAGAGCGCGGCCGCACTTCTAATCCGCGTTTAAACCTGCGCTGCGCTAGGTCAATGAGCCGATGGCTGCTTGAGCGGCGGCAAGTCGCGCGATTGGTACGCGATACGGTGAGCACGACACGTAATCCAGGCCTAGACTGTGGCAGAACGCAACGCTTGACGGCTCACCTCCGTGCTCGCCGCAAATACCAATCTTCAGGCCCTTTTCTGCGCCGCGTCCACGCCGCACCGCTTCCTGCATCAGCATGCCGACGCCCCGTCTATCGAGGACTTGGAACGGATCGTCCTTCAGAATCTTCTGTTCGAGGTACCGCGGGATGAACGACGCCTCGGCATCATCGCGGCTGTACCCATAGGTGGTTTGCGTGAGATCATTGGTTCCAAATGAGAAAAATTCCGCACCCGCTTGCGCCAATTCGTCAGCGACCAAACATGCACGCGGCAGTTCGATCATCGTGCCGACATGATAGTCGACGGCAACGCCCGTCTGCGCTATCACGCTGTTCGCCATCGCTCTCGCGGCGTCGGCGGTAAAGCGCATTTCCTCTTTCGTTCCTACGCCGGGAATCATCACTTCCGGCTTCACGTCGATTCCACGCTTCTTTAGCGCGCACGCGGCTTCGAAGATCGCGCGAACTTGCATCGCGTAGATCTCGGGATACACGATGCCCAGGCGGCAAACGCGAAGCCCCAGCATGGGATTCTGCTCGTGCAGCTGCTGCACGCGTTTGAGCAGACGCGCCTTTTGCTGATACGTCTTCGACTCTTCGCCTTCGCGAAGACGCGCTTCCGTGGTTTCGACGAGCAGCACTTCGAGCGAAGGCAAAAACTCGTGCAGCGGCGGATCGAGCAGCCGAATCGTCACCGGATAGCCCTGCATCGCCTCGAGAATGCCGAGGAAGTCGTCGCGCTGGAACGGCAGCAGTTTTTCTAGCGCCGAGGCGCGCGTTTCCGCCGAATCCGAGAGAATCATCTCCTGCACGATGGGCAGGCGATCTTGCTGCATGAACATATGCTCGGTACGGCATAGACCGATGCCGGCTGCACCGAGTTCACGCGCTTTGCGCGCGTCCTGGGGCGTGTCCGCATTCGCCCAAACGTCGAGCACGCGCGCTTCGTCGGCCCAATGCAAAAATTCGTCCAGCCAGGCCGGCAGTTTCGAAGGCGGGTCGATGAGTTTCAGTTCGCCGACGATGACGTTGCCCGTCGTTCCGTCGATCGTAATCGAATCGCCTTCTTTGAAAGAAATCTCACCGATCTGCGCGGTGCGATTCCGGCGATCGATGTGCAGTGCCTCGCAGCCCGCGACGCATGGCTTGCCCATTCCACGCGCGACAACCGCCGCGTGCGATGTAGCGCCGCCCTTGGCGGTCAGCACGCCGCGCGCCGCAATCATGCCGTGCACGTCGTCCGGTGTCGTTTCCACACGCACCAGCACGACGGCTTTGCCCGCCTTCCCCCATGCTTCCGCGGTATCCGCATCGAAGACCGCTTGCCCGCTTGCCGCTCCGGGTGATGCGTTCAAGCCTTTACACGCGACGTCGTATTTTTCCGACGGATCGATGCGCGCGTGGAACAGCTGATCGAGCGACGCCGCGCTGACGCGCGCGACGGCCTCGCGTTTTTCGATAAGTCCTTCGCGCACCATGGCCAGCGCGATTTTGACTGCGGCTTCCGCGCTGCGTTTACCGGTGCGCGTCTGGAGCATGTACAGCTTGCCGCGCTCGACGGTGAACTCCAAATCCTGCATCTCGCGGTAGTGCCGCTCGAGTTTGCGCGCGATCTCGACGAATTGTTTGTACACGCCGGGCTGCGTGCGCTCCAAATCGGCAATGCGCTCGGGCGTGCGGATGCCGGCGACGACGTCCTCGCCTTGCGCGTTGCGCAAATACTCGCCGAAGAGCTTTTTCTCGCCGGTGTTCGGGTTACGCGTGAAGGCGACGCCGGTTCCCGAATCGTCGCCCATATTTCCGAAGACCATCGACACGACGCTGACGGCGGTGCCCCAGTCATCGGGAATCTTGTTGTAGCGGCGATAGTCGATGGCGCGCTTCGAATTCCACGAGTCGAAGACTGCGTGAATCGCGAGATCGAGCTGCTCGTGCACGTCCTGCGGGAATTGGCGTCCGGTGTGCTCGGCGACCAGCGCCTTGAAATCGCCGACGGCGCTTTGCCACGAGACTGCGTCGATTTCTGGATCCGTCTCCACCCCGAGACGTTTTTTCAAATCGTCGATGCGATCTTCGAACAGTTCTTTCTCGACGTTCAAAACGACGGTGGAGAACATCATGACGAATCGCCGGTACGCATCCCACGCAAAGCGGTCGTTGCCGGTCAGCTTGGCTAAACCGAGAACGGTGGCGTCGTTCAAACCCAGATTGAGAATGGTGTCCATCATGCCGGGCATGGAAACGCGAGCGCCGCTGCGCACGGAAACCAGCAGCGGTTTTGCGGGATTGCCGAACACCTTGCCTGTACGGTGCTCGAGCTCGCGCATCGCCGCTCCAACGGCTTTCTCCAGTCCCGGCGGGTTGCGCCGGCCCAGCGCGTAATACTCCAAGCAGGTTTCGGTGGTAATGGTAAAGCCGCACGGTACGGGCAGACCCGCGCGTGTCATTTCTGCCAGGCCTGCGCCCTTGCCGCCCAGCAGATTTTTCATTTCGCCGTTGCCCTCTTCAAAAAACCAAATCGGCTTTTGAAGCGACGCCGCAGGTTCGGGCGACACAAGCATCTCCGACATCAAAATGGATCTCCCCGTGGGCAGCAACGAGCGTTAATGGGCTTTTACCCATACGCTATGCCAACCGAGGGGCAGTCGTCTAGTGCGGAAATCCTGAGAAGCGGCAGCCCTAACCTACCTTGTCACCTAGGAATCCCGGCAGGGAGTCGATGGCAATACGGTCCTGCCGCATCGAGTCACGGTCGCGGACGGTGACCGCGCGGTCCTGCAGCGTATCGTAGTCGACCGTCAGGCAGAACGGGGTCCCGATTTCGTCCTGGCGGCGGTAGAGCTGCCCGATGTTGCCCTCGTCATACTGGGTTCGGTAGGTTGGGCGCAGGCGTTCTTCGAGCGCTCGCGCTTCCTGGACGAGCTCCGGCTTATTACGCGCCAGCGAGAACACGGCCACTTGGATGGGCGAGATGTGCGCGTGAAAGTGGAGGACGACCCGTTGCGTTTCCTTGCCGTTCGGGTCGACGCTCGTTTCGTTCTCATAGGCGTCGATGAGGAACGTCAGCGTCGTGCGGTCCATACCCGCGGAACTCTCGATGAGCAGCGGCGTGTACTTCTTTTTGGCTGCCTCGTCGAAGTATTGCAGATCTTTGCCCGAGAGCTGCATGTGCGCGTCGAGATCGTACGTGCCGCGGTGCGCGATCGATTCGAGTTCGCCCCAGCCCCACGGGAAAAGATACTCCACGTCGATGCCGGCCTTGGCGTAATGCGGACGCTCTTCGGCGGTCAGTTCGTAGAAACGCAGTTTCTCCGGCTTGATTCCGTAGCTCGAATACCAAAGCTTGCGTCGCTCGACCCAGTCTTTGAACACTTCCATGTCGTTGCCGTCGTCCGGAACGAAATACTCGAGTTCCGCCTGCTCGAACTCGCGCACGCGAAACGTGAAATTGCCGGGTGTGATTTCGTTGCGGAACGATTTGCCGATCTGCGCGATCCCGAACGGCGGCTTCTTGCGCGCCGTCTGATAGATGTTCTTGAAGTTGACGAAGATGCCCTGAGCGGTTTCTGGGCGAAGGTACGCTTCCGAAGCCGTATCTTCCATCGGCCCCACGTGCGTCTTCATCATCAAATTGAAGTTGCGCGGCTCGGTGAGTGAATTTTTGCTTTCGCAATCCGGGCATTGGTCGAGCGACTTGAGATGGTCCGCCCGAAAGCGGTGTTTGCAGACCTTGCAATCGACCATGCGATCGTGAAAGGCGTCGACGTGTCCGGAGGCCTTCCATGTAAGCGGGTGCATGATAATGGAAGAATCGAATCCCACGACGTCGTCGCGCAGTTCGACCGTGTCGCGCCACCAGGCGTTTTTCACGTTGCGCTTGAGGATTGCACCCAGCGGGCCGTAGTCGTAGAAGCCGCCTATGCCCCCGTAAATCTCGCTCGACTGAAAAATAAAGCCACGGCGCTTGGCCAGCGCCGTGATTTCGTCCATGCTCACTACTTGCTCGCGGGTCGATTCCATAGGCAGGCTGGGGTTTGGGCCGGTTCGAGCTGAAACCTGCGGCGACCGGGCGCCGTATACCGGGTGCCGGGTTCGCTGCCGAAGGAGGCAACTTCATGGCGGCATTTTCGTGATCATGGTATGCGCGGCCGTGTCGCTCCCGTTCATCGCATCGGCTTGGGCAATCAAACCGCGGCATTGCCCCAACTGCGCAGCTGAGATCGAGCCCGATCGCGACATCGTACGCGTCCTTACCGGCCGCTGATTTCAATAGTGTGCATGTCGCATTCGGCCCTAGGTATTTTTCATCAATTTTTTTCGCATTTGCGACTGGCGTCATAGTAGTAAAAGGAACGCTCGCCTGCCCTTAACCAAACGCGATTTCACAAATTGCGTCTTAGGAGGGCGATCAGGTGTTGCATTCCGCGGTGTGGCAGCGCGCATGTAAAAGCGCGCTCGCATTTTCTGTCTTAGCGCTTCTGCTTTCGGCATGCTCGCATGGCGGCAGCAATTCCGTTGTGCCGACGGCCGGTTCTTCATCGAGTCTCGTACGGTCGGCGTCTGTGGCGCGGGTTACGACAGTCGTTACGCACCCCGTTCATCTGCTCGTAACGCCGCACATGCGGAGTTCTGCATTACTTACGAGCAGTACCGCGTACCGCGCAAACGTTACAACGGTTCCGGCGGTGGTGCAGCAGGCAACAGTCGAAACGTACGATCCGGACGATCAACATCTCTACATCGTCGGATGGGACGCATCAAATTCCGTTCCGATAATCTATCGTGTCGCAAAGTCGGGCGCCACCACAATATTCTACACATTCCCCTCGGGGTACTATTACTCGACTTCAATAAGCGGCATTGCCTACGATCACGCGACGCAAACATTTTACATCACTTCACAAAGTGGCTCGGGCTTCAATGCCCCAGCCATTCTCGCCATCACGACGGGCGGCGCGTTTAGCGTACTTGCGGGCGGTGCGACCAGCGGTACGAGTGACGGTACAGGCTCCGCGGCGAGCTTCAGCGATCCAACCGGAATTGCCGTCGATGAGGCCGACGGCGCTCTCTATGTCGGCGACCACGATCGTATGCGACGCATTACCACGACAGGCGTGGTGACGACCTTTACACCTGCGGGGTCCTTGGGCAACTCCTCCTATTACTACGGCAATACGTTCGGGGTCGTATGGGACGCGTATGATGGCAATATTTACGTCGCCGACGCGTCCGCGGATGTAATTCGAAAGGTGACA
>DATGJX010000097.1:0-21550 GCA_035294905.1 Vulcanimicrobiaceae bacterium | reverse complement strand
AGCGCAAACGCGTTGCGCTTGGCGAGCTCGAGGCGCTCGGAATCGGCAGCGTCGCCTCGCACTATTCGAATCAGCTTTCCGGCGGCCAGCAGCAGCGGGTGGCCATTGCGCGCGCGCTCGTCAACGATCCGGCGCTGATTCTTGCCGACGAGCCGACGGGCGCTCTCGACACTAAATCGTCGCAAGACATCATGGAATTCTTCGCGCATTTGAACGCCGAGCGGGGCATGACGATTCTGCTCGTCACGCACGAGCCGCAGGTTGCCGCATATGCAAAACGCGTCGTGGCATTCCGCGACGGTCGCGTTGTTTCGGACGGCGCACAAGTGGTAGGTGTCACGTGACGATTCGCCTCGCGCTCGACGCGCTTCTGCGCAACCGCTCGCGCTCGCTGCTCACGATGCTGGGCGTCATCATCGGCGTCGCGGCCGTTATCGTAACCGTCGCCATAGACACCGGCGCAAGCACGTCGGTCGCGCAGCAGATCAGCAGCTTGGGAAGCAACATGATTATCGTGCTTCCGGGCAGCGTGACCGCGCAGGGCGTGCGAAGCGGGTTCGGCGGTTCATCGACGCTGACGCCGAACGATGGGCTTGCAATCGCGCAACTGCCCGGAGTCGCCGGCGTTTCACCAGGCGTCGGCATGCGCGTGCAGGCCGTGTCCGGTCAGAACAACTGGCAAACCTCGCTCGCGGGCGTTGCGCCGACGTATACCTTTATCCGCGATTGGCGCGTCGACGAAGGCGTCTTCTTCTCACAAAATGACACGCTGAGCGCTTCGAAGGTTTGCGTGCTGGGGCAGACGGTCGTGCGAAATCTCTTCCCCGACGGGGCTTCACCGATTGGAAAAACCGTCACGATGCGCGGCGTTCCGTTCACGGTAATCGGAACCATGAGCGCGCGCGGGCAAAGCGGGCTCGGACAAGATCAAGACGACACGATCATCGTTCCCTACACGTCCGCGATGCAGCGGCTGACCGGCCAGACGACGTACGTCGGCATGCTCATGGTTTCCGCAACGGATGCTCAGCGCATCGATTCCGTTCAGTCGGAGATCGTATCGCTGCTCGAGCAGCGCCATCGTATCGTGCCCCCTACGCAAGACGATTTTTCCGTGCGTAACTTGGCCGACATCGCCGCGGCGGCATCTTCCGCAGGTGCGGTCATGCAGCTGTTGCTGGCCAGCGTCGCGGCGGTTTCACTCGTGGTGGGCGGAATCGGCATCATGAACATCATGCTCGTCTCGGTAACCGAGCGCACGCGAGAAATCGGTTTGCGCCGTTCCGTCGGCGCTCGAGCGAGCCTCATCCTCCGGCAGTTCCTTACCGAGTCCGTCGTCCTTTCGACGGTCGGCGGGCTCATCGGCATCCTCGTCGGACTCGTCGGCACCGCGATGGTCGCGCAGATTGCCAAATGGCCGATGACGATTCCGCCGCAATGGATCTTGATTGCCGCGCTGTTTTCGCTGATGGTTGGTGTATTCTTCGGATACTATCCGGCGCGCAAAGCATCGCATTTGAATCCGATAGAGGCGCTTCGCTTTGAGTAGCTCCGCAACGCGGGCTTTACCCGACATTCGCAGACCCGCGATAGCTGTGGCAATCGCCATAGCTCTGGCGATAGCCATTACCGCGGCGCTCATTCTGCGCCCGCAGCCGGTTAAAGGCATTGCCGCGTCCGGCACGATTGAAACCACGCAAAGCGATGCTACGGCAAAGGTGCAGGGCCGCGTCGTTAGCCTTCGCGTGCAGGACGGCCAGACGGTACGGCGCGGGCAGATCCTGGCCAGTCTCGAGCAGCTCAATCCCAGTTTGAACGTTGCGCAGGCTCAGGCGAACGTGCAAGCTGCGCAAGCGCAAGTCTCCGCCGCTCGCGCGGCATACAAACTTGCGCAACAAACGTACGGCTTGCAGGTTACGCAGGCCGGCGCGGGCGTTGCCGTTGCTCAAGCAAACGTCGGCCAGTCCGCGCAAACGCTGGCCATTGAGACGCAAGCCGCGTCGCTGCGCGTCGCGCAAGCGCAATCGGGTGTCGCCGCGGCGCAATCCACGTTCGATCGCGCCGCCATCGAGTTGCGGCGCGCGCGTTCACTCGTAGCCACCGGTGATGTACCGCAACGTTCCCTGGACGACGCAGTCCAGCAGTATACCGATGCAAAAGCACAACTGCAGTCCGCCCGTGAAGGGCTGGACCTCGCGCAAGCGGACGTCCGCAACGTGCGGATAAGAGAGCTTGGGATGCGCTCCGCGCAGGCGCAGCGCACGCAGTCGTACGCGCAGCTCGATACTGCACGAGCCGAGTCGGAAACGGTCGAACAGCGGCGAGCGCAGCTTCTCACCGCGCAGGCGCAGCTCGCACAAGCGCGTGCCGCCGCGGGCATAGCGCGGGATCAATTGCGCGAGACGCGGATCGTTGCACCGTTCGACGGCACAGTCGTCTCGCACAATGTCGAAGTCGGAGACCTCGTCTCGCCCGGCACCGCCGTGATGACCGTTGCGGACGTCACGCATCCATACATGTACGTCTACGTCAACGAAACCGACTTGCCGAACGTCAAGACCGGTACGCACGCGACAGTCAAAATCGACGGCATGCCGAATCGAACGTTCGACGGAACGGTGACCGAGATCGGCACGTCGGCCGAGTTCACACCCGAGAACGTCCAGACGAACGAGCAGCGGATCGAGTACCTCGTCTTCCGCGTCAAGATTCAATTTTCGGACCGCACGGGTACGCTCAAAGCCGGTTTGCCGGCGGACGCGGTGATTCACGAGTGACTGCGTACGCAATCGAGGTATCCGCGGCTTCGAAGCGGTTCGGCGAAACCGTCGCCGTGCGCGATGTGACTCTGCAGATTGGACGCGGCGAGATATTTGCGATCGTCGGTCCGGACGGCGCCGGCAAAACCACGCTTCTGCGTCTGCTCTGCGGCGCGCTCGTTCCCGACGGCGGATCGCTCCGCGTAGACGGAGTCGACGTCGCGCGCCGGCCGCAAGCCGTGCAAAGCGTCATCGGTTACATGCCGCAGCGCTTCAGCCTGTATCCCGACCTCTCGGTCCGCGAGAACCTGCGCTTTTACGGCGCCATTTTCGACGTGCCGAGCCGTGAATTCGAAGAACGCGCGGCGCAGCTGCTCGAAGACTTTGCGCTTTCCGCGTTCGCATCGCGGCTGGCCGACCAACTCTCCGGCGGGATGAAGCAAAAACTCGCCCTGGCGTGCGCGCTCATCCACAGCCCCGCCACCATTCTTCTGGACGAACCGACCGCAGGAGTCGATCCGGTCTCCCGCCGCGCGTTTTGGCGGATTTTATCGACGGTCCACGCAAACGGCACGACGATCTTGCTGACGACGGCCTATATGGACGAAGCGGAACGCGCCGATCGCGTCGCGTTCATGGCGCACGGTTCGATCCTCAGTTTTGGAGAGCCCGCCTCGTTGAAGACGTCGATGGGCGGCGACGTCATCGAAATAGCGGGGGTAGAGCGAGCTGCCGCGCGCCGCGCTTTGCGCGCCGAAGAAAGCGTGAGGAGCATCGAGATCTTCGGAGACACGCTGCACGCGCTCGTCGCCTCGGCAGATGAATCTCTGCCGCGCATACGTACTCGGCTTTCGGCTGCGGGCCTCGAACAGGCGCGGCTGCGGCGGATTCAACCATCGCTCGAAGACGCGTTCGTCGCGCGTCTTGCATCATGACGCCGAATACGACGGTTTCGGTTCGGTCGCTCACGCGGAGCTTCGGCACGTTCGTCGCCGTCGACGCCGTTTCGTTCGATATCCGGGCCGGCGAGATATGGGGCTTTCTTGGCCCCAACGGTTCCGGCAAGTCGACGACAATTCGCATGTTGTGCGGCGTGCTTGCCCCATCCTCGGGTACGGCATCCGTGCTCGGATACGACGTCGCCGCAGATCCCGAATCGGTGAAACTGCGCATCGGCTACATGTCTCAAGGAGCAAACCTTTGGAACGATCTGACGGTCGACGAGCATCTGCGCTTCTACGCGGGTCTGTTCGGCATGCACGGCGCGCGCGCAAGCCGGTGCATCGCAGAATGGACCGAGCGCGCCGGGCTGCAGGAACGGCGCACGCAGCTTGCCGCGCTTTTGCCGGGCGGATACCGCAAGCGTCTTGCGCTGGCGTGCACGCTCCTGCACGAACCGCAAATGCTCTTTCTGGACGAACCGACGTCGGGCGTGGACCCCATTTCACGCCGCGAATTTTGGGACATTCTCGTCGACCTCGCCGACCGCGGCACGACCATTATGGTGACGACGCATTACTTGGACGAGGCCGAGCACTGCACGCACCTTGCGTTGATGTATGACGGCAAGTTGATTGCGCAAGGCACGCCGGAAACGCTCAAACGCTCTACGGGTGGAGGAACGCTGGAAGATGCGTTTGCCGCGATGGTGGAGGCCGCGTGAATCTCCGGCGCGTGTGGACGATCGCGGCCAAAGAGTACACGCAGCTCTTTCGAGATCGCCGTACCTTGGTCTCGACGATGCTGCTTCCGCTTATTCAAGTCATCCTCTACGGCTATCTCTCCAGCGATATCCACCACGAACCCACCATCGTTTGGGATCTCTCACGCACGACCGAAAGCCGCCAATTCATCCAAGCGCTCTCGAATACGCAATACTTCGACATCCGGTATACTGCGGCGAACATGTCGGACGTCGTTGCTCACATCGACGGCGGGAAGACGCTCGCGGGGATCGTCATCCCGCCCGATTACGCCTCGCTCTTGCACGAAGGCAAATCCCCTCAAGTGATGATCGCCGTCGACGCGTCGGACGCGACTGCAGCGCGCACGGCTTTATCCGTGGCACAAGCGGTCGGAGGCGCGGTTTCACGAAACATGCAGATCAAAGCGCTGCGCGTACGCGGCGACCCAGTCTTGCAAGAGAGCGTAGACGTTCGCGCGCGGGCTTGGTACAATCCGGGGCTGCGCCAGGAAGTCTTCATCGTGCCGGGCGTTTTGGCGCTGATTCTTCAGTTCACGATGACGTTCCTGAGCATGAGCACGATCGTGCGTGAACGCGAGCTCGGAACGCTCGAGCAGCTCATCGTCAGTCCGATCCGGTCCGGTGAACTCATCCTGGGGAAGATTCTTCCGCTGATGACCGTCGGCTTCGTGAACGTCACGATGATTCTGCTGCTCGCCGTTTTCTGGTTCGGCGTTCCGGTCACGGGCAGCATACTGCTGCTGTATTTCGCGGTGTTCGTGTTCTTCTTCACGACGCTCGGCTTGGGCACGTTCGTCTCGACTATCGCCAAGACGTACATTCAGGCAATCCAACTCATCCAGTTCTTTTTGCTGCCGAGCATGCTGCTCTCCGGGTTCATCTTCCCGGTGGCCGCGATGCCGAAGGTGCTGCAATGGTCGTCGTATCTCGTGCCGTTGACGTACTTCTTGACGATCGTACGCGGAATCATCATCAAGGGCGTGGGGCTCGAGTATCTTTGGCCCCAAATCGCCCTGTTGATGCTTTTCGGTTTTGTCGTATTTACGACGGCGGCGTTGCGCTTCCACAAGCGCATTGCGTAGAATAGTCAGGTCGCGGAAATGCGATCGAGCACGCGCCCGAGCCGTTTGTTCACGTCGTAAGCGATGGGCTGAAGCGCCGGATTATTCGCAACCGACAGCAACGCCGTCGCATCGATTGCGGAAACGATGGCGTGCCCGCTTTCTTCTTGAACGACTACGTTGCACGGTAAGAGCAATCCGAGTTGCGCGTCGGTGCTGAGCGCCTCATGGGCCAGCACCGGGTTGCAGGCGCCCAGGATGCGGTACGGACGGAAGTCCTTGCCGAGTTTTTCCGCGAGCGCCTTCTGCACGTCGATTTCACACAGCACGCCGAAGCCTTCGTCCTTCAGCAGAGCCTTGACGCGCTCGACCGCCTCGTCGATGGGCAAATCGCACGCGACGACCTTCCCGTATTCGGTGGTTTGTAAAGCGTCTTTCATACATGGCCTCCGCGTTCATGATACGGCGTCTCGCGGCCGGGCAGCGGAACTTCCCGAGAACGCCCTGAGAACAGGGCAAAGCGGCATGTTCCTTCCCCGTTCCCTTCGGCTTAGCAGTATTAGTAAGTCATGACACAACTCGAAGTAAGACGTTTTGTCGCGTGTCCGTTCTCGGCGGCAGTCGAGCTGGCGGAACGCGCCGTCAACAGGCTCAGCGACCTCTATCTCTCGCCCTTCGCGCCGCTAGGCGAGCGCGCGGTCTTTGCGGCCGCGAGCACACCCGATCTCAGCGACGAGGCTCGCAAACACGACGCGCTGCTCCTCGCGTGGCGACCGCAAAGCCAACGTCTGTTCCCCGACTTTCGCGGCGTGCTGACGGTGCGCCCCAAATATTCCGGCGTTTGGCTGCAACTCAGTGGGGCATATACCCCGCCATACGCTGCTGCGGGAAAGGTCTTCGATATCGTCGCCGGGCGCTCGATCGCTAAACGCACCATGCATCGCCTCCTGAACGATTTGGCAGCACAAATAGAAGCGGAGTACAACGCGGAAAAACGCGACGCTCAAATGGCATGAACGCACCAATGCATAATCACGATCCGCGCAGCGAGATCGACGACATCGATCTCGGGGCATCGATCGCGGCGCTTCTCCACCGCCGCACCGCACTAGCTTCCATCATCGTCGCCGTAGCGGAAGGCGTCGTCACGCTGGAGGGCGAGGTGCAAACTTCGGCGGACCGTAGAGCGGCCGAGTCGGTGGTGCGGCGTTTCGCAGGCGTGCGCGGCATCGAGAATTCTCTCATGGTGCAAGCAGCTGCTTCAGAAGAAGCAGAATCTGCTGCGCATCGCCGGGCTTCGGAATAACGGCTTCGACACGGTACAGATCGCGTAATTCGTCCACTGCCGCGTCCGACCGCGTGGCCGTGTAGAGCGCAATTCGTGCGCTTGCGGTGCGCGCATCCGCGCGAAGCAAGCGCAGGAGCTGCGCACCCGGAAGATCGGGCAGCGATAAATCCACGATAATCAGCGCGGGATTCTTTTCTTGCGCGATTTCCAGGGCTTCCTGCCCTCCAGCAGCCTCGAGCGGAACGTGACCGGCGTGACGCAGCAGCGTCGCAAGCAATAGGCGGTTGTTCTCGTCGTCGTCGACGATGAGGACGTCAGCCACGCAACTGCGCGTTCAAGATCACCGCAATTTGCTCGGCGAATTTCAGCGGATCGATCGGCTTTGCAATATATCCGTCGAACCCGCCACTGAGAATTCGCTCTCTGTCGCCGGACATCGCCAGCGCCGTGACTGCAACGAGCGGCGTGCCGGCGGAGCGAGCGTCAGCCTTGAAGCGGCGAGCGAATTCCAATCCGTCCATGTGCGGCATCAGAATATCGGTCAGAATCAAATCGAAGTCGCCGCTAAGCGCGCTTGCGAGACCCGCTTCTCCGTCCGTTTCGCATGAAACGTCGTATCCGAGCGCGCGCAGCAAATAGGTGATGAGATCGAGATTGGTGGGATTGTCCTCGACGACGAGGATACGCTTACCCACGAACTACCGGACCGGAAGCGTCAGCGTGAAAATGCTGCCTTGACCGTAAACGCTCTCAACGTCTATCGCGGCGTCGATCAACATCGCGAGCCGCCGGCTCAGGTGCAGACCCAAGCCGACTCCATGACTGCGCGCCCCGCTTGCGTCGAGCTGTTCGAAGGCTCGAAACAGTCTGGCCTGGTCTTCGTCTCGAATACCGACGCCGGTATCTCGCACGGTGACTACCGCACGCCCATCGCGCGGCGATTCCAGTTCGATGCGCACGGAGCCGCGCTCGGTGTACTTTATCGCGTTGTTCGCCAAATTGAGCAGAATTTGGTGAACGGCTCGGTGATCCGACACCGTCGTCACGTCTTCCCGCGGTAAAACTACGTCGAAACCGAGTTGCTTGTCTTCCGCCATCGTGCGCAGCGAGTCACCGACCTCACGAATCACTTGTCTTATCGAAATTCGCTCGGGGGTGATCGTGACTTTGCCCGACTCAATCTTCGCAACGTCGAGGATGTCGTTGATAAGGGACAGGAGGTGACGCGCGCTGGAATCGACGATCTGCAGCTGTCGCTGCTGTTCCTCCGTCAGGGGACCCGGCAGCCTCATGAGCAGCGTGCCGGTGAAGCCGATGATCGCGTTGAGCGGCGTGCGCAGCTCGTGACTCATGCCGGCGAGAAACCGATCCTTTGCGAGATTTGCGTTTTGCAGTTCGAGATTCTTCTCGTGCAGCGCCCGCTCGATGCGTTTGCGTGCCGTAATGTCCCGGATGGCGCTCGACACGTACGTTTCACCGCGAATCTTTATCGGACTCAGGCTGATCTCAACCGGAAATTCCGCACCGTCCTTTCGTAACCCGAACAGGTCCAAACCGGCGCCCATCGGACGAACACGAGGCGCTTGTGTGTAATCGTCGCGATGATGAACATGCCGGCCGCGGAAGCGCTCGGGGATGAGCATCTCGATGTGGCGCCCAAGCAGTTCGCTGCGCGTGTAGCCGAAAAGCTTTTCGGCTTGCGCGTTCACCAGCATGATCTTCCCTTGCCGGTCGCTCACGACGATGGCGTCCGGCGCCGCTTCGATGAGAGAAATTCCCGCTGAGGCAGTGGCGATGGTGTTCGCTGCCATGCTGGGAAACGTTCGCCGGATTGGACCTGTTCCCCGGCGTTTCCCCGCGTATTCTCGCGCCCTTGGTAGCCTTGAAACGGTGAAAAAGACACGCCGGAAGGCCGGTTTTCGCGTGAACACCTCCGCAGCGGTCGCCTTGGACACGACGTTCGCGCTCGCCGCGGTGGAAACGATACTCAACGGCGTTTGCAGCGACACGTCTCAAGCGCTCGCCTTGAACATCCGCCAACTCAGCGTGCCGCTCGAAGCACTGATCTCCGTTCCGGTTGACGTGCGCGTGCGGTCCGGAGAGGCGCGCAACGAATGGCGGCTGCGGATCCGCGCCGTTTCCAAGCCGCACCTCTACCCGAGGTTCGCAGGCGTGCTCACACTCATCCCCGCAGCCGATCAGGGATGCCAGCTCCAGTTGTCGGGCGAGTACGCGCCGCCGTTAGGCGCGATCGGACGTGTCATCGACGCAACGGTTTTGCGCGGCGCGGCGCAATCGAGCCTAGAGCGTTTCGTGCGCGAGATCGCATACCGAATCGCAGCGCTCGCGCGATGGGCCTCGGCGCCATAGTGCTTTCACGAAACGCGCGCTAACTCTGCACGCAACCGGCCGAAAGGCGGGCTTGCCCATGAAGCGCTCGGTTAGAGAACGGTTAGAGAATGCTGCAAAGCGGCTGGTCTTGGTGCTTTCGTCAAGCTTTCCCGAACAGCGGGTACGTTCATTAGGTGATGGAAAACAAAAAGTCGCGCAAACTCGTCACAGTTCCCTCGGCGCAAAACTCCGGCATGCAATCTTGCGCGGACGTAGCGGGGCCACCGCCGTGCACGTTTGAGCCTGACACGATGTGCTCCGACGCGCTGGCCACGATGGCGAGCTGGGATGCTGACACGGCAGCGGTTTGCGTGGGAAAGCGTCTCTTCGGGGTGTTGACGCTAAGCGACTTTAGAAAATTGCACTCGCGGCCCGCAAACGGCACCTATGTGTTGTCGATCATGACGCCGTTACGCCATCTCGTCCACGTATTACCGAGCGCGAGCGTCGCCGCAGCGATGAGCACGCTGCTCGAAAGCGGTCACGAACAATTGCCCGTCGTCGACGGCTGCGATCACCTCGTCGGTTTTATCTCTCGCTGGCCGTACGTAGCGCGCAGAGGTTAACGCTTCAGACACTCCGGCGTCGGCTCATCGCGGCGAGTCCAGATTTCCTCGAGTATTTCATCGCAATGCACCCTTTCCGTATCCGCGCGTTCGCGAAGGGTCTGAGATTGCGTGCACAGGAGTTTAATCCGAACGCTGAGGGACAGATGCTCCGGTTGCGTCGTTACGCGGAAAGGCCGACGCCGTTACCGCGAAGTTCCTCAGCCCGCATCAAGCGAATAACGCGACCACGGCTGCATGGCTCGCCAATATCACGCAAATCGCGCAGCAAACGGCGGCTGCCGTAGATACCGTTGCTGGCTTTGTGGAACGCGACCAAATACCGACGCACGTGCTCGTCGTACGCTCGACGCGCGCTCTGCGGTCGTTTGCGCCAGACGTAAAATCCCGACGTCGATACGCTCAGCGCGCGGCACATTGTGCGGATCCGCGTCGCGCCGATGTGCTCCTGAATACACGCGTATCTCATCGCGAGTGCTTCGCGAACCAGACTGCCGTTTTTTTTAGAAAGTCGCGCTCCTCAGTCACATCGGCAAGCTGCCGGCGCAGGCGGCGGAGCTCTTCATCCTGCGCAGTCAGTTCGCCGTTGCCGCGAAACGATTCGTCCGATTCGTTCTTGAACTGGCGAACCCAACCGTACAGCATGTTCGGTTAAATGCCGAGTGCTCGCGCAATCTCGGCGGCCGTTTCACGACCCTCAGCTACGCGGCGAACAGCCTCGATTTTAAATTCACGCGAAAACGTGCGCCGTTGGTCTCCCATGGTTCACCTTTCTGCACGGCCAGCGGCTATGGCCTATCAAGGTGTCCACGAAACCCGAACCAATCCAGCGTGTCGACTTTTAGAGCGAACGCACGCCGCCGACAAAGCATTGCAAAACCCTTTATTACACTATAATTTTCGTTTTCGCAACTTAATTGCGGCCGCGCGGTTCTTGTGGAATGGAATAACAATTCTGAAAGTATGGAATAGATGAATCTCACCCAAACAACGCCACGCAGCGTTCGAGAAAAACTCCTTGGGCTCGTGCAATTGGCGCGAACCACAGACAAGGCCGAAGCCTTAGCGCACGGCACCATCGGAGAGTACGAGTATCCTTCCTCAATGGATGAAGGCTTGTTCGAGTTCCTTGGCATGAATGCCTCAGATTTTCTCGAGTTCGTGAAGGTCGCGAAAAGCAAAGCGGAGATCGAGACCTACCTAAAAGGCTTCGTCGGAAAGAAATCGCCGGACGAAATCGCTGCCTTTAACCAACACTGGATGACCAGCGCTCCCAAGGGCGAATCACTTCAGCATTTCACTGCACTACGCACGCGCATCGCTCCCGATCGCACCGATATTACGACGTGGCCGGACCTGCTGGACCTAGACGAAGGCCGTAGCGTTGCTCATCGCGAGCCCGCGAAGATCTACACAACAACGCCGTAGTCCTCTTAATGGACCGGGTGAAAAAGAGCACAGGGCCTGTAATCCGCAAGGTTTACAGGCCTTCTGCTTGCCAACGTCATTCTCGCCCTGACGAAGTCGTTCGCCCGGTGCGGAAGTAGGTTCGTGAGTCTATCGCGCTCGCCGTCTGCACAATGGAGACCAGGTTATCGGCGACGTCTTTATCCCATTGTGAGGCGCTCCAAGCGTGTCGCGACGTCCATTCGGTGATAAGGAGTATTCGCTGCCGATCCTCGCTTTGGAATATCTCGCCCTCAAGGAAGCCGGCTAAGTCGTGCTTATGCTTCATCATATCCGCAGCTTGCTGCACGAGATAAGCACACTCATCCGGGGCGACGCTAATCAAAAGCACTGAAACAAGATGCGCTCCCGAGTCTGCGAACATGCACAACAAATATCACAGATTAACGAATCTCGATAGGGGTGCTCCACCAGACCGGCCGAGCATTAATGCAATTTCTGGGATTTGAGAGTATACTACCGGTACCATAGGTGCCAATCCGTCCGGCAATTTCCTGACCGTACGTCGTACCTTAGAGGGAGAATTTTGTGCCGGACGTTGTAATCGCCGTAATCGCGCGCATAGCCGATGAAGCGAAGCTCGAAGAGGTATTGGTAGGCGCCGGGCTCGATGCGAGCCGCGTAACGCTGTTCAGAACAGACCACGTTCGCGAAGTGCGAGCGCGTTTACGAACGCATTTTATTCTATCTGACCACGCGCCGGTCGCATCCGGATCGCACGGCACCAATGTGCCCGGGATGGGAACGACATTGGCGCTGAATGCCTATGTAGCGGATGTTGCCGCTATGGATCGCCTTAAAGGCATCGGGATAAACCCCGACGCAGCGCACTATTACAATATTGCGATTGATGAAGGCCGTAGTGTCGTGACCTACGTCACGAGCGCAGGAAACGCAACATTGGTTGAGGAGCAGTTTCGTGCTTGCGGCTTCAAAAAGATACGCCGTTTTCCATGGGCCGGAAATTTCGCGGAAGCGTGTGGGGCTGAACTCCCATGACTCAGCTGCGCGTATGGCTACGGATGAATGAGGCCGCTAACGAAATCATTGAGAAAGAGCGTTTTCTCACTACGATTGATGCCTGGGCTACGACGGCGGCACGCTCGTGCGCAGGATCGATTTTTCGAACGTGACGCTCGAGCGTTAGTGAACGAAACGTCGCGGGGCTGTATGTAGCGGCTCTCGGAGCAGGAAGCCAATTGTTAACCCGCTGCCTGGCTTGAAACTGTCTGCCCTCAGAGCAAACCGGTGAATTGCTCTTGCGCGACTGCATAGCATTCACAGGTCGTTTCTTCGAGGCCGGCTCGATCTTGAATCGTAATGCACCCGTGTGCATAGTGAATATATCCAGCGCGCTGCAGTGCGGCGAGGGCTAGCGTCACTCCGGAACGGCGGCTGCCTAACATCATCGCGAGATATTCGTGTGTCAACGAAATCTCGTTGCGGCCGACACGATCGTGTGACAGAAGCAGCCAGCGCGCGCAGCGCTCATATACGCTGTGTAACCGATTGCAACCGGTAAGTTGCCCGAGAAAGTTTACATACGCCTGTAAGTAGCGATTCAGTAAGGCACTAAACTGCTTGTCGGTCGTCCTCAGATGGTGAAAATGCTCCGCAGGCATCTTGATGGCGCGGCCGGGAACCTGACAGTAGCTGTCGTTTGCAGTCGTGGTGCCATCCATGAGTAATGGGATGCCGGAAGTTCCCTCGCGGCCGACCGTGCCCACTTCGATCTCGCCGCCGGCCTTCATGCGCGTCACGACAGAGAGCACGCAATCGATGGGAAAAAACACATCCGTGATCGGTTCTCCGGCGCGATAGATTGCAAAACGAGCCGGCATTTCCAGCAGATCACCAACTTCCGCGATTTCGGCAATCCCGCTTTCGCCAAGGTGCCGCAGGATTGCGTTGCCTTGGATTTCTTCCAGGGTGAGCTTGCTCCGCCGCGCGGGTAATCCGGCTCGTTTCCGGCCTTTCGTTGACACGAGAAAATATGCTCCTTAAGGCTTCTCAGACTGCTTTTTGGGAGCCCGGCGCCTTTCCTTGCCTAAAACCGCGCAGAGATTAGCCCCATCTCTGAGGTAGACTGACCTCAGGACGACATGATGGGATTTTACATTTGGAATTATTAGCTCGGAAAGAGTCGACTGTCGTTCCGTTGCGTCGTGTAAATGATATCCTTCCGCGACGGAGCGGATTTGCTGACAGTAGTGAGATGCCGCGTGGCCAGGTGTATCGCTCGGTAGGCGACAGCTCCTCAGACGTGCGTTTGTACCTCCGCGGTGAATTCGATATCAATAATAAGCGCCAACTCGCGGCGACCCTTGCGTCAAGCCTGGCCTATCGGACGATCACGATCGATCTCGCGGAGGCCCGATTCATCGATGCCGGCATTATCGGCGTTTTTGCCCGGTTTGCAGGCCTACGGCGCGAGCTCGAAGCTGCGCAATTGCGGATCGTCAATGTAAACAGATTCATTTTTAAGCTCCTTTCTATTTGTCGGCTCGACACGATCTTCTTCATCGAGGAACAGCGCCACGCGTAACGGAAAATTGGGCGGTTTTTTCGTAGACCAGCTCTGCTAACGTCCGAGATCGTGCCCAAACCGCTTCCGCAAAGCGGTGCTCGGCGCGGAATTCGCCTACATATTCATGCAAGTTGACTTGTGAACGTGGCGGCGTTCAAGGGGGACCAATGGCTTTATTATCACAGGCTCGGGTTGCGCACGGTCCGCCGCCCGTGCGCATCGACGTCCTGATCGATCGCGTGGTCAGCGCCGTCGCGCACGGCGGGATCTTCATTGCTTCCGAAGCATTACGCGCGGCCGTCTACGTGGCCCCTCAGGGGCGATGGACGTTCGTCGGCGTGGAAGAAATGCGCGCATGAAAAGGGTCGGATGAAACAGCCCCTCTCGCTCGACCCGCTCGCCGCCGTACTCGGCATCTACGTCCGGCTGCGCTACGGCAAGGAGTTACGCGCCGTACGAACGCCGATCGAAATAGACGGCGAACAAGGTCTGCATTACAATCTTCGCCCGCTCGAAACCGCACCGGTGTGCTGCAGCGTGGAAGCCCTGCACCATCATGCCGCGCTGCAGCGCGCCTTGCCGCAAGCGGAGATTCGCACGGGCTGGTGCCCGGTTGCGGGCAAGCCGCACGATGAGCGCGAGGGCCACGCGGTCCTGTATTACATCGAATTATGCGCAACCGACCCGCACCGCTCTGCGCCCTTCCGCATGGCGCATTCACTGATTGTCGAGGGCGCGATCTTCCATGCTTCAACTGGGTACGTCGTGCGCGAGCGGCAGATCGCGCGCGTTCGAGATCACTTCCATACCGAACTCGCCCGGCGTGGCTTCGCTGCCGCGCTGACCGGGAACTAACAGGATGCCGAGGAGCTTCGCCGGCGAGCTTCCCTCCGGTAGGTGGGGTTCGCTCAGTGCGCTGAAAGCGACGCCAGATACCGCCGCTCGCTTCTCGTGGAGCATCTTCAAGAGGGCTGAGCGGTCCGAACCGGTGGATGTCTTTATAAGATTCGAGACGTCACGCCGGTTGCCACCACCATCTTGAAAGGCGCAAAACTGTGCCACTTTGGTGCCAGTTGCGCGCGCTGCGGTCTTCGTGGAGGACCGGTAAAACACGAAAACCCCCGTTCTCACGAGGGTTTTTCGTTTGCAAAATGGCTCCGGATGCTGGACTCGAACCAGCGACCCGCTGATTAACAGTCAGCTGCTCTACCAACTGAGCTAATCCGGAACGGTGCGACCGCCCATAATTGGCGGTCTCCCGCCTCCATCCTCCGTGTGCCCGCGCGCCGAATGCAAAGGTGGCGTTCAGTACCGGCCCAAGAGGCGTGCTCGCCCCTCGAACGCTGCGAGCAATTCGGCAGCGTCGGTGGTTTCCGGTGCGTCGATCTCGACGTAGAAGACGTACTCGAACGGACTCTGGCGGTTTGGGCGTGCAACGAGCGAGCGAAGATTGAGGCCGCGCCGCGCGAGTACGCCAAGCGCTTCGTGTAAGCTTCCGGCACGATGCGGCAGATGCAGCACAAAACACGTGCGCGTTGCAGGCTTCGCAGGCTCGCCGCCTCGCGTGATGAGGAAAAAGCGCGTGTAGTTTTCTTCGTCGTCCTGTACGCCGCGCTTCAGCACCACGCCGCCATACCGCTCCGCGGCCAAAGCCGGCCCGATTGCGGCCACATGTAAATTGCCGCGTTCAACCATCGCGCGTACCGAGCCGGCGGTATCGTCCGCAAGGTCTACCCGCAAATACGGATGCGCAGCGAGAAATCGCCGGCATTGCTCGATTGCCACCGGATGCGAGGCAACGCGCTCCAGCGTTTCGATCCGTGCTCCGGGCAAACCGATGAGACACTGCTCGATCCGGTGCTTCGTTTCGCCCGCGATACGGATCGATTCGTATTGCGAGAGCAGGTCGTAGGCGCGCGCGATTGACCCCGCAATGCTGTTTTCACACGGAAGCAGACCGTGAGTAACGGCCTGCTCGTCAACCGCCGAAAGCAAATCCTCGAACGTGCGATAGCCGCGAGTCGGCACGTGCCCGAACGCCGCCGCTACGGCTTCATCGCTGAACGCGCCCTGCTCGCCCTGAAAGCCGACAATCATGTCCCTTACTATTCATGATGCGGCTCGATTTTCGCTGTCTAATGCCGTAGACGGCGGACGAAACCATAGATACGCGCAAGCGCGGCCCGATCCTTACGCAGCCACGGATCAGCGGGGTACTTGCGCTGCCAATCGCGCATAGCATCCTCCGTCATCGAAGCCGTATGCACGATGTCTTGCGCGTTTACGGCGGGGCTATGCAGCCGGCGGCTCATGTCTCGAAGGCGATTTCCGACCTCCAAGATGCTCATTTTCTGCCGGCCGAAATATTCGTCGGCCGGCGCGAGTTTGACGTGCGCTGCTTGCGCAAAGGGCGACGCGATAAACGACGCCAGAGTTATCGATGCAAGAAGCGAAGCGAATACGCGCATGAGGATCTCCTTGTTGATGAATAGGTTGATCCAATCGTATTGCTTGCGCGACGTGCGCGAATCCGCACAGGTACGGAGAATGCGAAGTTTGCCGTACGGAAAATAGAAAACAAAAGGCGCCGTTGCGGCGCCTTCTATGCTTTGAGATGATTGCGTTCGATCAGCTTCGTTGCGAAACGAGCACGTCGTCGAGTTCGGCAGGCCGCGTGCCGTAGCGCACGACCGAGATTCCCGGCGTTGCTTCAGTAACCAGATGGAACAACGCGCCGGCCTTGACGAGAATATCGTCACCGCGATGGCCGAAGAGGCCGCCCAGGCCGAACATCAAGTACGAGCCAACGCTGCTGCCGTTACGCTCGGTCGTGCGTTCGGCATCGCCCGTCGCGGCCAGCATGTCGACGTGAATGTCATTGCCATCCGGCGCAACGAGACGCTTGATTTCGAACGCGAACTCGCCGCCGCGATGGAACATGCCGGACCGCGCAACATTCGTGACGACTCCATATCCGGGGGAGCCTTTGGGAAGCACGAGCTTTCCGCGGACGTAAAAGTCTTCGACTGTGCGCACGGCAATCGGATCACCGACGACCGAATTGCGCGATCCGACGTCGCTCAGAAGCATTACGCTGATGAGTTCTCCCGAAGGAACGGTAACGGTCTGGGCGGCCCCGGCAAACGACGTCGATAGCAAGACGACAGATAAACAAGCGGCCGCGATACGAGCGAAGATCATTTTTCAACTACTCCTTTTAGTTATAGGTGATGGAAGGGAACATCGACGGACCGGCGACCAGCGTCCGGGAAGATTGCAGGGCGGTCTGCGCCATCTCGAAGGTCAACGCTGCGAAAAGCGCGTCCGCCGTGCGGCGAGCCGTATGTCGGCAAGTGGGACAAGTGCAGTTCTGTGGACGGGCGGTGGTCTTGGCGTTCATGTCGATGCTCCTCTTCGGATGCTTCGATCGTAGCGAGGGGCGGCCGACGAGGCGCCCTGGCGCGTACGGATTTTTACGCGGGCGCTGTACGGAGAATTGCGGATACCGCTTCCGCGCGCGTATTCACGCCGAGCTTTGCGAAAATGGACGCGACGTGCGTCTCGACGGTCCGTTCTCCAATGAAGAGTTCCTGAGCAATGGCAAGGTTGGACTTACCCTGAGCCAGCAAGCCGGCGATCTCGCGCTCGCGGTTCGTGAGTTCGGTCTTGGCGCGCCCGCGCCGATTTACGGGAATCAGCTGCTTCTCGAGGCGCCGCAGCGCGTGAATATCGCCCGTTTGCCGATACAAATCGGCTGCTTCGGCTCTGCGGTCGAGCAGTTCAAGAGATTGAGCGCGCTCGTAGGGGCGCTGGATCTCGGCAAACAAACGCTCTGCCGCTTCGGCATGGTCCCTCATTGCTTCGCGGTCGCCGAATCGGCGCGCGGAGTAGCATCTGAAAAGTTCCAATCGCGCGCGCTCGTAGCGCGTCGGCATATTTGCGACGATCGACTCGAGCACGGCCCGCGCTGCTTCGACGTCTTCCGCGCGTCCGTATTCGGCGATCCGCACGCACACCGCCGCGACGTCTTCTGCGGCCCATAGCTCCCAGCGCTTTACGATAGCGTCCCGGAGCAGCATTCTCGCTTGCTCGAGATCACCTCGGGCGCGGAAGTAGTCGGCAACCGAACCCGCCGCAAGGGGTGAAAAGAGGCCGACGGACGCGTGCGTTGCCGCGTCAATCAAATCTGCGGAAGCCGCCCGCGCGGCGAGATTCTCGTCCTCCAAACGTAACGCCAGCGTGAGGGCGTTCGCGCGGACCATCGTCGCCAGACCGGTCTCGATGACCGGCAAGCTGAGCGCCTCTTCGACGATGCCGCGCGCCGCGCCGAGCTGCCCAAGTTCCATATAGGTCGTCCCGGCACGGATAAGCGTGTTGAGCAGATTATGCGCGCCGATTTTTTCGGACCGCGCCAATGCCAAGAATTGTTCCAGCGCGCCAAGCGCTTCTTCGCGCATGCCCAATCGCGCCGCGTCCGCGGCGAACCCGACGAGCGTCGTGGTTGCGCGATACCAATCACCACGCTGCAGCGAGAGCGCAAGACCCCGTTCGAACGCCTCGCGCGTTTCTTTCGTGCGGTCGAAAACCGCGTGCGCTCCCGAGAGCACAAAGTAGAAATGCGCGTCCGCGCCGGCTGGAAATTCCTCCACCGCATGCTCCGCTCGAGCGAGCACTTCGAACGTTTCGGCCGTGCCGCTCATATTCACGAGGACGTTCGCAAGTCCAACGAGCGCTCGAAAATAGATTGTGCGGTCTTCGGCGCCCTCCGAGATCGCTACGGCTCGCTTCGCGAAACGCAGCACGTCATCCACGTCGCCCACCTCATACGAGATGATGCGCAGCGCCAAGCACGTCTTGACGGCGCTCTCGACATCGCCGGCTTCTTCGTACCGCGATAGCAACCGTTCGTAAATCGTGCGCGCTCTCTGCCCTTCGCCCGCCTCTCGCAGTGCATCGGCGAGTTTCAATTCAACCGCGCTCGCCGGCAGATTCAACGCGGAAAGCGCCTCGACGACTCGCTCGTACGACGTCGCCGCGTCGTGGAAGGCGCACAGGCAAAATGCTGCGTCACCAGCGCGCTCGTTATATTCAGCGATCTTGGAAAAGTCGCGCGCCTGCCAGTAGTGATAGGCGAGTTCCGCGACGTGCGCTTCCACCTCGCCGTTTTCTTCCAACGCGCGGGCTATCCTCGAATGAAGCGGTCGGGCTTGAGCGGCGATGAGCTGTTTGTACATCGTGTCGCGCGTAATCGCGTGGCGAAACACGTACGTGAGACGTTCCGCATCCGTCTCTTCGAGCAGCAGCTGCAAATCGACCGCTTTTCGCAAGGCCTCTGAAACCTCGAGAACGGAGTTTCCGGTAACCTGCGCAAGTAACTCCGGCGTGAACCGGCGCCCGATGGCAGCCGCGGAAAGCAACATGCTGCGCTGCCCTTCGGTCAGCGGCTTGAGACGCTCGAGGACCGCTTCAGTCAGCGATCTCGGCAATGCCAGCTCGTCCGAGCCGCGGAGCGCCTCGCCTTCCATAGCGCTCTTGAGCAATTCTTCCGCGCTGAGCGGATTGCCGTCCGCATTGGCTTTCACAACTTCGAGCAGGCGCGGTGAAGGCGCTTTGCGACCCTCGAGGGCATGGTGCAAAAGCGCGCGGATGTCGCCGTCGCTCAATGCATCCAGCTCGATGCTCCACGAGGTTTTTTGGCGTTCGATCCGCGCCAAGGCGGACCGCAGCGCGCCGTTCGTCACCAGTTGATCCGGCCGATACGCCGCCATGACGACGCATCGCATCTGCCCGACGCGCGTGCTCAGATATTGCAGCAGTTCCAGCGTCGCTGCATCGGCCCAGTGCACGTCGTCGACGACGAGGAGCAGCGGATTTTTCGAAGCGAGGTCTTCGAGCGCGTGCACGACGCTTTCGAAAACCATCAGCTTGTCCGTATTCTCCGAGGAAAAATCGTCGAACGCGCGCTGCACTTCGGCCACCGCGCGCAGCGGCGCGAACGGCGATTGTAGGTACTCCAGACATTCGGCAATCACGAAGTGACCGCCGTCTGCCTTTACGGCGCGGCAATACTCGGCCGCGAGCCGGCTCTTCCCCATTCCCGCGTCGCCGCTCAAGAGCACGACGCTGCCCTCACCACGCGCGGCGGCATGAAACCGTTCTCGCAACGCATCGAGGTGCTCGCGTCGTCCGATGAACTGGCGGCAATAAACCGGAGCCGTGACCATAACTCGCGATTCGAGCTTAGGGCCGGCGCATTTGCCCAGGCAATATTCAAGCGAGCGGGCGCCCGTTGGCGGCGGTATTGGATATACTGAGAACATGCGGCTTGATTTTCGCTTGCTCGAAGGGTACAAGCGGCGCGCGTTCTACACGCTTGTCTGGGGATTTGCGAGCATGGTGCTCATCGGCTTGGCCGCCGACGTCACGCAGCGCCCATACATCTTCCCCTCGCTAGGCCCGTCCGCCATCATGCTCTTCGGCCATCCGCTGCGACGCGACTCATCGCCGAGCCATACGATTTTCGGGCACGGCGTCGGCGCGCTTTGCGGCTATCTTGCGCTGTGGGTGATGGGACTGCTCGACGTTCCGTTCAGCATGCACATCGGCACGGCGCGCGTCGTCGCGGCGGCAATCGCTTTGGGATTGACGTGTGCGCTGACGATCCTGCTGCACGTCGAACACGCACCGGCCGGCGCGACGACGCTCATCGTGGCGCTTGGCATTCTGCCGAACCTTTTCGATTTCGCGTTTTTGATGGCCGCGGTCGTGATGCTGGTGGTTCTCGCGTTCGTCATCAACCGCGCGTTCGCGATTGAGTATCCCCTATGGCGCGCTCCGCACTGGGTGCAGAACCACGACGCGGAACTGCTCAGAAAAGTCGCGCGGCGCTCTCGATTGAGCGCCGCGCTTCGTCGTCAATGAGTTAGGACGGGTTACTGGTACGGGTTACCGGCCTGACGGCGAACCATGAGCGGACGCGTCAGCGTGAGTCCGACGGTCGTACCTTGCTTCAACACGATGTTCGACTTCTTGTTGTAGCCCGTCAGGAAGCCGCCTGCCGCGCCGATTGCACCCCCGGCGTTCGTGTGGAAGATCGTTTTGCCGACGATGTTGCCGAGAATCATGCCGCCGATCGTCGTGAGCGCGACATGGCCGCCGTTACGGTTTTCCGATGAGGGCCCGCCGTTCGTCATCTCCGCATTGATTGGGTAGCTGGCGCCGTTTTGCAGCGTTACCGAATCCCACGAAAAGTGCAATTCCGGATTACGGCCTTGTCCGGCAGGAACGACTTTGATCACCGTTCCATGCACGACGGCATTCGCAAACGTGTTATCGTCGTTCGGGTACGGCGACACGACGCGAGCCGTGAAGTGCTGGCCCGCGTAGGCCGAGCCGGAGTCGATGTTATCTTGCATCTGGACGTTGAGCGTCTGCCCTTGCTGCAGCGTCACCGTCTGGGCGAGGGCGGCGGCCGGCAAGAGAAATGCGAGGATGATCGCCAGCGCCGGAATTCTGCTTCTAAGGGTCATGCGTTCTCCTTGGGTGTGAAGTCGTGAATTCTCTACGGGGTAAACGAGAAATGGGCCGCATGCGTTCGCATACGACCCATATTTTGCAGTCGGCCGCCCAGCGCCTATTGCGCCCCGTGTGTCACCCTGAGCTCGTCGAAGGGCGGAACCTTCAGGTCCAGGTTGGCCGCTTTGCGCAGCGCTTCGACCTTATCCAGTCGCTCCCACGGCAGATCGAGATCCGGACGGCCGAAATGTCCGTAAGCGGCCGTTTGCCG
>DATGJX010000096.1:0-35150 GCA_035294905.1 Vulcanimicrobiaceae bacterium | reverse complement strand
TAGCATTGCTAGAAGACAAGGCGAACCTCGAGCGCGCATTCGAGGTGCTTACCGGACGCGAGCGCGTGATATTGTATCTGCGTTTCTACGAAAGCGTCTCGCAAACGGAGATCGCCAAACGGCTCAACGTTTCACAGATGCACGTGTCGCGTCTCCAGCAAAAAGCGCTGGAGAAACTGCGGCACGTTCTGCAGGAATAGCCGGTTTAGCGCGCAGCGCGCCAGAGCCCGAAGAGGCCGAGCACCCCGAACAGCCCGGCCCAACCCCACGTTCCACCTTGGTTGCCTGCGCCCTGAACGGCGTTTTCACTGCTGTACGCGCCCGAGAACTGACGAAGCGCGTGCGGATTGGCGCTGGCGCCCGGCGCCGCTTTTTTGAGCAGCGGGTTCGAGGAGGGACCTATCGGCTGCACGTTGCCCCCGCTGAACGAGTGGGAGGCCGCCGGCGAAGGAGTGGCCGTCGCGGTCGCGACGGCGAGGAGGAGTGCTGAAATCATCTGCGCTGAGGGTTATGCCCCTTCGAGCGCCAAATATGCACCCACCCCATGATGAGAAGCCAAGAACTCCGCTCGGCATTCGTCGAGTTTTTTACATCCCGGAGCCATAAACACGTTACATCCGCCGGCTTGATTCCGGACGCGATGTCCACGACGCTCTTCACGATCGCCGGCATGGAGCAATTCGTTCCCGCGTTTTTGGGCGACGAGCCGCCGCCGGCGACGAACGTCGTGACGGTGCAGCGCTGCCTGCGCGTCGCCGGCGCGAAGAGCGACATCGAAAACGTCGGCCGCACCGGCCGGCACGGCACGTTCTTGGAGATGCTCGGGAACTTCAGCTTCGGCGGATACTACAAGCGCGACGCAATCGAGTACGCGTGGGAGTTCCTCACCAAAACGCTCGGCATCGACCCGCAAAAGCTCGCGGTGACGGTTCACACGAGCGATGACGAAGCCGAGAAGATTTGGCGCGAAGAGATCCGCGTTCCGGCCGAGCGTATCACCCGTTTCGACGAAGATAATTTCTGGACGATGGGTCCGACGGGTCCGTGCGGACCATGCACGGAGATTTTTTTCGACACCGGCGCGGAGAATGCGCTTGGTCCGGATGACGACGGTCCCAACAAGGGCAACCGCTGGGTCGAAATCTGGAACGTCGTGTTTCAGCAATACAACCGCGACGCCGCCGGCAAGCTCGAAGAGCTGCCGCGCAAGCAAATCGACACGGGCGCGGGGTTGGAACGCATGTTGGCAGTGGTGAACGGCAAAGTCTCGATGTACGAGACGGATCTGTTCACCGACATCATCGACGCGCAGCCGAAAGCCGGGCAGACTTCACTTTCGCCGAAAGACCAGCTCGAACGGCGCAACATCATCGCGGATCACGCGCGCGCGGTGACGTTCCTCATCAACGACGGCGTCTATCCAAGCAACACCGATCGCGGCTACGTCCTGCGCTTTTTGATTCGGCGCGCGATTCGCAACGGCAAACTGCTCGGCTATCCCAACGGGTTCTTGACCGAACTGGTACCTGCGGTCGTAACGTCGCTCGCGTCCGGCTATCCGGAGTTGCGCGCGAATCTTTCACGCATTCAGAACGCGCTGCGCACCGAAGAGCAGACCTTCGATCGCACGCTCGAGCGCGGCACGAACCTGCTCGACGACTTGCTCGATAGGACGAGCAAAGGCGGCACGCTTTCAGGCGAGGACGTCTTCGTGCTGCACGACACGTACGGCTTTCCGGTCGAGCTGACGCGCGAGATCGCCGGCGAGCGCGGCATCGCCATCGATCATGCGGGGTTCGAACGCGCAATGAACGAGCAGCGCGAGCGCGCACGGCGCGACGCAGCAGCAAAACGCGCCGTCGTCACGCTCGCGGAATTGCCCGCGGTGAAAAGCGAGTTTTTGGGTTACGAAGGGCTCGAAGCCGACGGAACGGTTGTCGCGATTCTCAAGAACGGCGAACTCGTGCAGGACGTGCAGGCCGGCGAAGAAGCCCAAGTCATTCTGGATCGCACGTCGTTTTACGCCGAAAAAGGCGGTCAAATCGGCGATCGGGGCATGCTGACCCTGGATGGCGCGCAGTTCGACGTAGCGGATACGCAGTTCCAAGGCGAAGCGGTCGTGCACCAAGGCACGCTGATGCGGGGAACGTTGCGCGTCGGCGATGTGGTGCATACGCAAGTTTCTCCGGATTGGCGCCGCGAGATTCGCCGCCATCACACGTCCGCGCACTTGCTGCAGCGGGCGCTCAAAGACGTCTTGGGCGAGGACGTCACGCAAGCGGGTTCCTGGGTCGGTATCGACCGCATGCGTTTTGACTTCCGCTCGCCCGGCGGTGCGCTGACCGCCGAGCAAAAGCGCGACGTCGCGCGGCGCGTCAACGAAATGATTCGCGACGATACGCCCCTGGAAACGCGCGTGCTGCCGATTGAGGAAGCCCGCGCGAGCGGCGCGATCATGATGTTCGGTGAGAAGTACGGCGATCGCGTGCGCATCGTGCGCGCGGGCCCGTCGGTCGAATTTTGCGGTGGAACGCATTCGCATTCCACGGGCGAACTTGGCATGTTCGTGATCTTGAGCGAGTTCTCGGTGGGCAGCGGCATTCGGCGCATCGAGTCCTGCGTTTCGCGCGCGGCCGAAGACCACACGCAGCGCCAGCAGGAATTGGTGGCCGATCTTGCTGCATCGCTCGCCTCGTCGCCTGACGAACTCGGCGATCGGATCGCCAAGCTGCAGCGCGACGTGAAGGAACTGCAAAATGCCGTCGGCGATTTAAAGGCACGGCTTGCCGCTTCGGATGCGCAGACGTACGTCGAACGAGCGGAACGTTCGGGAGAGAAAACGTTCGTCGGCGCGGTCGTGCCCGAAGCAAACGCGGAAGCGCTGCGCCATTTGAGCAGCGCCATCCGGCAACGCCTGCGCAGCGGCGTGATTGCGTTGGCGGGCGTCGACGACGGCACCGTCAGTTTGCTCGTAAGCGCAAGCGACGACATGGTGAAGGCGGGCGTGCACGCCGGGAACTTGGTGAAGCTTGCCGCGCCGCTCGTCGACGGCCGAGGCGGCGGACAACCGGCGCAAGCGCAAGGCGGCGGCAAAAATCCCGGCGGCGCCGGCGACGCGGTGCGCGCGATTCGGGAGGCTGTGCTCGCGTCGTGATCGCGACGCTCGTTCTCGCCGCAGCGCTCGCGCAGCCGCTGGATTCGCAGCTGGTGCTCGAGCGCTGTGCGCGCCACTTGCTGACTGCCGAAACGCCGAAGACGCTGGTTTTCACCTATGCGGTCTCGCAGGCCGGTCCGCAGTCGATCGAGCAGTCGCATCGCATCTACCGCAGCGGCGAACTCGTGCGCGACGAGACGCTGCAAGTCGACGGCCAGAATCTGAAAGTCAAGATCACGCGCATCAGCCGTTACCGCAACCGGTACACGCTCGAGAGTTTGGCGCCGCGTATGACCGAATACGCGTTCCTGTTCTTGCGCAGCGAACGCGCGGGAAATCATTACACGTACACGTACAAGGCGGTTCCGCTCGGCGCGAGCGGACGGTTCGTCGTGCTCGGCATGACCGTCGACGGCCGCAGTTTTCTGCCGTCGGAGATACGCTTCAAAACCATCTCCGCCACGGAGAGCGGAACGGGCGAGATTTCGTTTGCGCAAGCCGGCCGGTATTGGGTGCCCACAGGGGCGGCGGTTCGCGCCGTGATAAGCGGTAAACCGGCGCGCGAGCGTATAACGTTTACGTCCTATCAATTTCCGCGGAGGTTGCCGAAATCGACGTTCCAAGCGCCGAGGCCGTTGCCGACGCCGGCGTTGCCCGCGTTCTGACGAGCGTTCGGACGCGAGCTCGGGTTGCGCTGTGGGCAGCGTGGCTCGTGCCGCTCGCGATTTACGCCGCCTCGCTGAATCACGCGCCGGCATATTGGGACACCGGTGAAGCGCAAACCGTCCCGTGGATCTTCGGCATCATGCATCCCACGGGTTTCCCGGCGTTCACCCTTATCGGCGGCCTCTTTGCGCATGTGTTCGCAATCGGTCCGGTCTCTTGGCGGATGGGGTTCTTCAGCGCGCTTGCGGCAAGCGGCGCCGCGTGGCTCGTTGCGCGGATGTGCTGCGAGTTCGCGCCGTTTCCGTGGATCGCGGCGGCAAGCGCGTGGGTGTTTGCATTCGGCGAGATTGCTTGGGTGCGCGCAACGCGTGCGGAAGTGCACACGCTCGCGCTGTTTTTCGCAATGCTTGCGGTGTTTGCAGCAGTGCGATGGTATCGCAGCGGCGACGCGCGCATGCTCGTGGGCGGAGCGCTGGCATGGGGATTGGGCCTTGCGACGCATCCGATAACCGCGCTGCTGGCACCGGCTTTCGCGCTCTTGTTTTTCGCGCGCCTGCGCACGGCAACGGTGCGCGGCGTCGCGTTGGCGCTGCTGGCACTCATCTGCGGACTGGCGCTTTATGCGTACTTGCCGGTGCGCAGTGAAATTGTCACCGCGCGCCGGCTCGACCCCACGCGTTCGCTCGGATTGCCACCGGGCAGAGCGTTTTGGGACAACAATCATCCGGCGGCGTGGGACGGCTTCAAACGTGAAGTAACCGGTGCCGATTTTGGAGCGGGCGGCGCATTTCGAGAGATGGTCGACCCGCAGATCTACGCGGCGCAAGGCCCAGTGTTCTTCATGGAGCTGCTGCACGAGATTACGCCGCTGTGCGCGCTGCTCGCGCTGGGCGGTCTAGCTGCGCTGCTGCGCCGCGATCGCTGGCTTGCTATCGCCCTGTTTTTGGCGTTCGCGGGACCGACCGCATTTGCGTTTGCATTTCGCATTGAAGCCGATCCCGATAGGTATTACTTGATTTCGTTTGCGATCAGCATGGTGCTTGCGGGGTACGGCGCTGCGGCGATCGCTCGAGCGTTGCCCGCATTTCGGCGCATCCTTGCAGCGCTTCTCGCGGTGATGGCAATTGCGCTGATCGTGATCAACCGGTCGACGTTCGATCAGCCGTACGGGTCCGATGCGCAGGCCGTAATCGACACCGTCGTCGAAAAAACACCCGATAATGCCGTGCTCATCGCTCCGTGGCTTTACGCTACGCCGCTCGCTTATGCAGCATATGTGGAACACCGGCTCGGGCACCGGATTTTGGACTGTTCGTGGCTAGCGGACGACGCGCCGATGGTACCGATCTGGATGAAAACGCGTCCGGTGTACGTGGTGGGGCAGCTCTTCGGTCAAGTGCCGGGCTATCGGGCGGTGCGGATCCAGGCCTCGGGGGACCTGTTCAAAGTCATCAAACGTTGAGCGTGCGGCGTTCCGTTTACGCGGGGATTGCGGCATTTGTCTTTACGCTTGTCGTCTCGCACCTGCGCTCGACGCCGTACAACAACTATGTGTTGCTCGCCGATGCGTTTCTGCACGGTCACGCATGGATCGCCTGGCCCGGCTCGTACATCGACGCGCTTGCGTATAACGGTCAGCACTACGTAATCGAAGCGCCGCTGCCGGCGCTCTTACTCGTGCCCTATGTCGCCGTCGCGGGAACCGCGGCAAATCAAACGTTGCTCGCGGTGATTTTGTGCGGCATCGGCGTGGGCGCTGCTTGGGAGCTGGGAGAACGGCTAGGCGTTTCTGCATCCGCCAATGCGTGGATCTGTGCGTTTTTGCTTGCGGGAACCGATCTGCTCTGGTGCGCGATGCTCGGCGACGTCTGGTTCATCGCGCACGTGGCCGCCGTATGCTTCACGATGCTTGCGCTGGTTGAACTCTGCGGCAAGCGGCGCGGTTGGGTAATTGCGTTGTGGGGCATATGCGCCGCCGAATCGCGCTTCACGCTCGTGCTCGCGCTGCCGGTGTACGCAATCGTCCTCGCTCGCGACGAGAATGCGCGCAAAACGCTCGCCGGATTCGCCGGTGTCGCCGTCGCCGCTGCGGGATTGTGGATTTGGTATAACCTCGCGCGCTGGGGAACCGTTGCCGACATCGGCTATACGACGTGGTATCACCAAGATCGCGTAGGAATGCCGACCGGTTCGCCGTTCCGCCTGCTTTACGCGCCGTACGAGTTGTCGTCGTTCTTCGTGCAGTATCCGCAGTTCGCCGGCGCGTATCCGTGGATACGTCCCTCGTTCTCCGGCGTCGCTATCACTTGGACCAGCCCCGCGCTCGTCTACGCGCTGTGGGCACGAAGACTGCGCGGGCTCGCCGCGGCCTTTTGGGCGTGCGCGCTCCTCACCGCGATCCCGAACTTCCTGTACTACGTCAACGGCTTTGCGCAGTACGGCATGCGTCACGCGCTCGACTTCGTTCCGTTCCTGGTTGCACTGATGTTTCTGGCGGCGCGCGAGCGGCTCGCGCACTGGGTGAAGCTGCTCATCGCGTATTCCTGCGCGGCGAGCTTATACGGCGTATGGTACTGGAACGCATTCGTGCGAACCGGAAACTAGACGTTCCTAGACATTCCTAGACATGTTCGCGCAGCGACTCGAAGGCGTCGCGCAATTCGGCCGGAGTTTTTGCCGGTGCCGCACAGACGGTTCCGCGGCAGAAGTATGCAGCGGTCGCGCCGTCCGGGCCGGTGGTGTATACCACGAGCAGCGGATCGGGAAGCGCGTGCGCAGTCTCGCGCAGCTCCACGGTTTGCTGCGGCGAGCCGGCGAGTTTGACGTGAGCTGCCGGTGAAAGATAGCGCCGCACCGCGCGTGCGAAGGGCGCCGCGAAGATGCCCGCGCGCTCGTAGGTGCGCGCATACGTGAGCAGCGTACGTTCCGCGATAGCGCGCAGCTGCTCGTCGCCGTCGATTGCGTAAAGACGCATGAAGCAGTCCGCGAGCAGCGCGTTTTCAGGCAACGGACGCTCGCGCAGCGGCAGGTTGCCGAGTGCGGCTTCGAACGCCGCATGATCGTAGAAGCCGCCGTCGGGCGCGGCGAAATGTTCGCGCACAGGCGCGAGGAGAACGCGCGCGCGATCCAAGAACCGGGGCTCGCCCGTATATTCATGGGCATCGAGCAGCGCGCGCAGATATGCCGCCTGATCGGTGAGCAGTCCGCGCACTTGCGGACGCGCGCCGGGCGTACGATCCAGGAAGTGATAGAGTAAACCGGCGTCGTCACGCAGGCGATCGTGCAGCGCGTCGAGAGCCGCCATGCCTTCATCGATGACGCGGTCGTCTTCGAGCGCGTCACCCGCCAGCACGAGCGAACCGGCGAGCCCGGCAGTCCAGTTCGCGTACACGCGGCGATCGACGAACGGGGCCTGCATTGTGCGGCGCTCTTCGAGCGGCAATTCGTAGTATGCTTCGTCGGCGTCCTGGCTTCCGGCGAAGAATCCGGTTTGGGGATCGCGCAGCACGGCGCGCACGTATCCGATTGCGGAATTGATCGTTTGGCGGAAGCGGTCGTTGCGCGTAATGCGCACGAGCTGGGCGAGCACGCGCAATAGCCCGGCGTGATCTTCCGACATTTTCTCGAAGTGCGGCACGCTCCAATCCCGCGTCGTTGAATAGCGGAAGAATCCGCCCTCCACGTGATCGTACATGCCGCCGTCGGACATGCCGAGGATGGATTTCGCGACCATGTCGTAGAGCCGCTGCTCGTGCGTGATTCGGTATTCTTGCAGAAGCAGCTCAAGCGCGTCGATCATCGGAAACTTCGGCGCATCGCCGAAACCGCCGTACTCTTCGTCGTAGGACTGCTCGATGTGCTCGAGCACGTTCGTAACGATATCCTCGCGCAAGCCGGCGGCGTCCGCGGCGGCCGCGTTACGCGGCCGCGAACGCAGTTGAGAGGCCCGCTCTTCGATTTGCTCGCGATTCGTATGATAAAACTGATCGATTTGATCCAGCGCTTGGCGCATCTGACCCGGCGGTAGATACGTCGCTCCGGCCAGCAGCGCACCGTCGGGGGTGAGAAATGCCGTCGTGGGCCAGCCGCCCTGATTGTACCGCGCGTTGACGTCGGGCCGCTGGTCGTTGTCTACGCGCACAGGCACGTAGCGATCGTTGATTGCGGAAATTACCGCATCGTCGGAATAAGAAGTCTCGTCCATGACGTGACACCAATGGCACCACACGGCGGAGATTGCGAGCAGTATCGGCTTATTCTCACGCCGGGCGCGCTCGAATGCGTCTTCGCTCCACGGTGACCAGCGGATTTCATGTGCGCGGTTGGGACGCGGCGAGAAATGCATGGAGAGGCCTTGGCTATTCTTCGTCGCTGAACCCGCGCGCGAATGACGAGAAGTAAAAAATGAAGATGAGCGCATAGGCCGCGAGCAGCGGGACGGTGGGCAGCGGCGCGAAAAACGCCGCGATGAACGCGAGGGCAAAGATTGCGCTCAGTATGGCGTACGCGCGATGCGTGCGCCGCGTCATACCGTAGACTTCGCGCTCGTAAAAGCTGCCGCGCCCGTGCTTGCTCTTGAGGGCCGCCACGGCAATGAGTATTACGCAAAGAGCCAAGCCCACGCCGCTCCACATGCTGCGAACTTTCGCTCGAAAGGCGTATGTGCTTGCCGGGAGTGGGTAAAACGGGGCCACTGCGCCGCGAAAGGAGCAAGAACTTGTATGGCTGATGGACCGGTTATAGTGCATGAGGACGGCGGACACGGTGGGGGAGCGGCAGCGCTCGGCATCGCGATCGTCGTGTTGATTGCCATTTTGATTGCCATTTTCGTATGGCATCCTTGGTCGGTCACCAGTTCTACTACCGGAACGACAAATAACTCGTCGTCGCACTCTACTACGACGACGAAAGTCAACCCAGGAGGCGGAGGCTAACAGATGGCCGGTTTGCTATGGACGATTATCGTCATTCTCGTGATTTTGTGGTTGATTGGATGGCTGCTATTCCACGTCGGCGGCATCATCCACATCATCATCGTGGTAGCGGTGATCCTGCTGATCATCAATTTGCTGACCGGACGAGGGGCACGCCTCTAGTCTGACGCAGTAGGTCGGCAGGATGCCGGGAGCACGAAAGCGGAGCGGGCCGGCTCGCGAGGCGGGCTCGCTCCAGCGCTATCATCAGAAGCGCGACTTCAAGGCGACGCCCGAACCGCGCGGCGCGCAAAAGACCGCGGGCCCGCGCCTGCGTTTCGTCATTCAAAAACATCGCGCCAGCCGGCTCCATTACGATTTTCGTTTGGAAGCCGACGGCGTGCTCAAATCGTGGGCGATTCCCAAAGGACCGTCGTTCGATCCGAAGGACAAGCGTTTGGCGATGCACGTCGAGGATCATCCGATGGATTATCGGACGTTCGAGGGCATCATTCCCGAAGGCAACTACGGCGCGGGAGAAGTGATCGTCTGGGATCAAGGCACGTATCGCCTCGCGGAAGGTACCGATCCGGCGGCCGAAATCGGCAAAGGCAAAATCAAGTTCGTCATGAGCGGCAAGAAGATGCACGGCGAGTTCACGCTCGTGCGCATTCGGGGCCGCGAGAGTGACAGCGGCGATCCGTGGCTGCTCGTCAAGGATCACGACCAATACGTCGATCCGGACTACGACGTCGAGAAAGATAACAAATCCGTGAAGACCGGCCGCACGGTGGAGTCGTACAAAAAGGATCTCGCAGCCCCGAAATGGACTTCAGGGAAAAAAAAAGCTAGCCGAGCGAAGCGAGTCCTGAGCAAAGCGTCCGCCGGGGCGGGCGCGGGTCGAAGGCGGGATCCGATTCCGAAGATCAAAACGCCGGAGCTCGCGACGCTGATCGACGAACCGTTCGACGATCCGGAGTGGCTCTTCGAAATCAAGTGGGATGGTTATCGCGCGATTTGCACCGTGCTCGACGACGGCACGATTACGCTCGTGTCTCGAAACGGTATCGATTTCTTAGAGCGGTTTCCCGAGCTGCGAGAACTTGCGAACGCGTGGGACTCGCTGCCCATCGTCGTCGACGGCGAGGTCGTGAGTTTGGATGCGAAAGGACGCTCGTCGTTTCAGCGTCTGCAAGAGTCGATGACCAGCCGGCGCAGCGGCAAGGGCACCGCGCGCGATCGCACGCCGCTGACGTTTGCGGCATTCGACCTGTTGTACGCCGACGGCCGAGATTTGCGGAAATTGCCGCTCGAAGAGCGCAAAGCACGTTTGGAACGCGTCATCGCCGATGACGGCGTGGTGATGTACTCCAAGCACGTCGTCGGCAAAGGCCGCGCGCTGTTTGCGCAAGCCGAAAAACAGCAGCTCGAAGGCATCATCGGCAAGGTGCGCGAGTCGCCATACGTGGAGCGGCGCACGCGCGATTGGGTGAAGATCAAAGCGCAACTCGTTCAGGAATGCGTCATCGGCGGGTACACCGAACCGCGCGGCAGCCGAACCGGGTTCGGAGCGCTGCTTTTAGGCCTGTACGAAGGCAAGCAGTTGCATTACGTCGGGCATGTCGGCACCGGGTTCGACACAAAGTTGTTGCGCAGTTTGACGGCCGATCTCAAGAAGATCGAGCGCAAGACTTCGCCGTTCGTGAACTCCGTCGATTCGAACACCAAGGCGCATTGGGTCGATCCGAAGCTGGTCGCGCAGGTCCGCTTTACCGAATGGACGCGCGACGGCTATCTGCGGCAGCCCGCGTTTTTGGGTCTGCGCGTCGACAAGGATCCGAAGGAGTGCGTGCGCGAGCGTCCGCTGGATACGGACGCGGTGACATAGGGTCCTGATGGCGTCCAAGAAAACGCAGGTGACGATTGGAGGCCGCACGCTCGAGTTTTCCAATCTCGACAAAGTGCTCTGGCCGCGAGATGGTTATACGAAGGGCGATTTAATCGACTATTACCGCTGCGTTGCGAGGTGGCTCGTGCCGCACCTCGAGGACCGGCCGCTGACGCTGCAGCGGTGGCCGGACGGCATCGACGCGCAGTCGTTTTTCGAAAAACAGGCGCCGCGTTTTACGCCCGCATGGATTCCGACGGTTTCGCTTTCGGCGGATCAGAAATCGCGCAAGGTGGCATATCTGCTGTGCAACGACGAAGCGACGCTTGCATGGTGCGCGAACCTCGCATCGATCGTACTGCACACCTGGTACTCGCACATGCCGACGCCGGAGCACCCCGATTACGTGCTGTTCGATCTGGACACGTGCGAGCGCACCACGCTCGGCACGCTTGCCCGCGTCACCATCGCGTTCCGCGATATGCTCGCCCAGATCGGATTGACTGCGCTCGTGAAAACATCGGGTGGTTCCGGCATGCATCTGGTCGTGCCGCTCAAGAACGATTACGATTTCGAAACCGCGCGGCGATTCGCAGAGATTGCGGTGGAGCACGTTGCCGCGGCGCTCCCGGATCTGACGACCGTCGAGCGCAGCATCAAGAAACGTCCCAAAACTGCGGTGTATTTGGACTGGGGGCAAGTTGCACGCGGTAAGACCGTCGTGCCGCCGTATGTCGTACGAGCGCGCGACGGCGCGCCGGTATCGATGCCGCTTGACTGGTCCGAAGTCGAAGACCTGGTGAAAAAGCGCGGCAACCCCGAGACCTTCATCGGCCAGTGGACGATTCGCAATGCCCGCAAACGGTTGGAAAAGGTCGGCGATTTGTGGGGTGGTCGTGCCTGGAAGGAGGCACGTCTCGAACCCGCTCTCGCGAAAGCGCAGCGCGCTTGGGCCCGTTTGTCATCCCGATCCTTCGATACCTCAGGACAGGCTTCGTCGAAGGATGGCCGAGCGAAGTCGAGGCCTTTCGCACGTAGGGTATAATGGAGCCCTGCCGTCTCGGATCGGCAGAGGGAGATTGTAAGAATCAATGGCTCATGCGATATGGTCGGGGTCGATAAATTTCGGGCTGGTGACGATCCCCGTCAAACTCTTCACCGCGGTACGCGCGAACGAACTCTCGTTCAACATGCTGCACAAGAAGGACGAAGGGCGCATCAAGTACGAGCGCATTTGCGCGGTCGACGGCAAGCCGGTGCCCTGGGACGAGATCGTCAAAGGCTACGAATACGAGAAGGGCGAGTACGTCATTCTCACCGACGAAGACTTCAAGAAAGTCAATCCGGAAGCCACGCAAAGCGTCGACATTCTGGAGTTCGTCGAACTCGACAAGATCAATCCGATGTTCTTCGACAAGCCGTATTATCTCGAGCCGACCAAACAGGGCCGCCATGCCTACGCGTTGCTCCGCGAAGCACTCGCGAAAGCCGGCAAGGTCGCGATAGCGCGCGTCGTGATTCGCACGAAAGAAACGATTGCTGCGGTCAAACCCGACGGCGATGCGCTCGTGCTCGAGCTGATGCACTGGGCGGACGAACTCGTCGAACAGTCGGATCTCGACTTTCCCTCCGAGATCAAACTTCCCGAGCCCGAAATGAAAATGGCGAAGATGCTGATCGATTCGATGAGCGTCGACGAATTCGAACCGGAGAAGTTCACGAACCGCTACCACGACGAACTGCTTGCGATGATCGAGGCACGCGCCGCGGGCAAAGAGCTGCCGCAGCCGAAGAAGGCGCCGCGCCCGTCGAAGGTCGTCAACCTCATGGACGTGCTGCAGCAGAGCTTGGACGAAAGCAAGAAGCAGCGCGCCGGACGAGCCGCGCAGGCTCCAAAACGCGCAGCACACGGTGCCGCACCCGCAGGCGGACGCAAAAAGAAAAGCGCTTAGCCTAAGAGCGCATCACCCTGCGCCCGTGTCACCCTGAGCCTGTCGAAGGGAAACGTCGGACGTCGTCTGCGCGCGCACGCCAAGCACGAGAGCAACCAGTGCGAACACCAGCGACGACGACGCGGAGTAGCGCGAACCGAGCGCGCCAAGCAGCCCCGTCGAGAGCGGCGGCGCGCAAATGCCCGAGAACGAATCGAGCGATGACGTCACGCTCAGCACGGTGCCCTGCAGCCGCTCGTCGGCAGTCGCACTGATCAGCGCGATGATTCCGGTATTGCCGAACGCCATGCCGATGCTGAAAAATCCGGACATGATTGCGAGCTGCCACACGCCGTCCACGAACGGTACGAACGCGAGCGCGCACACGAGCGCCGCGATGCCGATCGTCGACATTGAGCGGTTGCCGATCTTATCGGAAAGGCGGCCCAATACGAACGCATTCACGATGACGTTCAGCACCGAGATGTAGATCATGAACAGGTACGTGTCGCGCAGATCGAAGTGCAGCTGCTGCTTGAAATACAGCGCCATCACGCCGAACCAGCCGTAAAGCGCGAGCGAAAGCGCGAGTTTTTGCCAAAGTTTCGGTGAGAGCGCGGGGTTCTTGAACGTGCGGAGAATCTCGACCGGCCCGGCAACCGCACCTTCGACTTTTGCGCGAGACTCGGGCAGCACGATGAGCGTGATGATCAGCGTGATGAATTGCAGTCCCGCGGCGGTGTACAGCGTAATCGCATAGCCGTGCATCGAGAGCAGCGCGCCGAGCGCCGGGCCGAGCGCCATGCCGGCGGCAAACGTCGCGCTGATGTACCCGAACGCTCGCGCGCGATCTTTCGCTTCGACCAGGTCGGCGACGTAGGCTTGCGTGACGCCGATGTTTCCGCCCGAACAGCCTTCGATGACGCGCGCGATGAAGACCCAAAGAATCGTCGGCGCCCACCCGAGCATCGCCCATCCGATAGTCGCGCCGATTTGACTGATGACCAGCACGCCTTTGCGTCCGATGCGGTCGGAGAGATTCCCCCAAATCGGGCCGCTGATCAGTTGGCAAAACGAAAACAGGGCGAAGAGCACGCCCACCGTTACCGCCGAGGCACCGAAATGAATCACGTAATACGGCAGCAGCGGAATCAGCAAGCTGAAGCCGAGAATGTCGATGAACGTGATGCCGAGGATCGGCAGTAAGCGTTGAATCACACCGTATCCGAAGCGTCGATTGGCAGAATGATCGTGTTGATGCGTTCGCGCTTGCGAACGATGGTGAGACGATAACTGCGGCGCAGGTCGAGCAGCGTCAGTTTGCGATGAAGGTCGTCGATGCCGCCAATCTTCTCGTCTTCGAATGAAACCAGAACGTCGCCTTCGCGCAATCCGGCCGTTTCAGCCGGGCTTCCCGGCTCGACCGAGAGGATCTGCAATCCGCCCCCGTCGCGCAAATCCTGCCCCGCGATGCCAAGGTAGCCGCGCTTCACGCGCCCGTCGCGAAGCAGCATCCCCGCGATGAGCTTGCCGGTGTTGATCGCGATGGCAAAGCAGATGCCTTGCCCGGGGAAAACGGCGGTGTTCACGCCGACGACCGCACCGTCGGCCGTCACGAGCGGCCCACCGGAGTTACCCGGATTGAGCGCAGCATCGGTCTGAATCACGTTGTCGATGAGGCGTCCCGATTGCGCGCGCAGCGAGCGGCCGAGCGCACTGACGACCCCGGCCGTGACGGTGTACTGAAGTCCGTACGGGTTGCCGACTGCAACGACGAGCTGCCCTGGGCGCAGTGCCGCCGAGTCTCCTAAGCGCGCGGGCACGATATTCGGTGCGTCGAGCCGCAGGATCGCAAGGTCGGTGTGCTCGTCCAGGCCGATGAGCCGCGCCGGGAGCTCGCGCCCGTCGAGCAGCGATACGGTGATGTGCTCACCGCCTTGGACCACATGGCAATTGGTCAGCACGAAACCATCGGGCGTGAAGATGAATCCCGACCCGTTGGCACGGCGGCGACCCGTGGAAACCTCGATAGCGACCACGGATGGGCTTGCCGTTTGGGCGGCATGAACGACGGCTTGTGAGTACGCATCAAGCGGCGTGAGGGGCTGTTCGTCGGAGATAAGGTGTACGGAGGCAGACATCGTGCCGCTGACAACCCTGTAGGAACTGCGCCGGTTTCACGAAGAGGGCTGGCGATTCGCCTCTCGAATCGGCCTCGGTCGTCCCGTGTCACCCTGAGCATGTCGAAGGGTGGCGGTATGCCCAGATGGCGGAATTGGTAGACGCGCTGGTTTCAGGTACCAGTGGCCGCAAGGCCGTGGGGGTTCGAGTCCCTTTCTGGGCAGTTACGACGGTTACGGCGTCGCGTAGCGCGCTTCGGCGCCGATGAGTTCGTCGATCTGCTCGGGCGGACGCGCCCGGCTGAATAGAAACCCTTGCCACGCGTCGCATCCGAGCGCGTTGAGAATCGCAAGTTCGCTAGCCGATTCTATGCCTTCCGCCGTGACGTGAAAGCCGACGTCGTGCGCGACGCTGACGATCGCCCGAACGATGGACGCGTTGAATGCATTGCTCGCGATGTCGTTGACGAACGCACGATCGATCTTGATCGTGTCTATGGGCAGACGCTGCAGGTATTCGAGCGATGAATACTTCACGCCGAAGTCGTCGAGTGCAAGATGCACCTTGAGCGCCCGGATCTGATTGAGCGTCGCGAGCAAGTCACGTTCGTGGTTGATGAACGCGCTCTCGGTGAGTTCGAGGCCGATGAGCGAACCGTCGATGTCGTGCATGCGCAGCAGCTCCGCTAATGCTTGCGGCAACGACGCGTCGTGCAGTTGCGCGGGCGAGACGTTGATCCAGACGCGTATCGGAGATCCGGCATCGACCCAGTGCTTGGCTTGCGCAACTGCCTGCTCGAAGACCCACGCGCCGATGCGGCGGATGAAGCCGGTTTCTTCGGCGAGCGGGACGAACGCGCCCGGCGGCACGGGGCCCGCGAACGGATCGTTCCAGCGCAGCAAGGATTCCACGGCGATGATATTGCCGGTTCGCGAACACACGACCGGTTGATAATGCAGCGAGAACTCGCCCCGCTCGAGCGCGCGGCGCAGCGCCGCTTCCAAGCGAAAACGCTGTTCCGCACTGCGCTGCAACTCCGCCGTGTAATAGTGAAACGTTGCGCCGCCGCGCGCCTTCGCGGCGTACATCGCGACGTCAACGCTGCGCAGCAGCGCGTCCGGCTCTTGCGCGTCGAGGGGGTAGACGCTGATACCCAAGCTCGCGGAAACCGTATGCTCCAAGCCTGCGACGGTGAACGGCGCGGCAAACGTGTCGAGCAACTGACGTGCGCGCAGCGAGACGTTGGTCCGATCGGGCATCGGTGGTGAGACGATCATGAATTCGTCGCCTCCGGTGCGCGCGAGCACTTCATCGGGGCGCAGCTGCCGCGCGAGCCTTCGGCCGATTTCGAGGATCAGTTGATCGCCGGCAACGTGTCCGAGCGTATCGTTGATCGTCTTGAAGCGATCGAGATCGAACAGATACACCGGCGTGAGCCCCGCCGCGTGCCGCTCTTTGATTGTACGCGCGAGATGATCGTGCAGGCCGGCGCGGTTGAGCAGGTTCGTGAGCGGATCGTGAAAAGCCAAATGCTCGAGCGCCGCTTCGGAGGCTTTGCGTTCGGAAATGTCCAGCATTGTACCGAACAGGCGCATCGGCTCGCCGCCTTCATCGTAGATCCAGTAACCTCGTTCCTCGACGTGCCGCACCGATCCGTCGCGTAGAACGACGCGGTGGTCGCTCTTGTATTGGCGACGTCCCTTGCGCGCGCTCTCGATTTCTTCGCGCACGCGCATCGCATCTTCGGGATGATCGAAATCCCACAAACCGCCGGCTTTGATCTCCCCAGGCTGCACGCCGAGCAGACGGCAAAGTTCCGCCGAGCACGACCCGTTGTGCGCCTGATAGTCATACACGAAGCTGCCCAAATGCGCCACTTCCTGCGCGAGCTGCAGTGTCGCTTCGCTCTCGCGCAGCCGCTGCTCGGTCTCGTATTGCGCGGTGACGTCGACGACGTGCACGAGGCGCGCCGCAGCGCCGCGGAACTCTAAGTCGTAGCGGTGTATCGAGGCGTAGACGGCGCGGCCGTCTTTGGCGACATGGCGAAGAACGCCGGCATCGGTTTCGGTTTCATGCGCGAGCGGCTCCAGTGAGGCGGCCGTCATCGCGAGAAATTCGTCGCGCGCGTACCCGTAGTAGTCGAGCGCGGCTTGATTGGCGTCGAGAATGCGCAGCGATAGCCGATCGAAGATGTACATCGGCGTGGGTGACTTCTGAAATAGGGCGGCGCGCAAGTCGGAGCGCTCCGGCGCGCGCCGGAACACGGCAGCGATCAGTGCACCGCCGAAAACGAACCCGCCGAGCATCGGAAGGATGCTCGTGCCTAACGCCGTCACGATCCTCAATATCGGCAACCCTGCTCGTGAAGTGAAACGAACGGATGCCGCCAACTTCCCGCAGATGCGGGCCTTGCTCGTGCTCAATCGGCGATCGCGCCTCGGGCTGCGTGAGGGAGCGGCAGTTTACGGCATGCTCGAGGATGCCGGCATTTCGTGCGTCAGCGATACGCGCGCGCCGGTCGACGCCGTCATCGCGGCCGGCGGCGACGGCACGCTTATCGGTGCCATTCCGCTGGCCCTCGAGCGCCATGTTCCAATTGGAATCGTTCCGCTCGGCACGTTCAACGATTTGGCCAAGACGCTCGGCGTGCCCGCCACCGCTGCGCAGGCCTGCGCAGCGCTGGCACAGGGGCGCACCCGCACGATCGACCTCGGCCGCGTCAACGGCTGCTATTTCGTGAACGAAGCGAGCATCGGAGTGACGACGCGAATCGCGCGCCGGCAGACGCCGGAGATCAAGCAGCGCTTCGGCGTGCTTGGCGTGATCTCGACGGCGTTGCAGACCTTGCCGCACATTCGGGCGTTCTCCGCGCACCTTTCATACGATGGCCACAGAGAGCATGTACGCACGGTGCAGATCACGGTTGCAAACAACGCGCATTTCGGAGGCATCTTCGAGCGCATAGACGCATCAATCGACGACGGCTGGCTGGACCTGTATAGCATAGAGCCGCGCAATCTGCTCGATGCGGTTTCGCTCGTGCGCAAGATCATCGTGCGCGACCCGTCGTCGGGAGCAGGCTTGCGCACGCGCCGCGCCGCGCAGTTTCGTATCGCGACGCGCCACGCGCATCACATCAGTGCGGACGGCGAACCGGCCGGCATGACCCCCGCGCTCTTCGAGGTGCTTCCGAAGGCGCTGCGCGTTCTCGTGCCGTAGCGGCGTTTCATACGTTATCGTTTTCTTGGACATTCAGGTCTGCAGATCTCGACCATCGGACTGGGGTCGTGGTTGACGTACGGCGGAAACGTCGGCGCCGAGCAGGCGCGCGCATGCGTGCGCGACGCGTGGGATCGCGGCGTCAACTTCATCGACACGGCGAACGTGTACGCGCGCGGCGCAGCGGAGCAAGTGCTCGGACCGATTCTCGAGGATCTGCCTCGCGATCAGCTCGTGCTCGCATCCAAAGTGTACTTCCCGATGGGCGAAGGTCCCAACGAGCGCGGTCTTTCGCGCAAACACGTGCGCGATCAAGTCCATCATTCACTGCGCCGCCTGCAGGTCGACTACATCGACTTGTATCAGTGCCATCGCTACGACGTGACGACGCCGATCGAAGAAACGTGCGAGATGATGAACGATTTGGTGCGCGCCGGAAAGATTCTCTATTGGGGCACCTCGGAATGGAATGCGGATCAGATCGCGTCCGCGGTGAATCTGTGCCGCGCGTGCGGATGGGCCGTTCCGATTAGCAATCAACCGCAGTACAGTGCGCTTTGGCGGCGCATCGAAGAACGCGTGCTACCGACCAGCGAGCATTACGGTATCGGCAACGTCGTGTGGTCGCCGCTCGCAATGGGCATTCTCACCGGCAAGTACAAAGATGCGAAACATCCCCCCGCCGGCACGCGCGCAGCCGGCGCAAACGCCGACATGATGGAAGACTACTTCACGCAGCCGGTACTCGACGCGGTGCAAAAACTGCGTCCTCTCGCTGAAGAGTCAAATTGCAGCATCGCACAGCTCGCGCTCGCGTGGTGTTTACGTCAGCCGGCGGTCAGCAGCGTCATCGTGGGCGCGACGTCTCCACGGCACGTCGAAGAGAATGCCGCCGCCGGCGACCTCGACGTCGATCCATCCGTATTCGCCGCAATGGATCGCATCCTCACCCCCGTCACCCCACACGAACCCTATCTCTCGTAGACCTAGCACACCCACTACCACCCAACAGCCAAACCACGAGCACCAAGTAAAAAAATTTGGACTGGCAGTAGTGGAGTCACTGCCAGTCCGTCTTGCTGCACTCTACGAGGTAAGGAGTCTAACGGGCATTGTTGGTGGAGGACAACGTTGCCCGTTTTCCATCCGTATGATACCGCGACCATACGAATGAAACTTTAAAGTTTGCTTAATTCCAAGTTTTCAACATGTTACCGGCGCTCACTTTCGGTCCCCATCCGCTGAATGCGGCGGTATCCGGACCGGTGGTGATTACGCGTGCAAGCGTAATCGTAGGACGCGCTTCTGGTTCTTGTACTCGGATTTTTTGCTGTTGTTTCGCAGCGGGTTTCACGGTGAATTCCTTTCACTTTGTACTTTACAACCGCATATACCACGCGCATACAACTTTTGTTTCATGCGACTTTTGCGCAAAACGCAACGCTCATTGTATGACGGTTTCTCTTTATTTCGTGACCGATCGCGTCATATGAAAGCGCACGTCGACGATGCGTGTCACAATCGGAATGCGCACCGCGTTGTAAACGCAACGTCGCCATGCGTGCCGCCCGCCCGAGCGGCCGTCCGACCCCACGCGAAAAGGACCGGCAAGGCCGAGACGCATCGACCTGAGAAATCCCATCGGCGGCTGATGTAGGGAGGGCGCTGATGACGCGGTACCGGTTTGGACCGTTCCGGCTCGATAAAGAGCAGTTGATGCTTTCCTTGGGCGACGTCCCGATTGCCCTCGGCCCGAAAGTGGTCGAGACGCTGCTCGCGCTCGTCGAGCATCCCTGCGAGGTCCTGGGCAAGGCGGAGCTCCTGGAGCGCGTTTGGCCCGAGGGGTTCGTCGAGGAAGCCAACCTAGCGCAAAACATCTACGTCCTGCGCAAGGCTCTTCGCACGCACTGGGACTACGAGGCCATTGAAACCGCGCCGCGCCGCGGGTACCGCTTTGTGGCGCCGGTTTCCGTCGAACACTTCGAGCAGGCTCACGTGACCGCTCCGGCCGAGATGCCGCAGCCGGTTCGGCGAGGCCGCGTCGCGGCCATGCCGGCGATCGCGGCGGCGATCGCTCTCGCCGTTGGGCTAACCCTGGCGGGCGTCGCGGCCTCTCACGCCGCCTCGCACGGTCCGGCGCTATCGCCCGATGGGCAACGGCTGTACGCAATGGGCAAGTTCTACTGGAACCAGCGCACTGCCGACGGCGTGGGAAAGAGCCTCCGGTATTTCCGGCAGGTGATAGCCACCGATCCGCGCGACCCGCGCGGCTACGCCGGGCTTGCGGTCGCGTACGCCATCGAAGGCGACTACGGATACGGCAACCTTCCGAAGGCGGCGGCGTTCGTGCGCGCCAAGGCGTATGCCGATCAAGCGCTGGCAATCGATGCCGATTCAGCGGAAGCGCACGCCGCGCTCGGACTCGTCGAAGAGAAAGAGCATCACGATACGGCCTCGCAAATCGAATACCGCCGGGCGATCGCGCTCGATCCATCGTATTCCCCCGCGCGTCAATGGTATGGTATGGCGCTGCTGCACGCGGGCCGCGCCGACGAAGCGTTCGATGAATTGCATCAGGCCGCGGTACTCGATCCCGAATCCGTCGCCGCCACCGATTGGCTCTCCGAAGCGGCGTACATGTCGCGGCGCTACCACATGGCCGTGCGCTACGCGCAGCAAGTGCTGGATCTCTCGCCGCAGCGCACAGATGCGTATCAGGCGATGGGTCTTGCATATGAGGCGCTGGGCAATTACCGCGCGGCAATTGCAGCGTACGAGCGGTACGCGGGCAGCTGCGCCGGCTGCCGTCCCGAAGCGGCGGCGCTGCTTGCGCACGTCTATGGGGCAACGCACGATTACGTCGATGCAGCCATGCAACTGCGCATCGCGCAAAGCGCCATGCCGTCGGACGATCGCGTCGATCCGGAAGACGTCATCACGGCGCTCGTCGCAATGGGCCGGCGCACGGACGCGCTGCGCATGCTGGAGCGGGCGCGGCATTCCCAATTCGGCGGCATGCTTGCGATCGATCCGCGGATGGATCCGGTTCGCGGCGACGCGCGCTTCCGGCCGTTCACGCAAGGCCCGGCGTAGTGCCCCGCTTGCCGGCGCTCGATGCGCAGGCGGGCGGCGATCTTCCGGACGGCGCGCTCTTTGCCACGATTGCCGCGTGCCCCCAAGTCGCACGCACCGCAGCCGATTATCTCCGCGCGGTCCTGCGAGGCGGCAGCGTCCCGCGCGCAACGAAGGCTCTGTGCGCCGCCATGGTCTCCGCGGTGAATTTCTGCCAGCCGGCGCTGACGGCGTACCGGCGCGAAGCGCGCGAAGCCGGCGTAAGCACGGACGCGCTGAACGCGCTTTGGGATTTTGCGCGCAGCGATGCGTTTAGCGAAGGGCAGAAAGCAGTGCTCTCAGCCGCGGTTGCGCTCTCGCGCGAGGCGCGCGGTCTGCCCGATGCGATTTGGAATCAGTTGCGCGCGCAATTCACCGACGCGCAAATCGTGGAGATCCTCGCGCTCATCGGCGCGGTGAACGGCTTGAACCGCATCAGCAACGCGCTTCAGACGCCGATTACGCGTTAGCCGTGCGCGCGAGAGCGCGCTCGGTTTTTATCAGACGCGTGCCTGACCACTTGTCGTTGGCGTACACGCGTGAAAAGAGGCTGAGCGGTAAAATATACCAGAAAAGGAGCGCGACGAGCGCATAGCGCCAGAGCGCTTGCGCGATTCCGACGCGTCCGAAATCCGTTCGCACGACCCGCAATCCTGCTATCAGCATGCCCGGCGTTTGTCCGACCAGAGCGACGAGCACCGGACAGTACAGCAGAAAGATGAGAAGGCCGGCCCATTGGAAATTGCTCACGGCGATGTGCAAGCCGGCGTTCGCAAACACCAGTTGCGACGCTTTCGACGCCGCTTCCCCGCGCGTCGTGACGATATCCGTGATGGCGCCGATCACGATGAGATCGAGGAGCACGGACCAGAAGCGGCGCCACCAACCCGCGCAGTCTTTCGACTCGACTTTCGATTCGCCGCGCACGACCAAATGTGCGGGTTCGCTCGCGCTGTGGTTGACGAACTCCTCCTCGTGCACGCGATAGAGATTCGACTCCATGAACGTTCTCATCGCATCGACGCGCGTCGTCGCGTATGGCATGGAGCCCAGCCACTCACCCATGCGGAAGATGCCGTCCGTGCCCATCTCGCGGTGCTGACGTGCAAACGCGTGGTGATCGATGTCTCGCGCGAAGTGGTGAAACGAGGCAACGGCGATGCCGCGGGTAGCCGCATCCAACGAACCGCAGCACAGCAACCCGACGCGGTCGCAGGTCAATTCGGTTCTGCGCAGCCATGCGCCGAAAATGAGCGAGATGATCGCGTTTTCGTTCCCGTTGATGCTCAGCAACGATGTAAAGCGCGTGTGACCGGATGCAATATGCCCGAGCTCGCGTCCGACCATGAAGGTCATCTCGTCTTCTTTGAAATGATCGATCCAGTTGCTGGAGATTACGAGCGAATACGGGTCGCCTAGTCCCGCGGCAAGAACCGGCACGTTGTAATCTTCTCGCACGAAGACTAGCGGCATCGGCAACCCCAGCGCCGCTGCGCAGCGCTTCACCACGGAAAAGAGCTGGGGATACTGCATTTCATGGATACGTACGCTCGTTCCCACGAGCCGCCCGCGCCCGAGCGTTACGTAGACCATCGCGACGACCAGGAACAAGGCTACCTGCGACATGCCGATTTGTTCGTGGATGAAAAAACCGATCGCGGCTGCCGCGGGTAACGCGAAAATCAGCGTGAGATAAAATGCTAGGCGTTCGCCGCCATACGTGAGGGCAAGCGGCCCACGGAAGAGGCTGGGCATGCCACCTTTATACCACGGCCTCCGTTGCGCTTGACTACATACATTTCGCGATCTGCGATATCGACGAGGTGCGCGGGCGCGGCCGAGCACTCCGGATAGATTGCCACGCCGATGCTCACGCCGACGCGGCAGTCGATGCGCCCGTCGAGATGAAAAGGCGCTTCGAAGCTGCGCAGGATCTTGCGCGCAGCCGTCAGGACGTCGTCGTGGCTGGTCAATCGGTCGAGCACGACGACGAACTCGTCGCCGCTCATCCGAGCAACCGTGTCTCCCGAGCGCACGTAGTGATTCAGCCGCGTGCCGATCTGAGCGAGCAGTTCGTCACCCCGCGCGTGTCCGTACGTGTCGTTCACGCGTTTGAAGTCGTCGACGTCGATGAAGAGGACTGCGCAGAGCGTTTCCTCGGTTTGCGCGCGCAAGAGCGAGGTTTGCAGGCGGTGTTCGAGCAGGCGCCGGTTCGGCAGGTTGCTGACGGGATCGTAGTGCGCGAGCTGCGCAAGTTGCGCCTCGGTATTCTTCCATTCAGTGATGTCGAGCATGTTGCCCACCACGGCGCGCGCCGTTCCCTCTTGGTCGTACACCGTGTGGGTTTGCTCTTGAACGTACCGCACGGTTCCGTCGGGACGCACGATGCGATGCTCGCACCGGTAGCCGGTCCCGCGAATTTCGCCTTCCCGTATCTCCGCCTCGATGGCCGCCGAGTCGTCCGGATGATCGTACGCACGCAGGCTGGCCGGAGCGCAAGCGGGATCTACACCGAGGATTTCGTAGAGCCCGGCCGACCATTGCGTGCGGCCCGTTTCGCGGTCCGTGCGCCAGGTACCGACACCGCAGAGGCGCTCCACCTCTGCCAGCGCCGTCGTTTCCCAGCGAGACTGCCCGTCGCCCACACCCGGCGTTGCACGACCACCCACCCCGGTAATCGCACCGGACAAATCGTATAGAGGCTCCAGGACGATGAGGAATTGCCGGCCTTCGCGCTCGGTATCGAACGCTAATTGTTCCCCTTCGAGTGCCCACTCATGGGCCACAAGCATCATGCCGAACGGATCGTCCTGCTGCCATAGTTCACCCACATGGAGTCCGGAGGGTACACCGCTCGGAAAGAGCAGGTCGCGCAGCCGAGCCGATAGCGACGTAACCTGCAGTTCGCGGTCGGTGACCCAGACGAGGTCGGTGTTGTGCATGTCCCGGTGCTCCATGTAAGTTGAACTGCAGGCATCGTACCGGTCCGGCGGCTTGCGCAGCATCCGGGAAAACCCCTAACTTTCGTGCGGGTGTACCCCTAAAGCGGACGAAGAATGAGGGGATGAGTACCTCGCCGGGTGCTGCGTTGATCGGGCGATCGGAAGAGCTCGAACGTATACGCGAGCAAACTCGCGCTTTGTCCGCAAGCGGCGGCGCATTGGTGCTGCTCGACGGAGAAGCGGGAGTCGGCAAGACGCGTCTGCTTGCGGAATTGCTCAGAACGCCCGCGCTGCCGAAAGGGTACACTGCCGTCTCTGCGGGCTTACTCGACTACGCGCGCGCGCCGTACGCACCGATTCGCGATCTGTTCGTCGCGCTCGACAAGCGGTACCCGAAAGTGCTCGCGAATGACGAAGCTCTCTCGCGCGTGCTGCGTCCCGTGCTGGAATTCAAGCCGCTCGACGCTTCGAACGACGATGCGGCGGAGCGGCGGCGTCTGCTCGATGCAATCGTCACCGTTATCGACAAATACGCGGCGAACGCGCCGCTCGTGCTCGCGGTGGAAGACGTGCACTGGATCGATCGCGCGTCCGCCGATGTGCTGGTGCACACCGTGCGAAACCTGCACGCGCTGCGCGCGCTGTTGCTGTTGACCTATCGCGGCAGTGAAGTGGGCGAGCGCGCCGAATCGCGCGATCTCGTTGCGCAGATTTCCCGCGCTGCATCCTCGATGCTGCAGCTGCGTCCGCTCTCGACGAGCGATTCGATGCTGCTCGTCCAAGACGTCGTGCCGTCGGCGCTGCCGATTAGCGTGCGCCGCACCATCTGCGATCTGGGTCAAGGAAATCCGCTACTGCTCATCGAGCTCGCGCGTCACGCCGCTGAAAATCCCGCCTCACTCCACGGCGCGTTGCCGGTATCGCTGCAAGCCCTTCTCAACGACCGGCTTGCGCGTTTCGATCAGCAAGATCGTGACGTATTGCGCGTTTGCGCGGCCATGGATGCTTTCGAACCGCTCGCCGTTGCGGAAATTTCCGGGGTGCCGCTCGCATCAGTCATGGCGACACTGCGCAAGGCGCGAGCCGCCGCCATCGTCGTCGAGGCGCCGGGATCGCGCGAGCGGTTTTTGTTTCGCCACGCGCTGATCCGGCGCGCGATTACGGATGAGCTGCTTTCCATAGAGGTCGCCGATTTGCACGCGCGCATCGCTCGCCGTTTGGAAACGCAGGAGCTGTCGAATGAATTGACCGCCCGGCTCGCGCATCACTATTGGATGGCGGGCGAGCGCGAAAACGCGGAACGCTATAACGTGCTCTCGGCGCAGAGCGCTGCCGGCGTGTATGCATACGACGACGCGGCGATTCTGTACGAGCGCGCGATTGACGGGCGGCCCATCGGCGAGCGGACGCGCGCGCTCTACGACGCGCTCGCGCAAACGTACATCGCGGGAGGCCGGTACCGGCAGGCAACGGAGATTTACGCGAAACTTTTCGAGTACGCGCGCGATCACGGCGAACCGTCTCGCGCCGCGCAGCTGGCAATCGATCTTTCGCGCTGGCGCTTCCACGCGCTCGATCACGACGGCTGTATCTCGGCGGTGCGGGCCGGGTTGGATCTTTTGAATCCCGAGCGCGATCCGGGCCTCGCGTTCGAACTGCACGGTTTGCTGGGATGGCATTTGATGCATCATCGCCAGGTTGACGAAGCCGACGATGCACTGAAGTGCGCGCGGCCGTACTACGAGCACGGGAGCGCCGTGGCGCAGGTGCGCTTTCACGAAGCCCGCGCCGCATACGAGGTGCACGGACGCGGCGGCGGCAGTTGGCTGGAGGAGCTGGAGCGCGGTCTGGCAATCGCGCGTAAACTCGAGCCGAAAGAGCAGATGCGCCGCTATCTCAATGCCATTGCGCTTTCGGTCGCGTCCGAAATCGATGCGTTCGACGTTGCGCTCAAACTCATTGCGGAATGCCGCGAAATCATCGCATCGCATCCCGGGCTCGACCATGAGGCGCTGCTCGATACCGCAGCATGGATCATGTACACCAGCGGAAAGCTGACGGAGACGCGCGGGCTCATCGATGCGCTTCTGCCGTATATCAACGACTCGCCGCACTACGCGTTTCGCGTCGCGTCAACCGGGATACCGCTTGCGCTGCGAACCGGTGACGAGCTGCTATTACGCGCCTGCGCAAGGCCGAAGTTGCTTCAAGACGCGTTTGCGTCAAAGTCGCAAACCGTTTTCGGTCCGGTCGCCGCCGGCGTCGCCGAACACATGATGTCGCAGGGACGCGAGAGCGAAGCTGCGGCCTTGATAGAGCGCACCCTGCACAGATTAACGGAAGCCGGCAACAACTTCGATCTGCTGCTGCTTGCCGCGCGAGGCGGCTCCGATGCGGTAGCGCAGCGCGCACATGCACTTTTGGAACCGTGGGAAACGCGCAGCCGCAGCGGGCGCGCGTGCATGCAGCTCTTTCGCGCGTATCGCACAAAGGGTGCACAACGCGCGGAACACGCGCTGCGTGCCGCCGAAGGTTTCGCCGATCTCGGCTGGCCGCTGTACCGCGCGCAATCTTTGGAACTTGCGGGAGAAGCCGAAGCGGCGATGCGCATCTACGACGAATGCGGCGCGGCGGCGGAAGTGCTGCGCATCGAGCAGCGGCTGCACGCGCCCAGCGCGGGGGGACTTTCAAAGCGCGAACTCGAGGTAGCGACGCTCGTCGCGCAAGGCAACAGCAACCGCGCCATCGCGGAGCATCTCGTGCTGAGCGAACGCACCGTCGAGAACCATATTGCTTCGATATTCAATAAGTTAAGTGTTCGATCGCGCGCGGAGATCGCGGTCTTCATAGCACGGGAAAACCACGCGAACGTATCGTAGTGAGCGCGGCAGCCGAGCCGGCTCTTGAAGAAGGGAAACGCCATGTTGCGCGCACTCCGAGTTGATCCGCACGGACCCACGCCTCCTGAGGCACCGGCACCGGACGACGAACGGGCCGATGAAGAGGACGAGTAGACCCTGACCCACTCGCGGCCGCAGATTTGCGGCCGCGATTTTTTTTGGGCGGGGGGTTGACGTCTGGGCGCATTATGCTATTATACGAGCGTACTAGTACAACAGCAGATTGGTACTAGACGGAAAGTTTCGAGGGATATCACAATGACCATCACGCTCAACCGCCAACTCCCGGCCACCCATCAAGAGAGCCGCCGCCCGTCCTTCCCGCTGGAGCAGCAGTCCAGCAGCCTGTTTTTCGGCTGGGGCCCGAAGATTTAAGCGGGGCCTCCCATGCCTGCGGTCCTGACGATCGACCCGCGCAGCGGCGTTCCGATCTACCTCCAAATCATCGAGCAGATCAAACGCTCGGTGGCACTCGGAATCCTGGTTCCGGGCGAGCAGCTCCCTACAGTGAAGCAGCTGGCGCTCGACCTGACCGTGAATCCGAACACCGTCGCGCGGGCCTATCGCGATTTGGAACACGATGAAGTGATCGAGACCGCCCCCGGACGTGGGTCCTTCGTTCGAGCAAACGGTTCGACGCAAACCGCGCGCGCAGCCGCCGCGGACGTCGCCGCCGAATCGCTGCTGCAAGCCGTGCGCGAAGCAAAATCGATCGGCTTGACCGCAAGCCAAGTCCGTGCACTCTTCGAGACCGCGCTCGCGCGGTGGTTTCCGGAGGAACAATGAGTATCTCAATCGAGCACCTGACGAAGCGCTACGGCTCCTTTGCCGCAGTCGACGACGTCAGCATCGAGATTCCGAGCGGATGCGTCTTCGGCTTGCTCGGCCCCAACGGCGCAGGCAAGACGACGACGTTCAAATGTATGCTGGGCATGGCGGCTGGGTCTTCGGGCAGCGTTCTGTACGACGGTAAGCAGCTCACGCCGCGGACGTTCGAACAGCTCGCCTATGTTCCCGAACGCAGCGCTCTCTACGAATGGATGAGCGCCGACGAGCATTTGGAGATGCAAAAGCGCGTCTTCAAGCGGTTCGATGCAAAGCGCGCCGCCGATCTGATGCAGCTGTTCTCTCTGGAACCGCGCAAGCGAGTGCGAAACATGTCGAAGGGCATGCGCACCGCGCTCGCCGTCGTGCTCGCGTTCGCGCTGCGGCCCGAGATTATGGTGCTGGACGAACCGACGAGCGGTCTGGATCCCGTAAACCAGCGCTCGGTGCTCAAACTCATCATCGACGCGTCCGCACAAGGCGCCACAATCATCCTCTCGTCGCATCAGATCGGTCAGGTAGAGCGTGCCGCCGATCACATCGCCGTGCTGAACGGTGGAAAAATCGCGTTGAGCGGCGCCGTCGACGATTTGAAAGCCGGCTCGAAGATCGTGGAAGCCATCTTCGAGACGGACAGCATCCCAGTCAACGGATTGGCAAAGGACGCGCGTATCACACACGTCGAGAAGGCCGGACGCATTTTGCGCGTGACGGTAAGCAGCGGCGGTGACGCGATTGCGAACGAGCTTTCGGCGAAGGGCGCGCAGAGCGTTCGGCTCGTGGATTTGAACCTCGAAGATATCTTCTTGAGCGCCGTCGGCGGAGATCAAACTGCCGACGTCCTGGAGAGCGTCTGATTATGCATTATTTTGTCGAGTATTTGCGAGCGCTGCGCTCGATGCGCGTCGTCGGGATCATCCTCGGCGTACTGCTGCTGATGGCCATCATCGCTCGGCTTACCACGCACCTCGACCAGCCCGGCACGTATTTTGGAAACTTGGAGAAATCTCCGACGGCACATGTTACCCGCACGACGCTTCCCGACGGAAGCGTACGTACCGTGCTGGTCGATCCCGCGCGGAACATTCACGCGGTTTCGGTCGTACGCGGCGTCCATCTCCACATCGACATCGTCGAACCGTCGAGTGCGCGCAAATCGGAAACGGATCACTTCTCCGCCGCCAACTTTTCGGTGAGCGACGTCGACAAAAAGGGCGGAATGGAACACATCGTCGTCAACACCAATCAATCGGGCGACGTGCCGGTAGGCATTCTCTTACTGACATCCATCATCATGGGCTTCGTCGTCGCATCGATGCTCGGCGGCGTGCTGTCGAAGGAAAACGACGGCCATCTGGAACTCGCGTGGACCAAACCGATTTCACGCGAGCAGTACGCGGTGAGCGCCTTCGGCGTCGATCTCGTCGCCATCGTGGTCTCTCAGCTGCTGTGGTGCGTCATGGCACTGCTTGCGCTGCTCCTGTTCTTCATGCCGCACCTGACCTGGGAGAAAGACGCCGCATTGCACATCGGCCTCGCGTTTCTCGGTCCGATCAGCTGGTATGCCGCGCTCAACGGCTGGAGCGCTTCAGTCAAACGCGGACCCGGCGTCGTGATCGGCTTGGGCTGGCTTTTCGGCTGGATGGTTCCAGGTATCGCGGCTGCAACCGGCGGCGTTTCGTATCCGCTCGTCGCCGCGATTCATGTAGTCGCGCAGGCTGTTTCGTACATCGATCCGCTCACATACGTCGGATTCCATAGCAGCGGCATTCAAGTCTCTGCCGTAAATAACGCCGGCAGCGAGCCGATTCGGTTGGCAGTTTCGGTCGCAGCTCTCGCAGCTCTCACCATCTTGTATCTCGCGCTCGCGGTCGCGCAATGGCGCCGCGTGGAGGCATAACATGATGCAACGTTCTCTAGGGGCGCCCTCGGGGAGAGCCCATGTCGGCACCAACGCGCATGCGCCCCAAGGTTTGGGGGCCCCATCTTCGATGAGGGGCGCGCAGCTCAGAGCGGAGTGCCGTTAAAATGGAACTGTTTGGGGCGAAGTTTTGCGTAGCGCTCGGCGCGTGGAAGCTGCGATTCGTTCTGATGCTCGAAGACGACGAGGAGACGGTGCCTGAGCCCCTCGCCCAGCACCCTCCCCATCACGTCAAAGCACGAATGACGTCGCGTGCGCAGGCGCGCTGAATTTGAACTTGCCGTCGGCGATCGTATAAAAGTACACGTTCGGGTCCACCGGGTCGCCGGTGGGCAAGAACTGAAACGATCCGACGAGCGTGTTGTATGACGTTGGGCGCTGCAAGGTGCTCATCATCGTCAAGCGGTTGGTGGCGCCGGTCCTGGCTGCAGTGATGACGATCTGCGCCGCCGCGTACGCAAACGCGGAGAGCGCCGTCACGCGATACCGCGTGCGGAAATTCGTGAGCGCGCCAAGCACGTCCGGCGCGCGATCGAGCGGCGGGAACGACGTCGAGATGAAGCCTTGGGCGAACGCATCGGGATACTTTTGAAGCGCCGTTTGGTTGTAGAAGCCTTCGGTGCCGCCGAACGCCCCCGCATAACCTCCAGAGCGCAAAGCGGGAATGAGCGGCCCCATGTCGTCCGTCGTTCCGCAAAGCAGGATGTAATCGGGACTCTGCGTGAGGATCGCTTTCGCGGCTCGGGCGTAGTCCGGTTTATCGATCGGAAAATGATACCCGTCGACGTGCATCCCGGCGCTCTTGGCTTGATCGACGAATGCGCGAGCGACGTCCATGCCGTAGTCGCCGTCCTGCGTAACCGCGAGCGCGAATTTCGGCTGGGGTTTGCGTTTGGCGAGAAAACGCGCGTAGAACTGGCCCTCTTGTGAATCCGCCGTCGGCAGACGCCACACGTTGCGATACCCTTGCGCGGTCACGGAATCGGCGGTGCTTCCCGGAACGAGCAGCGGCATCTGATTGTTTGCGTACGTCGGCAGCGCTGCAGTGAGCAGCTTGCCGTCGGCCCCGCCGATCACGGCAAGCACCGTAGCATCGGATGCGGCAAACTGCACGTTGACCATTGCCTGCGCCAGCGCGTCCATGTCGTCGAACGTGCGCATCGTAAACAAGGTCGAATAACTGCCGGCGTAGAGATTCGCTTGATCGATCGCCCCTTGCACGCCGCTCGCGATTTCCTGGCCCATGCCTTGACGATCGCCCGAAAGCGGCACGTTGATCGCGATCGTGAGCTGCTGGTTGAAGTGCCCAAACTGCGCGCGCGCCGCCGAAGGAACTGCAGCTCCCGCCAGTGCGGCTGCGCCCGAAAGTAAAAAACCCTTGCGCTGCATGCTCACATTCTCACCAACGTGAAACCGGCGATGACCGTTAGCAAGAAGACCACGGAAAACGCCATATTTGCGGTAAAGACGCGCTCATTGAGCGCAAAAACGTTTTGCGCCGATTCGAAGAGGCGATCCTCGTAGGCGACGAGTACGCCCGCGGCGGCTACGCCGAAGGCATAGGGCCACGACGCGTGCGCGAGGATGCCTGCCGCAGCCAGCATCAGCAGCATCGCGAGGTGCAGCAGCATGGGCAGTACGCGCGCGCTGCGCTCGCCGAAGCGCGCCGGCAGCGAGCTGATGCCCTGCTCGCGATCGACCGGCAGATCCATCAAGGCGTAGATGATGTCGAAGCCCGCGACCCACACCGTCACGGCGAAGAAGAGCAGCATCGCCGGCCACGTTACGGTTCCGGCGACGCCGATGAATGCGCCGAGCGGAGCGAGCGCGTCGACGGCGCCGAGGACGAAGTGCGTGAGCCACGTGAACCGCTTACACAGCGGATACGCGAACACGCCGAGCGCCGCGAGCGGCAGCAGCTTGAGGCAGAGCGGATTGAGTTGCCACGCCGCAACGAGCAGCAGCGCAACGCCGAGCGCGCAGGCCCACAGCATCACCGCCGGCGACATCTTGCCGCTTGCAACTGCGCGTCGCGCGGTTCGCGGATTGCGCGCGTCGATTTCCCGGTCGAAGTAGCGGTTTGCGGCCATCGCCGCGGTACGCGCGCCAAGGACTGCAAGCGTGATCCAGAGCAGCGCGTGACCCGACGGAATGCCCTTCGCGGCAAACACGGCGCCGACGTACGCAAACGGCAGCGCAAAGAGCGTGTGCTCGATGCGAATTTCTTTGAGAAAGATCCGGGCGCTCACGACCACGGGCGCTCTCCTTGTCCGGACCATGAATCAGGAACGAGCATTCGTTCGATCCGATCGAGGCCGTAGCTCTTCCAGCGTTCGCTCACACGTCTGCGTGTGGCTTCATCCATGATCATGTCCGGCGGCCACTCGCGTTGATAGCCTTCCGATGCATCTTTGCGCGTTGCGTCGACGCCGATCTTCATCCCGAGTGCCGGCGTGTACGAACCGTGATCGAGATCGTCGACCGGCCCGGGAATCATCACGACGTCATGCTGCGGGTCCAGGTTGTTCAGGACGAACCACGCCACTTCGCGCACGTTCTGCACGTCGACGTCCGCGTCGACGATGACGAGCATGCGGGTGAGCATCATCATGTGGCCGAGTCCCCACAGCGCGTTCATGACTTTCTTCGCATGGCCCGGGTAGGATTTCTTGATCGACACGATCGCCAAGTTATGGAAACCGCCCTCGACAGGCAGATTCATGTCGACCACTTCAGGCAGCAGCATCTGCAGCAGCGGTAAGAAGATGCGTTCCGTCGCTTTGCCCAGCCACGCATCTTCCATCGGCGGTTTGCCCACGACGGTCGCAGCGTAGATCGGATCGCGCCGATGCGTGATGCACTGCACGTGGAACGTCGGATACGTGTCCGCCAGACTGTACACGCCGGTATGATCGCCGAACGGGCCTTCGGTGCGCAGGTCGGTATTGTCGACGTACCCTTCCAGAACGAACTCCGCGTCCGCGGGAACTTTGAGATCGACCGTTTTACACTGCACGAGCTTCACGGGCTTTCCCCGCAGCAACCCCGCAAAAAGAAACTCGTCGATCACCGGCGGCAGCGGTGCGGTGGCGGCGTAAGTCAGTACGGGATCCGCGCCCACGGCGACGGCAACCGGAATGCGATCGCCCCAGCTCTTTGCATGCGCGCGGCCGTGCTTGTGGCGCTGCCAATGCATACCGGTCTCGCACGCGTTGTAGACCTGCATGCGGTACATGCCGACGTTGAAGCGCCCCGACTGCGGATCTTTCGTAATCACCAGCGGCAGCGTAATGAACGGCCCCGCGTCGAGCGGCCACGTGGTAAGCACCGGCAATTGCGCGAGATCCGGCTGGTCCACCACGACGTCTTGGCAGCTGCCGCCGTTCACCGTTTTCGGAATGGCGGCGGCCAGCGGCGCCAGCGAAAGCAGTTTTCCGATACGCTCGACGGCCGTTGCCGGAATGGAGAGATCGAGCAGGCTGCGGATGCGATCTCCGGCTTCGTCTAAGGTCTTCACGCCTAGGGCCATGGCCATGCGTTTGCGCGAGCCGAATTGGTTCGTGAGCACCGGGAAACGTGAGCCCCGCACGTTCGTGAAGAGCAGCGCGGGACCGCCGCTCTTTACGACGCGGTCGGTTATTTCGCTGATCTCCAAGTTTGGATCGACCGGGGCATCGATGCGGTGCAGTTCGCGCGAACGTTCGAGCGCGTCCACGAAGGCGCGCAACGAATCAAAGGCCATCGCGGCCTGTTTTGACGGCACCCCCGTTTGTCATCCTGAGGCTTCGATTCCTCAGCACAGGGCTGCGTCGAAGGACCTCGAGCGCAGTCGAGAGGAACAGCTTGCTATGAAAGTCGCCGTCTTTATCGCGCTGTTTGCGATGCTCGCTGCCGGCTTTGCCGGCGCGCAGCAGAATGAACTGCTCGCGCCGCTCGATCAAGCCGTGAACGCGATGCTCGAAGCGGCCGGAGCGCCGAGCCGCGATGCCACGCGTGTCGTACCGATTGAAAGCAGCGGGGGCGCCGTCAACGGGTATGCGCAAATCGTCGGAACTGCATCTCGCGTCGCCGCGACGCGCGCAGTCGTAAAGATCTCGACGAGCGCTCCCAACGGGTGGCGCATCGATGCGCTCGTGCCCGTTTCGTCGGTGAGCCGCTCGACGGGTAGGCTGCACCGCGAGTACGGGGTAGCGGTGGATGCACTGGTCAGCGGCCCGTGATGCTTTGGACGGGACGGTCAAGGCCGATAGGGGTAGGCAAGCGGCGCGTCCGGTTTAGCGTGCGCGTGCTGCGGTAAAAAGCGCGAATCTACTTCGGAGGCCAACAAGCATGCACATTATCATAGCCGCGATTCTTGCAGCATTCGCGCAGACGGCGCCCATGCCCGCGGCCAGTGCGATGCCCGCCGCGGCGCCGCAAACCGCAACGATGCCGGGGCAGCCCAGCTTCGGCGACGTGATCGCTTCGCTCAACAACATGCGCGACGAAATCGCGAAGATGCAAGCGATGAACGGCACTTCCGCAAACAATTTGCAACCGGTGAACGTCGCGCAGCTGAGCGGCGCGGATCCGAGTCAGCTCAACGGCGCGATCTCGCACAATCAGTCGGAACTCGCAACTCTGCGCAACGCGCTGAATCGCATGACGATAACGGCCGACACGAATCAACGCATCACCGTCGCGCAGTTTTTGTCCGACAACAAGATGACCACGAGCCAAATTGTCGGCGTTCACGTTGCGAACGGAAAACTGATGCTGTTCTACGAGAAACCCTAGCGCCTCGTAATCGTTCGCAAAATCAACCGATCGCGCAAGCGTTCGGGCAACAATGAAGCCATGCGCCGCTGCCACGCCGGCGGATTGCCGACGGGGTAGCGCGCTTTGGGCTGCGCACTCGTGAGCGCGCGCAGCACGGCCTCTGCGACGATCGCCGGCTCGATGCCCGTGCGCTCTTCCTCTTCGGTTACGCGAACGAGCGCTTCAATCGATTCTTCGTAATGCGTAAGGGCTTCGCGCGGCATGCGTGCGGCCATCGCGTCTTTTGCGTCGCGGCCTTTGCGCCAAATCGGCGTGCGTACGTTGCCGGGCTGCACGACGCTGACGCGAATGCCGAATGGCGAGAGTTCCATGCGCAGCGCGTCGGACATCGCTTCGAGGGCGAACTTGGACGATGAGTACGGCCCGACAAACGGCGCGGTAATTTGGCCCGACACGGAACTCATGAAGACGATGCGTCCGTCACCGGCTTCGCGCAGAAACGGCAGCATGGCCTGCGTTACCGCAAGTGCACCAAAAAGATTGATTTCGAATTGACGGCGGAACTCATCGAGCGGCAGATACTCGAGCGGCCCCGCGACCGCAACCCCTGCGTTGTTGACGACGCCTTGCAGCGGAACCGCTGCAGCGCGAATTGCTTGCGCGGCTGCGGCGACGTGCTCTTGCATCGTGACGTCGAGCAGCAGCGGGCGCACGTTGTCGTGCACCTCCGAAACGCGGTGCTCATCGGCTTCACTTCGCACACCCGCAAACACGATGAACCCCGCGTTCGCGAGCGTTTGC